>CATLFA010000007.1 GCA_949927585.1 uncultured Clostridiaceae bacterium
TTTTTTTTTTTAAATTTTTTTATATCAAAACTCGTTCTTTTATTGTATTCTTCTTATTATTTTTTTACATTCATCATATATATCATTTTCTTCTATTTTTAACTTGTTATTCTCCATTAGGATTTTTCCATTTACTATTGTTGTTTCTATATTATTTCCTTTTACATTATATAGTATGTCTGATACTATATCATTTACTGGTTTCGTCACAACTGTGTCTAAGTTTAGTATTATTAGGTCTGCTTGTTTTCCTTCTTCTATATTTCCTACTTTTTCTTCTAATCCTAATGCTTTTGCTCCATTTATTGTGGCTAGTTTTAATACTTCGTATGCTGGCATTTGTGTTGGTTCTTCACTTATTCCTTTTTGAAGAAGTGCTGTATATTTCATACTTTCAAATAAATCTAAGTTACTTCCGCTTCCTTGTCCATCTGTTCCTATGCTTACATTTATTCCTTCTTTTATCATTTTTGATATATTTGCTATTCCGCAACCTAGTTTTAAGTTACTTACTGGGCAGTGTGATACACTTACGTTTTTGTTTTGAGAAAGTTTTGCTATTTCTTCTTCATTTAATTTAACTGCATGTGCCAATGTTATTTTTGTATCCTTAAATTCTTTGTTTAATACATCTATTGGCTTTTCATTATATGCATTTTCAATATCTTCAACTTCTTTTGTATTTTCACAAAAATGCATGTGTATTGGTAATTCATTTTCTTTTGCAAATTTAATACATTTTTGCACATATTCTCTACTTGATGTGTATAATCCATGTATTCCTACATTTAAACTTATACAATCATTATAGTTTTTATATTTCTCTACTAATTTTCTTAATTCTTCGAGTCTTTCTTCTCCTAATTTTTCATTTCCTGCATCCATTAGTGTTCTTGTTGTTTGAAGTCGTATTCCGCATTCAATAGCTGCTTTTATTATATCTTCTGTCATGAAATACATATCATTTATTGTAGTTGTTCCTGTTTTAATCATTTCTAAAAATGATAGGTATGATGCATAATATATATCTTCATTTGTTAATTTATCTTCCATTGGCCATATCTTTTTTGTAAGCCAGTCTTGCAGACTGTATCCATCTACTGTTTCCCTAAATATGCTCATTGGTACATGGGCATGTGTATTTATTAAACCTGGCATTACTACTTTTCCTTTTGCATCTAATACTTTATCTGCATCTATAGCTTCTATGTTGTTTGCTATTTTTGTTATTTTGCTATCTATTATTTCTATATCTATATTTTCTTCAATCTTTTTTCTTTTTTCACTCATTGATATAAGTGTTGCATTTTTAATGACTATTTTCATATATTTTCTCCTTACTTTTTATTATTTACCTTTTTCATTAGGAATTATATTATTTTATCACATTTTTGTAAACATTTTCTTTAGTTTTATCAAATTTTTGTAAATTATATTATTATAATGTTAGCAAAACTCACTTGAATTACAAGTGAGTTTTGCTATATTTTTATCCAGTTTTCAAATTAAACATTTCTCTTAATTTTTCTTCGGGTACTTTTGTTTCTATACATTCTCCATCATCTACTTTAATTGTTATGTTCATGGTTTCTTCTTCGGCTTTTTGTATTTCAATGCTGTGTATTATGCTGTTTACTATCTTTCTTTTCTGCTCTTTAGTAAGTTCTACTGTATCTTCTCCATTATTTTTCATAATGTTTATTACAGAATCAGCAGAATAATAATAAAGAATAGTATTTACATATTTTTCATTTCTGAGAGTAACTTTTTCTTTGATATTTCCTTTCCCTGCCATTTGCTTTATTATACTGTTTTCATATTTTTCTGTCGCACTCTCAAAAGCACATGCAATAATACCAAAAAATATTTCAATTATAATACTTGGGATAAAAATGTTCAAAAACGTTGTTGTTATTCCCAGTATATCATATACTATAATCAACATTGACATTATTGCAAAAATTCCTATCGTTGCCATAATTAAAAAGAAATTTTCCATCCATTTTGTTACTTTTGCCCTATTTTCTAACTGTTTAGTAGTGAGCTCCCGCTTCTTTTCTTTCTTCATTTAAATGTCCTCCTTAAAATATTAATTTTGCTTAGTTTTCTAGTTACTTTCATAACTCTCCATTTTGGTGCTAAAATAGGAGTTTTATAAATTTTATGCTATCATATCACATTTGCATAATTTTAGCAATACTTTATTATAAAAATGAGATTTTTGGGTGCGTCCCAAAAATCTCATTGGTTTTTTATTCTGCTACTACTTCTTCAGAAGTTTCTTCTGCTTCAGTTGTTTCTTGTTCTTCGTTTTCTGTGCTTATTTTTGTGTTTTTGTATTTTGCTAGACCTGTTCCAGCTGGTATTAGTTTTCCTATTATTACGTTTTCTTTTAGTCCTATTAGTTCATCTACTTTTCCTTTTATTGCGGCTTCTGTTAATACTCTTGTTGTTTCTTGGAATGATGCGGCTGATAGGAAGCTGTCTGTTGCTAGTGATGCTTTTGTGATTCCTAAAAGTACACGTTTTCCTGTTGCTGGGCGTTTTCCTTCTTCTATAGCTTTTTCGTTTATGTCTTGGAATTCGTACATGTCTACTAGTGAACCTGCAAATAGGTGTGTATCTCCGTTGTCTTCTACTCTTACTTTCTTAAGCATTTGTCTACCTATTACTTCTATATGTTTGTCGTTTATATCAACACCTTGGTTTCTATAAACTCTTTGTACTTCTTGTACTAAGTAGTTGTATACTCCTTCTGGTCCTTTTATTAAAAGTAATTCGTTTGGATTTATTGAACCTTCTGTAAGGGCCATACCTGCAACTACTTCGTCTCCTTCTTTTACTTTTAGTTTTGAACCAAATGGTATTACATATGTTTTGCTGTCGTCTTTTGATGTTACTACAAGTTCTTTCTTTTTCTTGTTTTCTTGTAGTTTAACTTTACCATCTATTTCTGTTATTATAGCAACACCCTTAGGTTTTCTTGCTTCAAATAACTCTTCAACCCTTGGAAGACCTTGTGTAATGTCGGCAACACCAGCAACACCACCAGAGTGAATTGTTCTCATTGTAAGCTGTGTACCTGGCTCACCTATTGATTGTGCAGCTATAATACCAACTGCTTCACCAATGTCGGCTTCTTTTTGGCTAGATAGACCCATACCATAACATCTTGAGCATACTCCGTTTTTTGTTCTACATCCAAATACTGAGCGCACTCTTACTTTTTCTATTCCAGCACTTACTATTTGGTCTGCCATACTTGCTGTAATCATTGTGTCTGGAGTTGCTATTACTTCTTTTGTTTCTGGGTTTATTATATCTTCTAATGGGTATCTTCCTGTTATTCTTTCTTCTAAGCTTTCTATTACTTGGTTTCCATCTTTTATTGCTGTAAGTTCTATTCCGTCGTGTGTTCCACAGTCATGTTCTCTTACGATAATATCTTGTGAAACGTCTACTAATCTTCTTGTTAAGTATCCTGAATCGGCTGTTCTTAACGCTGTATCTGAAAGACCTTTACGAGCACCATGGGCAGATATAAAGTATTCTAGAGCATCTAGACCTTCTCTGAATGATGACTTGATTGGTATTTCTACTGTTCTACCTGTTGTACTTGCCATAAGTCCACGCATACCTGCTATTTGTTTTAATTGGTCTAAGTTACCACGGGCACCTGAGTCTGACATTATATATAATGGGTTTAATGCATCAAAGTTGTTTTTCATGGCAACACTGACATCACTTGTAGCTCTTTCCCATATTTTAATTACTGATTGGTATCTTTCCTCTTCTGTAATTAAACCACGTTTATATTGTTTTAATACATTCTCTACTTGACTAGCTGCATCTTCTAATATTGTTTTCTTTTCTTCTGGAACTTTTGCGTCTTCTATTGAAACTGTTATACCACTTGTTGTTGAATGTTTGAAACCTGATGCTTTAATGTAGTCTAATAGTTCTGCTGATCTAGATAAACCATGTTTTTCTATACATTTTCCAACTATTTTTCCTAACATTTTCTTATTTGTTACAAAGTTGATTTCTGGTTCAAATTCATTTTCTGGATTTGTTCTATCTACAAAGCCTAGGTCTTGTGGTATTTCTTTATTGAATATTATTCTACCAACTGTTGTTTCAACTTTCTTATGTCTTTCATTTCCTTCTTCATCTACTTTACTCATTCTTACAAATATTTTAGCATGCATTCCTACTTCTTTATTTTCGTAAGCCATTATTGCTTCTTCTGGAGATGAGAAGTAATTTCCTTCTCCTGTTTCTCCTTCTACTTCCATTGTTAGGTAGTAGTTTCCTAATATCATATCTTGTGATGGTACTGTTACTGGTTTACCATCTTGTGGTTTTAATAGGTTGTTTACTGATAACATTAGGTATCTTGCTTCTGCTTGTGCTTCTGGTGATAGTGGTAAATGTATAGCCATTTGGTCACCGTCGAAGTCAGCGTTGAAGGCTGTACATACTAATGGGTGTAATTTTATTGCTCTACCTTCTACTAATACTGGCTCAAATGCTTGTATACCAAGTCTATGTAATGTTGGAGCACGGTTTAGCATTACTGGATGGTCTTTAATTACTTCTTCTAATATATCCCATACTTCTGGGCGTAATCTTTCTACCATTCTTTTTGCATTTTTAATGTTGTGTGCTAATCCTCTTTCTACTAATTCTTTCATAACGAAAGGTTTGAAAAGTTCTACTGCCATTTCTTTTGGAACACCACATTGATATATTTGAAGTTCTGGTCCTACAACTATAACTGAACGTCCTGAGTAGTCAACACGTTTTCCTAGTAAGTTTTGACGGAAACGTCCTTGTTTACCTTTTAGTAGGTCTGATAGAGATTTTAATGCTCTATTTCCAGCACCTGTTACTGGTCTTCCTCTTCTTGAGTTATCTATTAAAGCGTCTACAGATTCTTGTAGCATTCTTTTTTCATTTCTTTTTATGATTTCTGGTGCCCCAAGTTCTATTAATCTTTTTAATCTGTTATTTCTGTTTATAACTCTTCTGTATAAGTCGTTTAGGTCTGATGTAGCAAATCTACCACCATCTAATTGTACCATTGGTCTTAACTCTGGTGGAATTACTGGTACTACATTCATTATCATCCATTCAGGTCTATTTCCTGATAATCTGAATGATTCTACTGTATCTAATCTTTTTATTAATTTTGCTTTCTTTTGCTCACTAGCTTTTTCTAGTTCTTTCTTTAAGCTTGCTGATAATGCTTCTAAGTCTATTTCTTTTAATAGTTTTTCTAATGCTTCTGCTCCCATTTCAGCTTTGAAACTGTCATAACCATATTTTTGAACAGCCTCTGTGTATTCTTTTTCTGTTAATACTTGATATTTCATTAATCCTGAAGTACCTTTATCTGTTACTATATATGAAGCAAAATAAACTATTTTTTCTAGGTTTCTTGGTGAAATATCTAACATTAAAGCTATTCTACTTGGTATACCTTTGAAGTACCAAATATGTGCAACTGGCGCTGCAAGCTCTATGTGTCCCATTCTTTCACGTCTTACTTTAGATTTAGTTACTTCAACACCACATCTATCGCAGACAATACCTTTATAACGAACTCTTTTATATTTACCACAATGGCATTCCCAGTCTTTTGTTGGTCCAAATATTCTTTCACAAAATAGTCCATCTTTTTCTGGCTTTAGAGTTCTATAATTAATAGTTTCTGGTTTTTTAACTTCACCTTTTGACCATTCTCTAATTTTTTCGTCTGATGCTAATCCAATTTTTATTTTATCAAACATCTCTAATTCATCCACTATTTTTAGCCTCCCCTTAATTTTATATTGTAGGGGCGATTATTAATCGCCCGTGCTACAACGGCTTTTATTTTAGAGGTTGGAAGTTGGAGGTTGGAAAATCTGGTAAATTCTTCGAAGTATTTACCTTATATTCTAACTTCTAACTTCTAACTTCTGTTTTGGCTTTCATTAAAATTCAAAAATAATCCACTGCTGAGCAATTCCTTTTTGTCTATTTTTTTATTTATTTTGAAAATATTTAATTAATTTGATTGGTTAGGGCATAATTTGGTAAATTCTACTAGGTATTCCTTACCAATCAAGCCCCTACATATTTTTAAAATTTTCTGTTATTTTAAATATTTGCATTAATTATAGTTTCGTATATCCAGGTCGCCGAAGGCGGCGACCCGCATACCCTTTAACCTAAATCTTATTCTAGTCCGTCATTTTCTAAATTGTCTTCTGCTAAGTCTGTGTCGAAAATTTCTGAATCGTCGTCGTCTAATTCTGTGAATAATTCGTCGTCGTCCATAGCTTCTTCGTCAACATCTAAAAGTATTTCCTCTGTGTCTTCATCTATCTCTATATAGTTTTCGTCTAATTCATTTTGTTGTAATACATCTTCCCCTATTTTTGCTTCTTCGTAGTCTATTCCTTCATCTATATGTTCTTGTAGTTCTAATTCTTCGTTTTCTTCTGAATATAAACGTACGTCTAAGCCTAATGATTGAAGTTCTTTTATTAATACTTTGAAACTTTCTGGTACGCCTGGTTCTGGTACATTTTCTCCTTTAACAATTGCTTCATATGTTTTAACACGTCCAACAACGTCATCTGATTTAACTGTTAACATTTCTTGAAGTGTATATGCTGCTCCATATGCCTCTAATGCCCAAACTTCCATCTCTCCGAAACGTTGTCCACCGAATTGTGCTTTACCTCCTAGTGGTTGTTGTGTTACTAGTGAGTATGGTCCAGTTGAACGAGCATGTATTTTGTCATCTACTAAGTGATGTAGTTTTAACATGTACATTACACCAACTGTTACTGGGTTATCAAATTTTTCACCTGTACGTCCATCTATTAATATTGATTTTCCGTCTTCTCTTAGGCCTGCTTCACGTAGTAATTCTTTTATTTCTTCGTCTGATGCACCATCAAATACTGGTGTTGCAACTTTCCATCCTAGTGCTTTTGCTGCCATACCTAAGTGAACTTCTAAAACTTGACCTAAGTTCATACGTGATGGTATACCTTGTGGATTTAATACTATATCTACTGGTGTTCCATCTTCTAAGAATGGCATGTCTTCTACTGGAAGTATTCTTGAAATAACACCTTTGTTACCATGACGTCCAGCCATTTTGTCTCCAACTGATATTTTTCTCTTTGTTGCTATATAACAACGTATTACTTGATTTACACCAGGTCCTAATTCATCTGAATTATCTCTAGTGAATATTTTAACATCTACTATTGTTCCTGCTTCTCCATGTGGTACTCTTAAAGATGTGTCTCTTACTTCTCTTGCTTTTTCTCCAAATATTGCACGAAGTAATCTTTCTTCTGCTGTAAGTTCTGTCTCTCCTTTTGGAGTAACTTTACCTACTAGAATATCTCCTGGTCTTACTTCTGCACCTATTCTTATAATTCCGTTTTCGTCTAGGTCTTTTAGTCCATCATCACCAACATTTGGTATATCACGTGTTATTTCTTCTGGACCTAATTTTGTATCACGACATTCACAATCATATTCTTCTATATGTATTGATGTGTATACATCTTCTTTAACTAATCTTTCACTAATTAATATAGCATCCTCATAGTTGTAACCTTGCCATGTTGTAAAGGCAATAAGTACGTTTCTACCTAATGACATTTCACCGTTCTTTGTAGCTGGTCCATCTGCTAATATGCTTCCTGCTGTTACTTTTTCTCCTCTTACAACTACTGGTCTTTGGTTTATACATGTACCACCATTTGTTCTTTTAAATTTACGAAGTTTATATGTGTCTATTTCTCCTTTTTTATTTTTAACTTTAACTTCGTCACTGCTTACTTTTTCTACTACACCGTCATTTATAGCTGTTACTGTAATTCCTGAGTCTTTTGCTGCTCTATATTCTATACCTGTACCTACTATTGGAGATTCTGGCATTAATAGTGGAACTGCTTGACGTTGCATGTTAGATCCCATAAGTGAACGTTTAACGTCATCATGCTCTAAGAATGGTATCATGGCTGCTGCAACAGAAACTAATTGTTTTGGAGATACATCAACATAGTCTACTTGTTCTCTATCTACCTCTGTTATTTCTGTTTTGTTACGTACTTTAATTCTATTGTTTACAAATTTTCCATCTTTATCTAATGGCTCAGATGCTTGAGCTATGATGTAATTATCTTCTTGGTCTGCTGACATGTATTCAACAATATCTGTTACTTTTCCTGTTTCTTTATCTACTTTTCTATATGGTGTTTCAACAAATCCATATTCATTTATTATAGCAAATGATGAAAGTGCTGAAATTAAACCGATATTTGGTCCTTCAGGAGATTCAACTGGGCAAAGTCTTCCATAGTGTGTATAGTGAATATCACGAACTTCGAAGCCTGCTCTTTCTCTTGATAAACCACCAGGTCCTAAGGCTGAAATTCTTCTTTTATGTGTAAGCTCTGATAATGGGTTTGTTTGGTCCATAAATTGTGATAATTGTGAGCTTCCAAAGAATTCTCTAATTGATGATGTTATTGGTTTTGTGTTTATTAATGTTTGTGGTGTTACTACGTCTAAGTCTTGTATTGTCATTCTTTCACGAACAACTCTCTCTAATCTTGTTAAACCAATTCTAAATTGATTTTGTAGTAATTCTCCAACACATCTTATACGTCTATTTCCTAAATGATCTATATCATCTATTGTTCCTATTCCATTGTCTAAGTTTAATACATAGTTTATTGAAGCTATAATATCTTCATTAGTAATGTGTTTAGGTACTAATTCTTCTTTTCTTTCAGATATTACTTTGTGTAAATCTTTTTTGTCAGTTGTATCTAATATAGATTTTAATACTTCATAATTTACTTCTTCTTTAAAATGTAAGTCACTTATATCAACATCTGTTACAACTTTGTGAATATTTACTGTTCCATTTCCTATAATTCTTACTTTTTTATCATTTACTTTTACATCTACTATATTTAAACCTGTATTTTGTATTTCTTCTGCTACTTCTTTTGATATTGCACAATCTTTTTCTACTAATACTTCTCCTGTAGATGGATCTATAATATCTTCAAATGCTACTTTTCCAGCTATTCTTGTTGCTAAACTTAATTTTTGGTTAAATTTGAATCTACCAACTTTTGCTAGGTCATATCTTCTTTCATCAAAGAATAGACCATTAAATAAGTTTCTTGCAGCGTCTACTGTTGGAAGTTCACCTGGTCTTAATTTTTTGTAAATTTCTATTAATGCTTCATCTTGAGTTTTAATAGTGTCTTTTGCTATTGTAGCTACTATTTTAGCTTCTTCTCCAAATAGAGAAACAATTTGCTCGTCTGTTGTTAAACCTATTGCTCTTAATAAACATGTTACTGGTATTTTTCTTGTTCTATCTACCCTTGCCCAGAATACGTCGTTTCCATCTGTTTCATATTCTATCCATGCTCCACGAATTGGCATAACTGTTGATGTAAATACTTTTTTACCTGTTTTGTCAAATTCATATGCATAGTAACATCCTGGTGAACGTACTAACTGACTAACTACAACTCTTTCAGCTCCATTTATAATAAATGTTCCGCTTTCAGTCATTAATGGGAAATCTCCAAGATAAATTTCTTGTTCTTTTATTTCTCCTGTTTCACGGTTAATTAAACGTACCTTTACGTGTAATCTTGTAGAATATGTAGCATCTCTTTCTTTTGCTTCTTCTACTGTATATTTAGTTTTTTCTTCCATGTAGTAATCGAAAAATTCAAGAACTAAATTACCTGAGTAGTCCACTATTGGTGAAATATCTTTTAATACTTCTCCTAATCCTTCTTCTACGAACCAGTCGTATGAGTCTTTTTGGACTTTAATAAGATTTGGCATCTCAACAAAATCGCCAATTTTTGCAAACGTTTTACGTGTGCTTTTTTCGTTTTTGATATCTTTTATCAAAACAATCACTCCTAAATAAAATTTAAGCAGAAAAAAAAATTTGTCAGGGGACACCCCTTACCCTTTTGTCACTCCCACTTGGGATAAGGAATGTCCCCTACCCTTGTGAATAAGTGTTCAAATAGTTATAGTATTCTCCTAACTTATACTTTAGTGAATTGAATATATATAAAAAGAAGTCCTTCTCGTAATTAATTTTATATTATAAAAACCTCCCCTTCCTGCTCATAAAAAGCTTGATTTTTACATATAAAATTAGTACAATTCCTCTTCTTTCTAAATTACGTAAATTTGAAATAAGCGACAAATCGCCTTATACTTTTATATTATATCGCAAAACACCAAGGCTTGTCAATTAAAAATGCTAAATTTTATAGAAAATTTAGCATTTTTCGAAGTTATATTTTTTTATTTTTTAAAATTTTTATATTATTTGATTTCTTTTATAGTTAATTTTCGTATCCTATAACTTTTATCTTATATTTTAATATGCTCCAATTATTGTAAGTCTCGGTTAGAAAATTAATTTTATTATTAGCTGTAAATATAAAATGAGTATATGAATAGTAGTTAGTGTTCGAAGCAATATACATTGGAATTGTTGTTTTCCATTGTTCTATACTACTTAATTCTATATCACTTGTGTATATTGAAACACTATTCCACAGTTTTTCTCCACTTTCCAGACATACAGCCAAAAAGATTTCTATCTTTTTATAATCATATATATTACCTTGTAATTGTATCTCTTCTTCTTCGTTAATATCTGTAGTTTCTAATAGTATAGTATCTCCTTTTTGTTCATTTGTTGCTATTTTAATTCCATTTATCGATGCTAATTGTAACTGTCCGTTTATTTCAAATTCATATGGATAATCATTTAATTTTGTATATATTGAACTTGGATTTTCTCCTACTTCATATTTTGTACTTGCTATTTGGCTTTTTTCTGTTACATATTGTATCTCGTTATCTGTTCCAAGTACTACTGATAATTCCTTTAATGTTGGCATTCTTTGGTCTTCTGCATATTTGTTCATTTGAGCTGTTGTTATTTTTAGGTTTATTATTTCCGTTGCTGTTTGCTTATTTGTAGTTTCTTTTGCTTGTTTTGCCCTTGTAAATATTCCATTATTTCCTAAGCTTAAATATATTCCTACACTTGATAGAATTATTAGTATTATTATTGTAATTACTAATGAGATTAGTGTTATTCCTTTATTTTTCATTTGTTTTCCTCCTTATTTTCTTATTTTAACCATTGTTATTTAATTTATTATAATATTAATTATAAATATTAAAAGTAACCACTTAGTAAATATTAATTTAATGAATTAATTATATATATTTTTTTATTTGTTAGCAATAATTTGGAGTATTTTTTGCTCTTTACTTTTTTACATAATTACTTAATACCCGACAGTTTTTTCTTAGAGTGAATTAGATTTAATATATTTTAAAAAAAATAAAAAAATTTGTCTAATCTTTATAATTTTTTTATAGATTTTAGACAATTTTATTTTTTCTTGCATTTTTAATAAAAACATCTTCATGTTCTCTTAATTCTTATATACTTTTTTTACTTTTATATGTCATACAATATAAAAGTACATTTTATTTTGGGGACTTTATATGAATTAAAACATAAATTCTATTGACCCAAACCTATAACTATAATTTTTTATTCCTTCTTCTACTTTACCATTTGTTAATACATATATCGCTTCTTTATGCCCTTCTATCTTACTTACTGCTAATTGTGTTTTATAATTATTCTTACCTATTAATACACTTTCAAAATATTGCTCCTCTTTTTCTTTCGCTTTTACTTCTTTTATTTTTCCTATCATTTCTCCATAATTATATATGTACAATGTTAAATTTGATTTTACTCTTATACAATATTCTTCTCCTATTTCTTGTATATATTTCATTATTTCCTAATTTTGAAACCATCTATCTGCTAGATACATTATTTTACATTTCTTATTCTCAAATAGTTTTTCTACAAATTCTATTCCTTCTTTTAGTAATTTTGTTTTATATGCTTCTTCATAATACTTCCCTTTAAAACATCTAAACCATAAGGGGATTCCGCTGTTTATCTATTTTTAGCGAGAAAAACAATATTAAAAAAATTTACTAAATCACTTGCTAAATTCTTTTGTGTATTATACAATTTATTCATAAAAATACCTTCTTTCGTATATTGGATTTTTTGTTTTGTCACCAATATTTTACCAAAGAAGGTATTTTTTTGCAATTCTTTATTCTTTTTAAAAACTGTCGGGTATTAAGACATAATTCTATTTTAAAGTTTTCACATAAAAAACACCTAAACCATTTTATAATTAGTTTAAGTGTTTTTTATTATTAACTATTTTTTTCTACTGCTATGTTTAGTTTTTCTCCGTTTATAGAAGTTTCTGTATAGTCTTTTGCTTCTTCATTGTATACAATATTATCTGCTAATGTATCTTTTTGAATTTGCTCACTGTATTTTTTGATAACTAGTTCTAGCATTTCGTTTCCAGCCACATATAGGTTAATTCTATCTAATACTTCGAATCCGCTTTCTTTTCTCATGTTTTGTACTTTTGAAAGTATTTCACGTACATAGCCTTCTTCTTTTAGTTCTTCAGTTATAGTTGTATCTAATATAACTCCTATTTCACCTTCTCCTGCAAAAGCGTATCCTTCTTTTCCTTGCATTGTTACAAGTAGGTTTTCTTGGTTTAGTTCAATTTCTTGTCCTTCCACTGTTATTATAGCACTTTCTCCATTTTGTACTTTGCTAGCTAGTTCCATTTGGTTTTGTTTTGCTATTTCGCCTCTTATTTGTGGAATTAGTTTTCCATAAGTTTTCCCTAGTACTGGTAAGTTTGGTTTTATTTCGAAGTTTACGTACTCTGCCATTTGTGCCCCTAATTGTACTTCTTTTATGTTTAACTCATCTTTTACTATATCTCCATAATATTCTGGAAGTTCGTTTGCTGATATTAACATCTTTGATAGTGGTTGCCTGTTTTTGATGTTTACACTGTTACGTGCACTTCTTCCTAATTTAACTATTGTATATGCTAATCCCATTTCTTCTTCTAGTTTTTTGTCAATTGCATTTTCATTTATTTCTGGCCATGTGCATAGGTGTATACTTTCTGGTGCATTTTTATCTAAACCTACTACTAAGTTTTGGTAAATTTCTTCTGTTATAAATGGTACAAATGGTGCTGCAACTTTTGCAAGTGTTGTCAGTACTCTATAAAGTGTTACATATGCTCCTATTTTGTCATCTGAAAGCTCTGTTTTCCAATATCTTTCTCTATTTCTACGTACATACCAGTTTGAAAGTTCGTCTGTAAATTCTTCAATTTCTAAAGCTGCTGATGTTATATCGTAGTTGTCTAATTTTTGTTCTATATCTTTTATTAATGTATTTAATTTAGATATTATCCATTTATCCATTACGTTTGTAACTTCGAAGTCTGAATATTCTACTGGGTTAAATTTATCAATTTCTGCATATAGAACGTAGAATGAATATACATTCCATAGTGTAGATAAGAATTTTCTTTGTGTTTCTTCTACATCTTTTGTTGAGAACCTTGTTGGTAGCCATGGTGCGCTTGTTGTGTAGAAGTGCCAACGTGTTGCGTCTGCTCCTACTGAACCTAATACTTCAAATGGGTCTACTACATTTCCTAAGTGTTTTGACATTTTTAAACCTTTACTATCTAGTACGTGACCTAATACTATACAGTTTTCGAATGGGTTTGTGTCAAATATACATGTTGATATTGCTAAGAGTGTATAGAACCATCCTCTAGTTTGGTCTACCGCTTCTGAAATGAATTGTGCTGGGAAGTTCTTTTCAAACAATTCTTTATTTTCAAATGGGTAGTGTAATTGTGCAAATGGCATTGAACCTGAGTCAAACCAACAATCTATAACTTCTTTTTCTCTTATCATATCTTTTCCACAATCTGGGCAAGTTATGTGGATAGGGTCTAGGTATGGTTTATGAAGTTCTACATTTTCTGGTACATTTATTCCCTTTTCTTTTAGTTCTTCTCTAGAACCTATACATTCCATATGACCACAGTCATGGCATCTCCATATTGGAAGTGGTGTTCCCCAATATCTATCTCTTGAAATTCCCCAATCTATAACATTTTCTAGGAATTTTCCGAAACGTCCTGTACGTATTGTGTCTGGCATCCAGTTTATTTTGTTGTTGTTTTCTAATAGCTTATCACGAACTTCTGTCATTCTAACAAACCAGCTCTCTTTTGGGTAGTATAGAAGTGGTGTGTCACATCTCCAGCAGTGTGGATAGCTGTGTGTATGTTTTGCTGAGCTAAATAATTTATTTTCGTGTGCAAGCCATATACATATATCTTTATCACAAGTTTTCACAAATCTTCCTGCCCATGGTGTTACTTCTGGTACGAAGTTTCCTGATTTATCTACTAAGTTTACAAATGCTATTCCATTTTGTTTTGAAACAAAGTTATCATCTTCTCCATAAGCTGGTGCTATATGAACTATACCTGTACCATCTGTTAAAGTTACATAGTCACCATGTATTACTTCAAATGCTTTTCCTTCTACATTTGCAAATGGCATTAATCTCTCATATTTCATTCCTAAAAGCTCTGTTCCTTTTACTTCTTTTAACAATTCATAAGGAATATCTTTTAGTACTGTTTCTATTAAATCTTTTGCTAGAATATAAATTTCTTCATTTCCTTCTTCTTGCATTTTACCATCTATAACTGGTTTTTCTACTTTTACATATGAATATGTATATGCTTTATTTATACAAAGTGCTAAGTTTGAAGGTAGTGTCCAAGGTGTTGTTGTCCATGCTAAGAAGTATACGTTTTCTTCTCCAACTACTTTAAATTTAGCAGTACATGTTAAGTCTTGAACATCTTTATATCCTTGTGCAACTTCATGTGAAGAAAGTGCTGTTCCACATCTTGGGCAATATGGCATTACTTTATGACCTTGGTATAATAAACCTTTTTCCCACATTTGTTTTAATGCCCACCATTCAGATTCTATATAATCATCATGGTAAGTTACATATGGTTTTTCCATATCTACCCAGTAACCTATTTGGTTAGTCATATCTTCCCACATAGAAACATATTTGAATACGCTTTCTTTACATTCACCTATAAATTTTTCAACTCCATAATCTTCAATTTGCTCTTTACCTGAAATTCCTAATTTCTTTTCAACTTCAAGTTCAACTGGAAGACCATGAGTATCCCAACCAGCTTTACGAATTACGTCATAACCCTTCATTACTTTGTACCTAGGAATGATATCCTTCATAACCCTAGTTAATATATGACCAACATGTGGTTTTCCATTAGCTGTAGGAGGTCCATCATAAAAAGTAAAATATCTTTTACCCTTATTCATATCAAAATTCTTCTTGATAACATCTTTTTCCTTCCATAAATTTGAAACCTCATGTTCCATTCCAACAAATCCATTTTCTTTAAGTTCTACTTTTTTGTACATTTTTAAATTTCTCCTTTCTTCTTGTCCATTGGGTGTCCATTGGGGACGTTTCCAAATGGGTAATCTGTCACTTTTTGGACATTACTTATTTTTGCTTTCTATATGTTGTAGTTCAAATCTATATTTTTGTTTTATATTTGGATATTTTTCGTGGTCTACTTCGCTTGCAAACATGTCGTATGGTCTTACATATAGTGAGCAGTCTCCATATAGTCTTCTATAAAGTACCATTTTTTCTTTTGTTTCGCTGTGTGTTACTATATCTTCTACTAAATAGTAATCTCCTTTGAAATGCTTGTATATTGATTTTACTTTTATTTCCTGCATTTTCTTGCCTCCCTTTTTTGTATCTATACGTAGTCCCGTTGTCTTATCGTTGGCATCATAACCTAAAGGTTACATTAGTACCATTTTGTTAGTCGATGGAGCAACTGACTCTTAATCATCTGGTCTGTGGTTAGATTCGACAATTATAACTCCGTCCCAAATTGTCCCATTTGTTACAATTGGGGACTGTCCCTAATTGTGACAGATATCAAAAAAACTCTATTTTGTCCTAACATAGGACGAAACAGAGCTTGTAGTTTCGTGGTACCACCTAATTTGAAAATTAATTACTTTTTTAATTTTCCACTTATCTTTTCTTTAACGCAGAAGATACGGCTAAGCTTACTTTTTATTTTTTCTGCTTAGCAACAACATAGGTGATAACAAATAAAATAGTTTCTTACCAGAATTTCAGCATACATCTAGCTCTCTTTTAGGCTCTTTTATTTGTGTTGTCCTTGTTAATAGTTTTTTATTATTGTATATTATATTATCACCTTTTTTTGTTATTTGCAAGTATATTTATATTTTTTCAACTATAAATTTGAAGTTTATATATAATTATTTTATTAAATATAAAATAAAAATTTTAACTTATTTAAAATCTATCTAAATTTATAAAATCATTTTTAATTTCTGTAAAATATAAAATACATTTTAGTATATATCTTTTTTTACTCCCCATATATATAAAGGAATTCCTCCCGCAGAATTGTTAGTGTATTCATGAGTAAGTTGTCCATATCTTCCATCTCCAAATGTTATTCCATCAACTTTTATACTTGCCTCTCTAAAAGTTCCATACCACCCAGCACTTCCTTTTGCAACTCCAGTACAATATATTGTTTCCCCTATTTTGCCATATGCATAAGTTGTATAGTTAGTTCTAGTTGTTATTTCTGTAAGTGAGTCTCTTGCTTTTACAAAAATTAAAACAGCCTCATAATTAGACAAATCTATATTTATTGTTTGTTTTGTAAATTTATCATTAGGTCTATCATTACTCCATAGTAACTGTATTCCATTTATATTTCCATCATCTTTTTGTCCTACCTCAATCTTTATTCCATCTATACTTGCTAATTGTAACTGACCATTTATTTCAAATTCATATGGGTACTCATTTAATTTTGTATATATCGATTTTGGTTTTTCTCCTACTTCATATTTTACACTTGCTATTTGGCTCTTCTCTGTTACATATTCTATTTCACTATCATTTCTTAATACTTCTGATACTTCCTTTAAGGTTGGCATTACTTGCTTTTCTACATAACTATTCATTTGCGCTGTAGTTATTTTTAGGTTTATTTTTTCTGTTGCTGTTTGTTTATTAGTTAGTTCTTTCGCATCATTTGCACGGTTAAGTATTCCATTATCCCTTAAACTTAAATATATTCCTACACTTGCTAGTATAATTAATAATACTATTGTTATTACAAGAGATATAAGTGTTATTCCTCCAATTTTCCCAAATTTGTACTTTTCATTTTCCATTCTTAATTCTTGACTCATCTTCTTTTTTCCTCATTTATTTTCTTATTTTAACGGTTGATATTTATCTTATAATAATATAACTTCAAAATTCTAAAAATGACCTTTTAATAAATATTAATTCTAAAAGTTAACTTTATATAATTTTTACACAATCTATTTTTTTAAACAATATATTTTATGTAAGTTTGAGACTATTAAATTTCTTTAATAAAAACCTAGAGAAAAATTAATATATCTCTAGGTTTTTATTATTATTCTATAATATCTATAACTTCTAATAAAGATGTTATTTCTACTGTTGGATTATATGGTGTTGTGTTTTCATTTTTAGATGGATTATACCAGATGGACCTTATTTTTGCATTGTTAGCAAATGCTATATCTGAATTTAAAGAATCTCCTATAATAACATATTCACTTTCATTTCCAGGTTTTATAATTCTTTTAGATGATTTTGGGCTAGTTTTCATATATTCATTATCACATGTATATATTCTTTCTATATATTCTGAAATCCCATATCTGTTAAGTAGCATTACTTGTGAATCCATAAACCAGTCTGTTAGTATTACTATTTTATATCCTTTTTCTCTTTGATGTTTTAATACTTCTACTGCTTCTTTATTTATAAAACTAGTCTCTAGTGGAATCCATTTATCTAAAAAGTATGAGCCTGTTACTCCATATTTTGAAAGAATTGGCATTATTTCTTCTATAAGTTTAGAAGTCTTTTTGAACGTAACTTTTTCATATTTAAATCTTTTATCAAATGCATCAAAAAAGCCTTGATATTGCTCTTTTAATTCAGCTGTGCATGGTATTCCAACAGCTTTTGCAATTATTTCTTCTAATTCATCTTTTCTATGTATCCATATTGTGTTATCACAGTCCCATATAATAGTAGATATGCCTTTTATCTTTGTGTTTTCCATATTTTTTACCCCCATTTGTTGATAAAATTATTTTTACGTTTTTTATAAATCATTGTCATTTTACCATAATATTAAATTTATGTCAATTATTCTATTTCTGCCAATTCTATATTATTTGTTAGGTCTTCATCTTTTAATAATTTATTTGATACTTTTATGAAGTTAGTTTCTAAATCTGTTAAATATATTTGATGCTTTTTGTTCTCTTTATTACTATTTTCTATATCATTATTTTTTAATATATAATTTAACCTTTTGCTTAACATTTCTCCTGTATTTATTAGTTCCTTATGTTTTCCTAATTCTTTACTTATTATATCTTTGAATAGCGGATAGTGTGTACAGCCTAATATTAAGCATTGTACATCTTCTAGTCCTTTCAAATATTCTTTTATTGTTAATTTTGCAATTTCGTTATCTGTCCATCCTTCTTCTGCCATTGGTGCTAAAAGCGGACATGCTTTGTATGAAATGGTTGCTTCTGGTATTATTTCATTTATTTTATTTTGCCAACCTTTACTTCTTATGGTTCCTGTTGTTGCTATTACTCCTATTTCTTTATATTCTTTTTCCTTTATGTACCTTACTGCTGAATTTATTATTCCTATAATTGGTATATTATAGCATTTTTGAACTTCTTCTAATGCTTGTGATGTTGCAGTTCCACATGCTATTACTACTGCTTTTACATTCTTACTTATTAAAAATTCTATTCCTTTTTTTGTAAGTTCAACTATTGTTTCTTTAGATTTGCTTCCATATGGAAAACGCTTTGTATCTCCTAAATATATTATACTTTCATTTGGGCATTCTTTCATTACTTCTTTTAATACTGTTAGACCTCCTACACCAGAGTCAAACATTCCTATTGGTCTCGAATCCATTTATTTTTCCTCCTAAATTTATATACTAAATTATATATCATAATATTACAAAATAGTACACTTTTTTTTAAAATTTTCATAATATATATTAGTTATATGTTAACTAGATAAATTTTAGAAAGGATGAGGTAATATTATGGAATACGATAAGAATGTATGCCCAGTAGTTGATGTGGATGGTGTTATAGCTTCAGGAAAACAATTTGACTTAGAAATAAGACTACCAGAAGATAACAGAAATGTTATATATGGTGTTGTAAAAGATTGTTATGGAGATCCAGTTTGTGACGCTGTTGTTAAATTAATAGAAGTTGTATGTGAATGTGGTAAAGATGAAAGAAGACCTGTTTCTCATACTTTTACAGATAAAGATGGAGAATTCGTTTTCGGACCTTTATGTGCTAACAAATTCTATGCTATCGAAATATGGGTAGATAACGTAAAACATTGCAAAATATGTACTGAAACTAAACATGAAGGAAAATGCCTAAAAGGTGTAAAAATGGATTGCAAACATGATTTTAAATGTTGTAAACCAGAACACAAAGATGATTGCAAATGTGATAAGCCATGTTTAAGAACAGAAGAATGTTCTGAAAATTGCTAATAATTAAAAGCATAAGTTAATTGCGTTTTACGCAAAATTATAAATGACGCTATTTAGAATGTCTTCTAAATGGCGTCAAAACAATTTCTAATCAATTTTGCTTTACATATTAATATAATTTAATGTGTAAAATAAATTATCTATTAAATAGAATGTGTACACGTTAGCCCCTAAAATGTATATATTTTCAATTTAGAAACTCACCATTAGAAACCTTTTACAATATTCCTAGTTTTCTTGCAAACTGTTTTCCTTTCTTTACCATATTTTTTTTGCTTCTTCCTGACATTTCTTTATACATCATCATAGCTCCAGCAGTAGCAATTCCGCCTATTACTATTCCTTTTACAAATTTCATTTTCATAATTACCTCCTTTTTTCTTTTTTAATTATTATGCCTTTTTTCTCTCCATTCTATACTCTTTATACAACTTATAAATTTCGTGAAATGCAATAATTAATATAAATATTGCAAAATACCTTTTCAAATTTGGTGAACTTATATTTTGTGACATTATTGCTCCTATTATTGCTCCTATTATCCCAAATATAGATATAATTATTGCTAATTTAAAATTAATATTCTTTTGCTTTATGTTTATAATTATTGCTGCAAGAGAAGTGGGTATAAAAAAAACTAAATTAGTAGCTTGTGCAATATGTTGATCTAAGTTCATAAATAATGATAAAAGTAAAATTAGTATTGTTCCTCCTCCCATTCCCAAACCTGTGACAATTCCAGATATAATTCCAAAAATTATTGGTAACATTTTTACCTCCTTACATATTTCAACTTCAAACTTCTAACTTCCTATTAACATTTTTATTGATACATATAGTAAAAAACATGTAAACAATATCCTTATATATTTTGTTTTTATTTTTTTTAAAAGTTTTGCCCCTATTACTCCTCCTATTATTCCTCCTATTGCACACATAACTCCTATTTTCCAATCTATAAATTTATCTTTATAATAAAATATGCTACTTGTAATTACCATTGGTAAAATACATAATACTGCTGTACCTCTTGCTTTTTTATCTTCCATTTGTAATAAATATATAAAAGCAGGAACTAATATAAGGCCTCCTCCTGAAGCAAAGAGACCACATATTATACCTGCTATAATTCCTATTAGTGCTTTCTTTAGATTTTTCACTTAAATAAAATTCTCCTTTTATCTCTTCTATTTAAGTATTATTTCCATTTCTAATTGTTTTATTCTTTATAAAGTTAGTGTTTTCTAACTTCTTAATTCAGAAACTATCTGAATTAAGTTTTCTATTAAATAATCTACATCTTCTTTTGTGTTTTGCATACCAAAAGTTACTCTTATAGCTCCTTTTGCCATTTTGCTATTTACTCCTATAGCCATTAATACATGTGATGGACTTGGATTTCCTGTACTACATGCACTTCCTCCTGATGCACAAATTCCTTTCTCATCTAATTTAAATAATAATTCTTCTGAATTCAATCCTTCAAATGATATATTTGCATTTCCTGGAAGTCTATTTATCCTATCTCCATTTAATTTTACATTTGGTATCTTCTCTTCGACTTCTGAAATGTAATATTCCCTTAATTTTTTTAATTTCTCATTATAACCTTCAAAGTCTTTATACGCTAAATCTATTGCTTCTCCTAAGCCTACTATTGCTGCTACATTTTCTGTCCCCGCTCTTTTATCTCTTTCTTGATGTCCACCATCTTGTAGTTTTTCAAATTCTATTCCTTCTCTTACATATAAAGCTCCTACTCCTTTAGGTCCATAAAATTTATGTGCTGACATTGATAATAAGTCTATGTTCATTTCTTCTACATCTATTTTTATATTTCCTATAGCTTGAACACTATCTGTATGAAATAATATATTATGTTTTTTTGCAATTTGACCAATTTCTTTTATAGGTTCAATTGTTCCTATCTCATTATTTGCTGACATTATACTTATTAATATAGTATTTTTTTTAATTGCATTTTCTAATTCATATAAAGAAATACATCCATTATTATCCACATTTAAGTATGTTACTTCAAAACCTTGTTTTTCTAAAGTTTGGCAAGTGTGTAATACTGCAGGATGCTCTATTTTAGTAGTTATAATATGATTTCCCTTTTGTTTATTTTTATAACATATTCCTTTTATGGCTAAATTATCACTTTCACTTCCACAAGAAGTAAAATATATATCTTTTGCTTTACAATTAATTGCTTTTGCTACTTTTTCTCTTGCAAGATGTATAGCTTTTTTAGTTTCTCTACCGCTTGCTATACATAGAAGATGCATTTCCATATTCAGTCGTTAAAAATGGTAACATCATATTTAATACTTCTTCTCTAACATACGTTGTTGCTGCATGATCAAAATATCTTATTTTCATATTTCTTCCCCTTAAACTTTTCTTTTTTAATATTATATTATTTTAATTTTTTTTTATTCTTAAGTTCACTTGTCTGAAACGTATTTAGTTTCAGAATTTCATATAATTTTAAAAGAATAATATAACTATTTAAAATTTTAAAGTCATTTATAATTCTATTATTTTAATTTCTAATCTATATTATTTTCATAAATTACAATTTTTAATTAACTAAAAAAAATAACTTACATTTCTGTAAGTTATTTTATATATTTGTTAATTTGATGCCCATCTTAATACTTTAATATCTTTATATGTATTTAATACATCAGAATACTTTTCATATTCTTCTTCCCATATCATCTTTGGTACTTTATCAAATGCATTAAATACTTTTTCTGCTTCCATTAAGAAAATTATTTGTTCTTGTGGACTCATCTTTTCATATTTCTTTGAAAATGCATATAATTTGTCTAGCATTTGGTTTGCTTGTATAAAGCTCCAAAAGTCTTTTACATTTAAACCTGCTAACCTTAATTGCAATATTGAATATGCAATTAATGCAAATATTATAAATATTAATATATATATTATCATCATTAGTTCCATAATTTTCACCTTCTCTTTTGATATACCTCTATTATAGCATTTTTGAAATATTTTTGCAATAGGTTTGTAATATTTTTGTAATATTGTAGGGCTCATATATTAAATTATCTCAAAAGGATAAGTTCCTTTGGAATAGTTTTATATTTTTTTTAATTCCTTTAAACGCTGGTCATATGCACTTTGTACATCTTTTTCAAAGGCTATTTGTTGTTTTATTCCTATTTTTTCTAGGATTTTTTTTGTAAATTGTGGGTTTAATATTAGTATTGGTCCTATTACATATGTTGCTATAAAATTATTTTTTTGTAGACCTTCTAGTAAACTTTCTGGGTTTATCCCAATTCCTTTTTCTACTTTTGCAAAATAGTTTCCTTCATTATTTCCATAACTTTGGGTAAATTGACTTTTAAAACCTACTATTTCTATATCTTCATATTTTCCTATAAAATTACTGTTATGTCTTTTCATCATATTTCTTTTTGCATAAATATTAAATATTCCTAATGCTTCTATTCTACTTCCATTTTCATTTTCTATATATTCTCCGAAAATTTCAATGGCATTTCCTGTTATTAAAAATACTACATTTTTCTCTATTAATTCTTCTATTCTTTGTTTATATGGTTTTAATTTTCGTATTACTTTCTCTTGCATTTTTTCTGTCATTGGTCCCATATATATTAAATCTACATCACCCTTTACAAATATAGGTTCTTCATTAAAACTTGTTTCTATAAAATTTGCTTCTGGTATGCATTTTTGTAAGTATTTCATATTACTTAAATCTCCATATAAATTGCAAAATTCTGGAAATAATATTTCTATTGTTTTATTCATTTTTTCTCCTTTTTTATTTTAAAATTAGCCACATTATGCATATATTAAAATAATAAAAATTAATTATTTTTAAGTACTTTTTCCTCAACTTTTTTCTTTATCTGATTTTTTAAGTCAATTGAATATAAGTCGTGCAATATAAAAACTTTATCTATTCCTTCTAAGTTCAACTTTTCTACTAAGCTCATTTCGTCTCTTTGATATATTATTTTTTCTTTTGGTATGTCTGCCATTTGCAACCTTACATATGTGTCTAAATACCTTGCTCCTGCTGTTAATATTTGTTTTATGCTTTCTGAATTTAAGAATTCGTAATCTGTGTCGTACTGCCATGCTATATTTTCTGATGAGTTTGCTGCTTCATGTAGGTCATCTAGTAGTACAAATACTGCTTTGTTTCCTTCTTCTTTTCTTACATAGTCAAATGCTCTTGAACATGCTATTGGGTTCATTCCTTTTGAAAGCTGTGTTATTATTTCTATATTTTTTACTTTTTCTTTACTATATCTTGTATCTACTATTTTTTGCTTTTTTAATACTGGGTTAATTTGAGTTCTTGTCAATCCTATTTCCTTTAATACCGTTATTGTTGCTAACATATTATATATGTTTATAATATTATTATTTATTATATCGTAATTTTCTTCTTTCTCTTCATTCTTTATTGTCATTTTCATTTTATCAAAGTTTATATTTGTTATTTCATAATTTATTTTTGGTGAAGCAAAATCGCATTTTGGGCAATATGCTCTTCCTACATGGTTATATCTTACAAAGTCATATTCTAATTTTGTATCACATTTTGGACATACTGTTATATCTCTTACTATATTTTCACATTTATCTGAATCTGTCTCTAATCTATCTATTCCAAAATATACTCTTTCATTATTGGTAGCTAAATTACTTACTATTAAGTCATCTCCATTTAGAATAAGTTTCGTTTCTTTTGGAATATTATTTGTCAATATATTTGATATAAATTCTGTATGCGCATTTCTTTTTAGTGAGTCTCTAAACAAGTTTGTACACACTAGATATGTTGGTGTTACATATGGATATATTTTTACTGCACTTCTTTCATCTATTTCAAATACTGCTAAATCTTTTTTTTGTTTACCAAGTAAGCTTGCTCCTTCTATTAAAGTTGAGGCTAGCCCTGAGTTAATATTTGAACCTAAGTGGTTATCTATAAATTCGTATCCATTTTCCTTCAAGCAATCCTCTATCATATTACATACTGTAGTTTTTCCATTTGTACCTGTAACTCCTATTATTGTTTTTGGTTTATCTATTCTTCCTAAAAAATCTGGACATAGAGTTACTGCAAGTTTTCCTGGAAAATATGTTGCATCTCTTCCTATTAATTTTAAAGCTATTCTTGATAACTTTGATAAATATAATACTATAAAAAATTTTAAATTCTTTTTCATTTTCTTCCCCTTGTTTTTTTTTATATTTTATCAATTGATTTTATTATAGTCAATTGTTTAAAGCTTTTTTCATAAAACATGTATAATTTTTTATTTTTTTATTGACAAATAGTTATTTTTTGTTTATAATAATTATTGTCTTTATATGGCGACGTAGCTCAGTTGGCTAGAGCATCCGGTTCATACCCGGCAGGTCGTAGGTTCAAGTCCCACCGTCGCTACCAACGAGGTATCTGTTCGAACTAAATTGAACAGACGATACAAATATCATTCTAAAAAGGATGGTATTTTTTTATTGCCTCGCATAAGCCCCATGTTATGATGCTACGTCATAACACATAGGGGTTAGGATTTGTGGTAAAGCCAAAGTCTTTAAATATAAAATTTTTTAAAGAATGGAGATATTGCAATAGATATTAAATTTTAATATAATAGTAGTTAAATAGATGGGAATTATAAGGAGCGATTAATTTGAATAATAAGAAATATGATTTAATAGAGCCTAATAAATATGGAAGATGTTTAACTATAAGATTTAAACAATATGAATATAGTGAACCAATAGAGTCTACTAACTGGGTAATAAACAAAAATGGATGTGGACCTACTTCATTAGCTACTATTTTAGCAAGTTTAGGATATGATGAAGACCCAATTTCTATTTCTAAAAAAATGTTGTTTAATGAGTATGGTTTTTTATCAGATGGTTATTTTAAAGGAATTAATGGAGTATCAATTATATATTGTTTAAACAAATTAATAGAAGAAAAAATGGACATAGAATATAAAATAATGAAAGTCAATTACGAGCATCCAGAATTGATGAAGCAAATTATAATAGATATGATAAAAAATGGCTATATGGCAATAATTGGAGTTGGACCACAACCTAATATATTTGCTCAAGAAGGGCACTATATTGTTATAACAAGTTTGAATAAAGAAAACAATGAATTTTATATAGCAAACTCTTATCATGAAGGGGATAATCAAATTGATATAACATTTTCATATGAGAAAATTGTAAAAGAAATTTATAGAGATAATTTTGATTTTTTAATGATAAGAAAAAAAGCCTAAGATATTTTACAAGTTGTAGATAACTACTCCAACGGTACTAAAAAACAGCTTTTCAGCTGTTTTTTTATTTTATCTATCTGTCATTTTCTACTTTTATTTACATACAAATATATATCATCTTATTTATTTTTAATATTATCTTTTTATCGTATACTTTCTGTTAAGCCTTTCCATATTTTTTGCCATATACTTAATTTTTCTTCTACCTCAACTTCTTCTGCAGCTGGTTCAATATAATCTTTTTTTGGAAGATTTATATATACTTTCTGTTTATTTTCTAATTTTTGCATTCCTAATAAATTTTTTGCTTGTTGCTCAACATTATTTAAATTTAAGCTACTTTCTATATTTACTTTTAGCTGTTCATTTTCCTTTTGTATACTGCTTAATTCCTTTTTTAAGCTTTCTTTTTGGTTAAAGTTTTCTGTAATAAGTGAGTTTCTATAACTAATACCAAATAATATGGCAAAGCCAATTGCTATATATAATGCAATTTTAACTTTTGGTTTCATTTTTATTTTAGTTTTTACAGCTTGCTTTTTTCTTACATTTTTAGTTGTTGTTTGCTTCTTTTGTACATATGGATTTTGCTTCTTTTTTATTTTTTCATATTCTGGCTGTATTTTTCTTGGGCTAGTTTCATATTGATACCTACTACTATTGCTTTGGTATGCCATAGGTTCTCACCTCTTTTCTTTTGATTATATTTTTTCAAAAATTCTTAATTTAGCACTTTTAGACCTTGTATTTCTTTCTAACTCTTCTTTTTTAGCTATTATTGGTTTTTTATTAATAACTTTTCCATGCGATTTACACCCACATATACAATATGGTAAATCACTTGGACATGTACATATTCCTTCTGCTTCTTTAAATGCTTTTTTTACTAGTCTATCTTCTAATGAATGGAATGTTATTACACATAACCTTCCTTTAGTGTTTAGCAAATCTATACTATCTTTTATTGTATTAAATAATGGTTCTATTTCATTGTTTACCTCAATTCTAATTGCTTGAAATGTTCTTTTAGCTGGATGTCCATCTTTTTGCTTTGAAAGTGGTATAGATTTTTTTATGATTTCAACTAATTCAGTAGTTGTTTCTATTTGTCTTTTTTGCCTTTTATTTATAATATTATTTACTATTTGTTTTGCAAACCTTTCTTCTCCGTATTCTTCAAGAATTCTTATTAGTTCTTCCTTAGAATATGTATTTATAACATCTTTTGCAGTAAGTATTTGTGTTTTATCCATTCTCATATCAAGATTTGCTTCACCCATATAACTAAAGCCTCTTGCTCTTTCATCTAATTGATATGATGAAACTCCTAAGTCTAATAATATACCATCTACTTTTTCTATTTGTAAATTACTTAACAAAGTTTTTATATCATCATGATTTCCATGAACATATTTTATATTTTTAAAATCTTTTAGTTTTTTACTTGCTACTTCTAAAGCTTCTTCATCTCTGTCTATTCCTATAAGTAGACCTTTTGATGATATTTTTTTTATTATTTGGCTGCTATGTCCTGCTCCTCCTAAAGTACCATCTACATATATCCCTTCTGGTTTTATATTTAGACCTTCTATACATTCATTTAGCATGACTGGTTCATGTTTAAATTCCACTTTTTTCTCCTAAACTTATATTTTATAGGCTCTAAATAGCACGAGCAGTTGGTATATTTTTTTGTACCAACTGTCATGCCATTATTGTTCTTTTGTTATTTATAAGCTTTTCTTTTGTATATTTATACTTTTACTTTTGTAAGCTAATAAATATCTTTTGATGTTTTTAAATCTTTTGTGGATTATAAATCCTTTGTTTTTAAACTTAAATTTTTATCTTTTGTATACTAAGTTTTTATCTTTTGTATTTCTGCTTTTTTAAACTTTTCTTTTGTAAATTTATTTTTAGGAAATTTCTTTCCTTAAAAACCTGTTTTATATTCCTAGCATTGTCATATTCTCTGCTATTTCATCTGCTGAAATTTCTCCATCACATTTTTCCCAAGTAGCTTTGTCCCAAATTTCAAGTCTTGTTCCTACTCCAATTATAACTGCTTCTTTTTCAAGATTTGCAGCAACCCTTAAATTGTTTGGAATTAGAAATCTTCCTTGTTTATCTATTTCACATTCTGTCGCTCCTGATAAGAAAAATCTTACGAAGTTTCTAGCATTTTTGTCTGAAAGTGGAAGTGCTTTTAATTTTGTCTCAAAATTCAACCATTCATTTTGTGAAAACGCAAATAAACATCCATCTAAACCTTTTGTAACGATGAACTTCTCTCCCATGTCTATTCTTAATTTTGCTGGCATTATCAACCTACCTTTAACATCTAAAGAGTGTTCATATTCACCTATTAACAATTGAATTTCACCTCCCACATTTTCACCACTTCGTACCACTTTGTTCCACTTTTCTTAAATTTTAATATAATAATATAAAAAAAGCAATAGTTTTTGAAAAAATTTTATATTTTTTTCAAACTATTGCTTTTATATATTTCATATTATCATGTTTTATTTAATCTCTTTAGCTTTTACTGCAAGTCTTTTTTGTCCATATTCTTTACAAGTAATTAATGTGATTTCTTTTCTTCCACCTGTTAATTGACTTGTACATGATGTATCTGTTGGTTCTATTACACGTCTATCATACACTTCATATTTTACAGTTTCACCTGTTAAATAACTTTTAAGTTCTATTATATCTCCATCTGTTATTGCTGGTAAGTTTCCAAACATTTTACCACTTTTATAATTATGCCCTACTATACAGTAGTTTCCTACTTCATTTGGTTTTGGCCCCCAATATTTATTTACTGATACCTTTAAAAGTTCTTCTGACCACTCTGCTATTACAGGATAGTCTATTCCCAATCTTGGTATTGTAATTTGCGCTTCTACCAAATATTCTATTCCATTTGCTGCGGTATATTTTAATGCTTCTTGTTCTGGATTACTTTGTATTATTTTTTTATCATCTTCTTCATCGTCATCTAGTGCTACTACAATCATTCCGTCATACTCTTTTATTGTATTATCTTTACTTGTATTTTCTGTTTTTAATGTTGTATTTTCAATAACTTTATTATCTTTAATATTTTCTATTCCTGCTAGTATCTCTCTTGATACTTCTTCACTCTTATTTCTATCATATTCTGCATATATGTAATAAGAAAATAATAGGCACACTAATAACACAGATAAAAAGAATTGAAATTTATACATCTTCTTTTTTCTGCGAAGTTCTGGTGTGATATACAATTTCTCAGTTACAAGAATTTGATTCATACTATTCTCCTATCTTATCAGTATAATATAATTATAACATATTAGTTAAGTTATTTTCAATAATCTTATTAATTTGTAATATAAATTTAATATAAACTTTTATTATATTCATTTGTAAGATTTGCAAAATCTTGCATGCTTAAGTTTTCTCCTCTAGTCTTTTCATTTAGTCCTACTTTATATAATAAACTTTTGCATTCTTCTTTTCCCATAATCCCACTATTAGTTATACCATTTATTAATGTTTTTCTTCTTTGCATAAATGATGCTTTTATAAATTTAAAAAATAACTCTTCATTTTCAATTTTTACTGCTGGTTCTCTCCTTAATTTTAGCTTAATTACTTCAGATTCAACTTCTGGCTCTGGTATAAAGCTTGAATTTGGAACAATAATTATTTCTTCTGGATTACAATAATAGTTAACTGAATATGTTATAGCTCCACTTAACTTATCTCCTGGTTTTGCTGTAAGCCTTTTTGCCACTTCCTTTTGTACCATTACTGTTATGCTTTCTATTTGTAATTTATCTTCTAATAGTTTCATAATAATTGGCGTTGTTATATAATATGGTAAATTTGCTACTACTTTTACATTTTGTATTTTGTTTTTATTAATTAATTCTTGTAAATTCACCTTTAATATATCTTCATTTATGAGTTCAAAATTCTCATATAATGAAAATCTATCATTTAATATATTAATCATTCTATTATCTAACTCTACTGCTATAACTTTTTTTGCTTTTTGTAATAGCCTAGAAGTTAATGTTCCAAGTCCTGGACCAATTTCTATAATTAAATCATTACTTCCAACTTGTGCTGCTTCTACTATACTTTCTATAACATTATCATCTATCAAAAAGTTCTGCCCTAAACTTTTACTTGCAGAAATATTATATTTTTTTAATATGAACATTGTTTGCTTATATGCACTTTCCATTTTTTCTCCTATTCCTTTGATTTTACTAATATCTATTATATTATATTTATTGAGGTTTGTCTATTGATTTTTCCACATGTTTAATATAAAATGTTTATAATAAATCATAGTATAAAGTTGGTGAATAAATGGATAAAAATAATAATCGTTCTAATAGAACTAATAATAAAGTTATATCTAAAATAAATAAAAAGAAAGAGGCTATGAATAAACCTGTTAATTCTAAAAGGTTAATTTATATTGTTTTATTTATTGCAGTATTATTGCTTATTTTAATAATACGTATTGCTTATTTTCAATTTATTAAAGGTGGAGAACTAAGAGAATCTGCTAGTAGGCAACAAGCAACTAGTAGAATTATAAGTCCTAATAGAGGAGCAATTTATGATTCATCTGGTAAGGTTTTGGCTCAAAGTGCTAGTGTCGATACAATTACTATAAACCCCTCAAAGATAAAGAATAACATAAAGGATGTTGAAGATAGAAAAGAGAAAGAAAAAGAAGAGCAAAAGTTACAAGAAAAGCTTGCTAAAGCTTTTGCAGACATTTTTGAATTAGATTATAATGAAGTTTTAGAAAAAGTAACTAGTAACTCTTCCATAGAAACAATTGTTAAAAAAGTAGAACAAGATAAAGTAAATGAATTAAAAGATTGGATGAAGGAAAACAAAGTATCTGCTGGAATAAATATAGATCCTGATGTGAAAAGATATTACCCTTATGGGAACTTAGTTTCTGGTTTAATTGGATTTTGTGATACAGATAATAATGGTCAAGAAGGTATAGAACTTAAATGGAATAATGTTCTTAGTGGCACTCCTGGAAGAATAACAACAATAGAAAATGCTTCTTCTGGTCTTATCCCTGATAAAAATGAAACTTATGTTGCTGCTGAAAATGGAAGTAATATTACTCTTACAATAGATGCTACTATTCAAAGTGTTGTTGAAAAATATTTAAAACAAGCATGTATAGAAAATGATTGTAAAAATGGTGGCACTGCTATTATAATGAATCCTTCTACTGGTGATATTCTAGCAATGGCTACATACCCTGATTATGATTTAAATAATCCACGTATGCCTAACGAACTACTTGCACCTACTTGGGATAGTTTATCTTCTGAAGAGCAAATGAATTCTTTATATAAGATGTGGAGAAATAAATGTGTATCTGATACATATGAACCTGGTTCAACATTTAAAATTATAACTGCTGCCGTTGGTTTAGAAGAAAATATTTCTGAAACTGATACTCAAAATGAATTTTTATGTGTTGGGCATGAAATTGTTAATGGTATAAAAATTAATTGTTGGAAATATCAAACTACCCATGGTTACCAAACTTTAAGGCAATCTTTGATGAATTCTTGTAACCCTGCCTTAATGCAATTAGGCAAAAAGATTGGCGCAACTACTTTATATAAATATTATAAAGCTTTCGGATTATTTGACAAAACTGGAATTGCCACTTCTGGTGAATCTAACAGTGTATTTTGGGACGCAGATACAGTAGGAAATGTAGAACTTGCCACAATGTCATTCGGACAGAGGTTTAGAGTAACACCTATTCAGTTAATTAGTGCAATATCTTGTGTTGTAAATGATGGTGTTTTATATGAGCCACGTATTGTTAAAGAAATTCAGAACACTGACACTGGAGCTATTACAACAATAGAACCTGTAAAAGTAAGACAAGTTATTTCATCTGAAACTTCTAGTAAAATGCTTGATATGTTACAATCAGTTGTTAGTGATGGAACTGGATATTTAGGTGCTGTAAAGGGTTATTCTATTTCTGGTAAAACTGGTACTTCAGAACCTGATGGTATAATTGGATATGTAGCTTCATTTGTAGGAATTGCACCTAGTGAAAATCCTGAACTTGTATGTTTAGTTACTTTATATAATCCTCAAGGTCCTAAAGGTCATCAAGGTGGAACAATTGCAGCTCCTGTTGTATCTCAAATATTCTCAGAAGTATTACCTTATATAGGAGTTCCTTCTGATGATTCATCTACTGACACTTCATCATATATTACTTTATTAGATGTTAGAAATAAAACTATTGCTGAAGCCAAGAAAATATTAGAATCTTTAAGATTAACTACTATTATATCTGGAAGTGATACCTCTGCAATAGTAACTGACCAAGTTCCAAAGCCTGGAACACAATTAATACCAGGATCAACAGTTAACCTATATTCTACTGGAAATGATACAAGAACTTCAGTTACTGTTCCTAATTTAAAAGATATGAACCTTTCACAAGCTAAAAATGCTTTAAAGGCAAAGAATTTAAATATTAATATTACTGGTTCTGGCACAGTAGTTTCACAAACTCCTATGGCTGGAACAACAGTTGAAGAAGGAACTATTATAAATATAACTTTGCAACAACGCACAACTGAAGCACATTAGAAAAAATATAAAGAATTAGGACGTGACAAAAAGTTCCTTCCAAGAATGAAACTTTTTGTCACGTCCTAATTCTTTTCCTTGACATCTTTCTTAAAAAATGTTATTATAAATAAGTAAATTATAAGGCCCCTTGGTCAAGCGGTTAAGACGCAGCCCTCTCAAGGCTGAATCATGGGTTCGATTCCCGTAGGGGTCACCAAAACGTTCCAAAAACCAAAATGTATTTCTTTGTAGGAGGCTTTGCAGTAAGCCTACCACTGAAATTGGATAAAATTAAAACTCACTGATTTTACAAGTGAGTTTTTTCATTTACTTGATTATTAAGTTTCTCAAAACTAAAAACATTTCAACATTTTACATTTACTACTATTATTTTCTCGTGTGTATTTCCTCTAATCTAATTCTTATAACTTAATATATGTATGTATTTATTGTATTAGATTTTATATGTCCGCTTCTTGCTGTTATTCTTATCGTTATTGTTGTTTATTCCTCTTTAAGAGTTTTTTATTTATTTACTGGGAAAGGTCACGCTTGAAATTAGAAAAGTGACTTCTGCTCCTTATGAACTGTTATTGTATTATTGACAGATTTTTTATGGTTTATAATCTATTGTACCAATATCAATATATGTGTATCCATCCTCCGAAACTGTTTTATTAGCCTCATATAAATTAATATTTTTATTATATATTTCAATATTTTCAGAATAGTTATTAAGTACTATTTTTATGTTTACACTTTTTCTTCCTTTAGCATAAAATGTTTCACTAGACATATTAGGAAAATAATAAGCTGAATATTTTTTATCATCTACATATACTTTTACATAATTAACTAATTCTTTAGTATTAATTACAAAGTAAATGCTAATTCCACTTTCTGAATACTGGTTAGCTTCTAAATACACTCTATCATACTCAGAATAATAATCTTTTTTATCTATAATGTTGGTAATAATAGATTTTCCAGCATTAGGATTATCAAATGCTACCTGTTTTGTATTACTAGTTATAGAATATTCCAATCCAAGAGATTTTAATTTATTTATAGCTTCTGCTACTGTCAAATCAACAAGATTTGGTAACTTTATTTGTTCAAGAGTAGTGTTAGTATCATTATTATTGTTACTATTATTATTATTGGTATAGTTATTATTGTTGCTAGAAGTTATATTATTGGTATTTTTGTTCATAGCACTTGTGTTTTCAGTTTCTTTGTTATTCAAATTAGAAGAACTTTCTATTTGTTCGGTTATATTATCCAATTCAAGAGCATTTATATTAAATTCTTTGCCATTTTCAGTAATATAGTCTATAACTTTTGTATTTTCTTGTTCATTTTCTTTATTTTCTATTAAATTATTAGTTTCTATATTTTCTTTTGAATTATTAGCTTTTGGGAATATTGAATTTAGGTTTATTGAGAATATAACTCCTACTAAAATAATAATTGGTATAATGGCTAATATTATTCTTGATGTTTTTTTATTTTCTTTGTCCTTACAGTATTCCTTATTTATTGTTTTACCTAGATTTGTATCATTACTATAAAATCCATATTTTTCATTAATTGTTCTGCTGTCTGCTTTCTGATTCTTTGGATTTTCTGGGTCATCATCTGCATAATAGTTTCCTAATTCATCTTCATATAATTCTTCTTCATCTTCGTCTTCATCGTAATCATCTTCATTTAAGAAGCTAAAGTCTGGGTCAGATTTAAATCTTGTAACAAATTTCTTAGATCTCAATTTATTCTCAACAACTCCAAGTATTTGAAGATATCTTCCTGACATTCCTGATATTTCTGGGTCTCCTCTATGTGAATATATCGCATAAAGTATCCACCAGATAACTCCAAATACAAAGAATAATATCATACCAAGCATACCACCACCTTCATAGAATGGTTTAAGCAATTCTGGAACTGTTTCTGCTGAATCAAAGAAACATGTTCCTATACCAAGACATGCACTTCCTAATGAACCTAATCCAAATAACCATACTAAAAATCTAAAGAATGCTATTTTACTTCTTAAACTTCTTACTGCTCCATTATAAAGTTTATTATAATCAAAATAATTTTGTTTTAATTGTTCATATGTTGCATTTCTAATATTCTTCTTTGTTAATTCAACAATTTCTTCTGTTTGTACATCAAATAATGCTTGATTTCTTTCTGCTTGTGCTAGTCCTTGTGCATATCCATCATATAATACATGGTCTAACCTTTGTGGAATACCTGTTGTCTCATATTCATAATCTTGTACTATTCTTTTTAATCCTTCTTCTGTTTTATTATTCATAATTTTCTCCTCTTTACCTTGTATTCTTGTCAATATCACAGATAATTACTAAATCACATTTATTGTACTATACCTACTTTATTAAATCAAGTATTATCTATATTTATTAAAGTATTGTTTTCTTATATTAAATTACTATTTTGTGTAAAATTCCTCATAGGTGATAATATGAAGGAAAACAAAAAAACACATTAAAAGTTATAGATTAAAATATCAAGAGAACACGTCTGTTAAAAGGTATAACACAAGAAGAACTAGCAGAAAAGCTAGATAAAAGTATAAATTTCATTAGCTTAATTGAGAGAGGCGAAAGTGGTATCAGTATTTCTACTATTATAGATATATGTAATGCACTTCAAATCAACTCTGATGAACTATTTAATGGCTTGATAGATAAGCAAGTTATTACAGATGATGAATTTATTACTAATTCCTTAAATATGTTCAACAAAGAAGATAAGGAAATTGTTAAGGGACTTATTGAATATATCATCAACTCTAAAAAGTAACACTATTGTTCTATATTGTCTATATTAAAATTAGATAGTTTTATTCCCGTTTACGTTTGTTAAACGGTTTAGTTCACCACTAAATTTGCCTATCGGCAAGAGTGAATAGTTAAAAGTATGTTTGTACTCTTAATATTCACTCTTTATTTTTGTTCAATTATGAGACTTGAGATTGCTTTCTTAAATAGTATTAACCCTTTCTTTATGGCCTAAAAACTTATAATCTCATTATATATGTCAATAGCATACTTATCAGTCATTCCAGATATATAATATATAATTGCTCTTGCATAGTCTTTTTTACTTTTTAAGTCAAATAGTTTCTTATTTATTCCTTGCCTACAATTTTTTGTATATGTTTCTAACCACATTATAAATCCTTCTATTAATCTTGGATATATATTTTGTTCTTGTTTTAATCTAATTATTGTGTTTTCTTCATCATATCTATTATATAATGTTCTAAATATTTCTTCTAATACAAGCTTAAAGTATCTATTTGCACTTTCTACTTTCTCATTTGTATATATATTTTTTATACAAAATTGGTTCATTTTATCTAAAAGTTCAACTTTTTCTTTTGAAAACTTCAGTCCTTCTTCTGGTGAACTATTTTCGCATAAATCTCTAATTAGTGTGCTAATAATATTTGTATTATTCATATTTTTTCCTAAATTTAAAATTTTGTCTAATTCGTCTATTTGTTTTTTATTTAATATTTGAACAGATATTGAATCTTCTAAATCTCTCCCTATATATGAAATTCTATCTGAAAGTTTTACAACACAAGCTTCCCAAGTATATGGTTTATATTCGTTTGGTTTTGTGTAATCACTTAATTGTATTGCTTCTTCTCTTGGAAATAGTACTTTATCATTTACTTCTCCACAATGTGATATTATTCCATCCCTTACTGCATATGTTAAATTTAAATTTCTTCTGTAGCCGTCATGGTTTTCTAATAATATTAAATTATCCACTGCATTTAAACCATTTTTTTCGTGCCAAAAATTTTCTCCTATTTCTCTTGTACATATTTCATTTAATACATGTTCTCCTTGATGTCCAAATGGGCTATGTCCTAAATCATGCGAAATTGCAATTGCCTTTGTAAGTTCTGTGTTTAATCCTAATGTATTTGCAATAGTATAACTTATAGACTCTACATGGTTTACATGTTCTATACGTGTACATATATGGTCACTTGCAGGTGAAAAATATATTTGTGTTTTATGCTTTAATCTTCTATATGCTGTTGAATATATTACTCTTGTATAATCTCTTTCAAATTCTGTTCTAATATCTCCACTTTTCTTTCCTAATGGGCTTTCTCTTTTTATCATTTGTTCCCATTTTGGATTTTTTTCATTTGCTGCTACATTTTCAAATTTCTTCATATATATTCCCTCTTCTTTATTTTATAGCTATAATCATTTCTTCTAATGCTTTTGCTATTTGGTCTGGACAGGATGTTCCTTTTCCATTACAATCTATCCCTTTTAATCTTTTTATAACTTCTTCTATATTCATACCTCTTACAAGTTTTGAAATTCCTTGTAAATTTCCGTTGCATCCTCCTATTACTAACAATTCTTTCACAATTCCTTCTTCAACTTCTAATTCAATTTTCCTTGAACAAACTCCTTTTGGTTTGTATGTATATTTCATTTTTTGTCCCTTTCTTTCTCCTTTTTTACTTATTTTACTATGTATTTAAAGTATTTTCAACTATTTTTTGTTTTTATTTTAAATTTAAAAATTTAATGTTTTAACTTCTATTTAATTATAATTAAATAGAAAAAATAGTAATTTATAATTTTAAGGTATCCTTATAATTATTTAGAAATTTTTTCAAATAGAATGACTCAGAAACTTTTATTTCTGAGTCATTCTATTTTATTATTTCTCTTCTTCTTTCATTTTAAAAAATTCTTTATATCCTATACATACAACTGCAATTACCATTAGTGCAAATGATATTGCCTTCCATATGCTACTTTCAAATAATATTACTGCGAACATTCCACATGCAACACTTATTCCATACAATATTAATACTGCTTCTTTTTGCGAAAATCCTCTATTGATTAGTTTATGATGTAAATGTCCTTTATCTGCTTGTATTACTGCTTTTAAAGATTTCCCCTTTATTAATCTCCTTATTATTGCAGATACAGTATCAAATATTGGAAGTCCTAATACTATTATTGGCAAAACTACGATAAATGCTGTTGCTGTTTTTGCTACTCCTAATATTGAAACTACTGCAAGTGTAAACCCTATAAAATTAGAACCTATATCTCCTACAAATGTCTTTGCAGGATTAAAATTAAATGGTAAGAAACCTGATAATGCTCCAACTAAACAAGTTATCATTATTATTGCAATTAATGGTGAGCCATTTAATGCAAATATTATAAGTAATGATACTGATGATATTATTGCTATACCAGTAGATAGTCCATCTAGTCCATCAATTAAGTTAATTGCATTTGTAATTCCTACTAGCCAACCTATTGTTAAAATAATTGAAAACAATTCACTTATTATAATATTCCCCTGAAAAAATGGTAAATTAAAATTATTTATTCTTATTCCAAAGGCCACTACAATACCTGCTGCAATTAGTTGACCTACTAGCTTTACTAATGGGTGTATTCCTTTTATGTCATCAAAAAAACATACAAAACTTAAAATTAATATTCCTAAGAAAAATCCTATTAATTTTAATATATAGTTTTCTACACCAAATAAATTTAAATTTCCTTCTAATGAAGATGTTACACATAAGTATACAGTGGCTAATAAAAAACCTACTATTATTGCTGGTCCTCCAAACTTTGGTATTGGTTTATTATGCATTCTTCTTTCATCCTTTGGTATATCTACTGCCCCTATTTTCTTTGCTATTTTTATTGTGTATGGTGTTAGTACAAATGTTGTTATAAATGCCAATAAAAAAGCTATTGCTATATCTCCCCACATAGGCTAAACCTCCTATGTAAATTAATATACCACAATAGCTTTAATTTTACAATGTTTTATCTAAAATTTAGAATTTAATTATTAGTATAATACGCTTCATAACTTCCATTATTTATATATCCAATGTTACAACTACCTGTTCCACCTGCTCCTCCTATTGCATTTCTAGTTCCATTACTTGCAATTCCTCCGTTGTCCTCCTAATACATTTATATTTGATGAGATTGTATCATTGGCATATGTTACTGTTTGAATAAATATGTTTATTGTTCCACCTCCAGATGCTCCTCCTCCAGCTGCTCCACTTCCGGTCTACACCATTCCACAGATTTCCTCCTCCAGCTACACATGAACCTCCATTTGCTCCAGTTGCACAAAATAAACTATTATTTCCTATTACTAAGTTTTTAGCATATGCTATAAGTAGTCCTCCTGTGCCTAGTGAACCATTCTCGGCCGATACAGCTTGACGTGACTTCACCCCTAAACCAACACTAGCTCCTGCACCACCTCCTGTTGCACATTTAAAATAGTCATAAGACCCATCCATTATTGCTCCTGAACCTCCTGATGTTGTAATTGCATCTTTAGGAGTAGCTGCAAAATTATTGCTATGTCTTGCTGTTCCTCCTCCTCCAGCTCCTGCTCCATAAGATGTTCCAGTTCCTCCTATTGATCCATTTTGACTATAATATGCATTTTGAACAGCAACTCCACCTGAGCCACCACCTGCTGTTGCCCTTTTTACTCCTGAGCCAGATAAGTAAATATTTGTAGATGCATTTTCACCACTATTTCCATTTTTAGCACTTCCTTGACTAGCAGATACTCTACTTGCTCCACTTGCTCCTAAAGCTGGAACATATTCATAAGTGCTGTTTTTATTTTTCCATAAATATACATCTTCTCCTTCTGCTTTTGCCCCATAATTATTTTGAATAATTCCATTATTTGTTAATGTTTCTGCACAATACAATAAGAAACCTTTTGGCCCACCATTATTAGAATAGTATGGTGCTACAGTTACTCCTTCATTTATTGTTAAGTTACCTTTTACCTTTACTATTACCATATTTTTTGCATTTGAACTATTTGTTGCAACATCACCTGCATCTCCATATATTTTATTACTTTCAAGTATTAAGTCTCCATTTTCTACATATGTATGAGCATTATATTGTTTATCTTTTATTGCTATTCTATAATAATTATTATTTTTCATAATAGCATTTCCTGTTGCTGATATTAGGCTTTCACTTACTATTAATGCTATTTTTCCATTACCATTATCAATAGTTATTCCATCTTTTGATACTAACTTTGCTGTTATAGTATAATTTTCTGTTTCTAATACATCAAACTCCTCTGTATATTCTTTCCAAGTTTCGCCATCATCTAAACTATAATATTTTATTATATTTTCACCACTACCATTTACTTTTATAGTTTTGGTTGTTCCATCATTTAGGGTATCTATGTTTGATACTTGTACAAGTTGCTCATTAACAGCTATTATTGTATATTTTTCTTCTAGTTCTTCCCCCATCAATTTTACTTTTACATCATATCCTGTTGCATCTTCTACTGTTCTATCTAGTGCTACTCTTGTTTTTCCATTACAATTAATAGTTAAATTTGAAACTGTTATTTTATCTATTCCTTTTTGATTTTCTATAATTATTACTATATCTAATTCTTTTCCATTAATTTGAGTTATTTCATATTTAACTTGAGTCTCTACTATTATGTCTTCAGCTCTTTGTTTTATTACATTTGATATTGTACTTATGATATTTGTTTTTTGTAATAATATTAATAAAAATAATAATATTATAATTATAGCTATAATCAATTTTATTTTTTTATTCCTTTTCATTTTTCTTCTTTTTCTTCCTTTTTCTCTTTTGATTATTTTCTATAATGTAATTTTAGTTTAACTTTATAATCTGGTTTAATTTTATCATTAACAATTTTGTTTATGAAGTATTTGTATGTTTTTTATTTACAATATTTTTACATAAATATTTTGTAGAAGATAAAGTACTTGTTCTGTTTATCCTGTTGCTGATAATATACATGAATTTATCACTGAATTTTATTTATTACGCCTTCGCAACTTTTAAATCCGTTTGTTGCTCCTAATACACTTGAAATTGTTAAGTATATTACATTTGTATAATATCCTTTTAAATTTGTTAATACTAAAAGGCTTACTTACTATTTAAAGTAATCTATTATCCCATTATAAATTCCCCATGCTAGTTTATCTTGATAGCTATCTTCTAGTAGTAGCTTTTCTTCTTCTTTATTTGATAAAAAACCACATTCTACTATTGATATTGGTATCTCTATATGTTTCATAATATATACTGTATCTAGTTTCATAGCTACTCTTTTATTTTCTTTTTGTATAGCTTCGTTTAAATTTTCTTGTAGGCTTTTTGCAAGTTTTATACTATTTTCATCTCCATTTTTATAAAAACATTGCCAACCCCAATATTGTTCCTGAGGTATTTTATTTAGGTGTATTGATACAAATATATCTGCTGATGACTCATTTCCTATTTTTACTCTATTATGTATGTCTGATATTTTCTTCTGTTTTAATGTTTTACTATCTATATCATATATAGCGTTTTCGTCACTTCTTGTTAATATTACTGTCGCTCCTGATTGTTCTAATAAGCTTTGAGTTTTTAATGCTATTTTTAGGTTTGTTTGTGCCTCTGTTGTTCCGTGTACTACTTTGTGCTCCTTCATCAGGTACTCCATGTCCAGCATCTATTACAATTACTTTATTACTTACAGGTAAAGCTACTGTTTGAATGGTATTTTCCACTTTATTTGTTATAACACTAAAAGCAAATATAGATAAAAAAATTAACAAGCTACAAATTATAATCTTTCTCTTTTCTAGTATAATCATATTTTCTCCTTCCACACGAAGCGTGTACTCTTCACCCTTCACTGTTTATTATTCACTATATAAAAACGTCCACCTCATAAATTATATGAGGTGGATGTTTTTTTTATTCTATATTTAACCTTATACTAATAAAGTGCAAAATTAGTATTATCCTTTGTTACTTCTTTTCTAAGTTCTGCTACCTTAACTCTGTCCTTAGAGTCATATACTTCGTGCATCAAAGCTTCAAAAACATAGTTAGTAGTATTGGCAAGTTCACGTGCCCCTGTTTTATAATCTAAAGTTGCTTCTGCAACTTCTTTGAAAAAGTCATCATAAACTTCAAGTTTTATTCCTAAATTTGCTAACCCTCTTTCATACATTCTGAATATAGAATCTTTAGATTCTTTCTGTATTCTTATTAATATTTGTGTATCTATTGGATTTGTTACATGTATTTTATTTATTCTTCCTAATATCTCAGGTGTAAAACCATATTCTAATAAGTCTTCTTTTGTATAAATACTCTTTTCTGGTGATAATATTTTTGACTTATCCTTTTTGTCGTTTATGAAAAATCCCATATGCTTTTCTTCTAACCTTTTCTTTTTTATTTCCTCTATGCCTGAGCATGCATCCATTAAGAAAATTTTCAAGTTTTTGGTCTCAAATTTAAAGGTTCTATTGTCAACTTTAATATTCATAGGTGAACCTGATAAAATAGGAAGTAAAGAGTCTAATACACCTTCTCCGCTAACGTCTCTACCATCATTATTCTTTCCACGTCCCTTTGTTGTTTTTTTACCTATTTCATCTATAATAAGAATTCCATTTTCAGCTTTTTGAAAGTCTTTTCCTGCATTTTTAAATAGATTTGTTAACATTGTGTTTACACTCTCTCCAACATAACCTTCCTGAGTATATTGGGTTGCATTTTCAATGGTATATGCTAATCCCATTTCTTTGCAGAACGTTTCCATGGTTAATGTTTTACCTGTCCCACTTCCTCCCATTATAAAATCTACACATCTAATGTTCATATAGTGTGCATTATAAAGGGATGTTGCAACACTTCTAATTAGCTCATCCTGCCCTACAACAATTTCTTTTACACATTCCTCAATATCACTAATTCGTGGATATGCTTCTAGTTCATCTAATTGAAAGGGAATATAACTTGTTAACGGTGTATCTCCTCCATATTCTATTTTTGGTTCTTCTTTTATTTCCTTTTCTTGTGTTATTTCTGTTTTACTAAATTCTTCTGTCGATGGAAGTTGTTTAAATGGTACTATTTCGTTTTTCTTCATATCTATTCCTCCTTATTTAAAAAGAAATTGACTGGTTACAAAAAAATATAGACATATTATATAATCTTTTACATAATATGTCTATACTTTTTTACAATTTACTACTTTTTTCTTTTATCTATAACATATGTACTACCTTGTATCGTTTTAGCTAAATGTTTTACGCTTGCTCCTGCTTCTGCTATTTCTAACACATTTTGAAATTTCCCATTCTCAACTTCTACTACTCCTATTGAAATCGAAGTAAGTGGAAATTGCTCTATTATTCCTCTTCTGTTTGCGACTTCTATATACCCTTTTGTAATATCCTCTTCATTATAATATCTTTGTACATTAATATCAAAGTCTGCTATTATACTTTGGCATATATTTTCTGTATCTTTTTTAGATACTATTGCTATAAAATCGTCTCCACCTATATGACCTACAAAGCTATCTTCATATTCTTCTGTATGAACATTTTTTAATATTACCTTTGCTGTAAACTTTATTATTTCGTCACCTTTCATAAATCCATACACATCATTATATGCTTTAAAATTATCTAAATCGAAGTATAACATCGAAAATTTTTCTTTATTTAAAAATCTTTTTTTTATTTCTGCTTGAATTTGTACATTTCCTGGAAGCCCTGTTAGTGGGCTTACTCTTCTATTTATATATAATAGTTTTAATACATTTATAATTGTAAAATATAAATACTGTTCATCTATTGGTGGCCTTATATAATGTGATACTCCTAGTTCTAACATTTTTAGTTTATGCTCATGTTCTTTATTAGATGTAATTACTATTATTGGAGTTATACTATTATCTTCATCGCTTTTTATTCTTTTGCATATTTCCATTGCATCTGACTCAGAACTATCTTCATTTATTATTATTAATGAAGGTATATTTTTTAATGCAATATTTATTTCACTTTTATTTACTTTTGTTATCTTATAATCTTTTTCTTCTTTAAATATATTTTTTAGTTTTTCTTGTAGTTCTTGGTGATCATCTATTAAATAAATCTCCTGTATCATTAGTTACTCCTTCTTTTGTTTTTTTATTTATACTGTTGCATGTGCTGTTAATTGTTCTGATAAACCGCTTACACTATATGCTGTTATTGTAATTGTATTTTCTCCTGCTATAAGTTTTTGCCTTAGTGATACTTCCTTCATATCCAATGAAGCTCCTGTATTTTGCCAATCTGTTGAATAGAACTCTCCATTTACTGTTAATTCTACTTTTTTAACATTTTCCTCATCTGTTATTACTATTACTAACTCATCATTTTCTTGTGAAACTTTTATTTCTGGCTTTTTAGCACCTTTGAAGGTTTGTGTTTTAGTTTGTTCATTTCCTGCTTTATCTACTGCTATAACAGTAAGTATATGTTCTCCTTTTAAAATAGAAATTTTCTCTTCTATTTGAGTTTTTGAGTCTTCTCTTACTTCTAAAGTAGTATTATCCTCATTATCCCAACGATACATTATATATTTAAGCTCTGTTTCATCTTTTGCTACTATTTTTACTTTTGAACCTTCTACTATAAACTCTATTTCTGGTTTTATTAGGTCTTCATCTATTCTAGAAAATTCCTTTTTATATGTATATTCCTTTTTGTCTATATCTATTATTTTTAAGTTTAAAGTATTTGTTCCTACTGGCAAGTCTATTTCTTCACTTATCTGGGCTTGTCCTCTTCCTTGAAGAGTATTTTCATTTTCATTATTCCAAAAATAAATTATTTTATCTATAACTTTTTCATGTATTATATTTAATTGTACTTTACCATCAATCTCTTCTACTCTAATTGTTGGCTCTATTAGTTTTTCATTAGTTTTTGATGAAACTAGAGAAAACACTCCCTTTCCTACTAATATAGCACCTAATATTATCATTAATATTACAAATATTTTTATAATAGTATTTATTTCTAATGAATTACCTTTTTTTGGTTTTTCAACAAATAAAATTTGATTCATATTTTCACCTCTTATTATAAATATAATATAACACAAGGTATTTTTTTTGTAAAGATAAAATAAATAAAAATGGTAGACATTATCTACCATTTTTGTTATTTATTATTTTAGAACTTTCCTTTTAATAAAGATTATTCCTATAATTATTATTGCACTTGCTAGTAGTGTGCTTGTTGCTATTATATAAGGTGTGCTTGCAATACCATATGGTGGTAATATTTTAACAATTTCTGCTATGTCACTATCTACTTCTGTTATGTCCGCTTCTCTATTTGGGTTTTGGTTACCTACTACTGAGTATGCCATTCTTCTTCCTACTGCATTGCTTGTTTTTACAATTTCTACAATATTTCTATATGTTAAATCATCTGTTTCATTTTCAGAAGTAATTAATTGTGTTAATACTAAATCATCACTTACTGAAGATTTCGTTTCATCATATTTTTCAGGTACTAATTTAGCTTTTGCTATATTTGAATTTGCATTTGTTATTATTATTGTATTATATTTTACCATTTCATTTTTTAATGCATTGTTTACTAAACCATTACCTAGTATATCTTGTATTTTTATTACTTCCCAAGCATTATTATCTACTTCATAGAATTGTAAGTTATTTGCTACATAATCAATTACTTGATTTGCCTGAGTATCTACAACTGATGTTGGATCAGATACTATACCTGTATAATAGAACATATTATCTTTGTAATCTACTTCACCTTTATTTGATACAGTTACTTTATATGAAATTTTAATCGTTGCACCATGCATTAATTCCTCATCCATTATTAAGTTAACTAAACCATATTGTGCATCATAATCTCTTATTGCTACCATTGGATCTTCTTTTAATATTAAATCTTCCTTAGTATATTTAAAGTCATGCTCTTTGTGTTGCCTCCATAATACATTTGTTGCCTTTTGTGTTGCATCAAATAATGTTGAGCCATCTGCTAAAGTTAGTTTAATATTTGTTACTTCTTTATTAACTGAAAGCTGAGCTTTTGGGCGTTCTTCTAATCCTAAATTCAAATTTTGAATTTTATATGTTGTATTATTTTTTTGTTCTTGTCCATAATTTCCTTGATTATCTGTTCCTGCCCTGTCATATTCAACTTCTATATTAATTAGTCCTGTTTCAGCTGTCATTTGAGTTTTTGCCATAAGTTCTTTTAATATATTTTTCAATTCTTCCCTTGAGTAGTAAACTTTATTTCCATTTGCATCTACATATACTGTTCCATCTTCATGTGAAGATAATATTGTTGCTATACGATTTACAACATCTTTATTTGAATATCCTATTACATCTTCTCTACTATTTAAAGTAGCATTTTGCCTATAATATTGATTATTTAAGTTGTTGTCTGTCATAATATCTTTTGCATCTGATATATTAGCAGTTGCGTCTGAAGCTGTAATATTATATACATATGAACCTGAAGTATGATTATTTGCATATGTATTATAATCACTTACTCCTGTCTGATATGTTGTTGTTTTATAATCTTGTCCGTTGTATGATTTGTCATTTTGTCCCTGCCATTCAGATATTCCTGTAGTTTCAGATATTCTTGGAAGTGCAGTTTTTATTGTATCACCATATATAAATCTAACTATATAATTTCCTGTTGGATATGATTTAAATATATATTTACCTATATTACTATCTATATCATCTGGTATTAATTTGTTTCCATTTTCTCCTATTAAATTAATAATTGGGTCGTATTTTCCTTGCCCAGATGAAAATGTTTTCCATACATATTCTGTTCCATTGCTCATAAGTTCTACTAGTTGAACGGTTAAACCATTTATTGCAACTTCTTTTGAAGCTTCATATTTACCATCTCCAACTACTGTTGCTTGTTCAGTATTAATTACATTTCTTTCATCTTCCCATATAATACCATCCATTGTTCTACATACTATTTGTCCATTCTCTCTATAAATTATAAGCCTAATATTTGGAGCTTTATCTGTATCGTCTTCAAAATTATTATAATTTATATTTCCATCTTTTGGTACATCATTTGGGTTTATATTTCCTGGTACAGCATCTATGTCAAATAGTCCTGCTGTTTTATCATATCCTGAAACTTTTCCTACATTTGGTATATTTGTTGCATTTCTATAGTAGGTCTTGAATCCATTTATTTCTGCAATATTTTCTTTACCTACTCCAATTGCTGTTGCTTTTTCTACTGTTTCATCAAGTCTTATCCAATCTTCTCCATTTACAGTATCCTTTTTAACTTTGAATGTTAAGTATATATATGCTGTTTGCCCAGAAGTTAATTTCTTTCCTTGTAAACCAGTTACATATATTGCATTATAACCATTAATATTAGTAGTATTTGCTGTTCCATATATACTTGTATTTGATGCATTTACATCATATTTTCCCTTATTGTTTCCATTTCTTATTTCTATATATGAACGTTCATTTACATATTCATAATCTTCATCAAAGTAATCTACTACTTCCATAATTTCACCAAGTATACTTTGTGATTGGTTACGAACTGTTAATTTATATGTTACATATACATTTAATTCATCTGCCTTTGTTTTACCATATGCTTGTGCATTATCATAATTAGATGCTTTATATTGATAATCTGAACCAAATATTTCCCTTGAATATTTTGTATTGTAATATGCATCTGAAAGTCTTACATTTATATCCCAAGTTCCATTATCTGTTTCATCTGCAAAGCTTCTTGTGTCATATGTATATGTATGTGTTTTTCCATTAATTTCTATTGTTGCTTTTTGTACGTCTTTTCTTAATGCCATATCAAATTGTTCTCTTCTATTTAATCCAAAATCAATTTTTAAATGTGTTGGATATAATGCTGGATAATATACTCCCCCTACTGTTCTTGATGTATAACTTTCAGTAAAGTTGTCCCAAATTGGGTACATCACTCTTGAACCATTATACCCTGTGTATGAAGATACTCTTAAGTCTTCTATAAATTGTAATTTACTTTTTACTTCATTATTATTTCCAAATCTATTTAGAGTTTTTCCATATGCTACTGCATAACTCTTTGTTTCTACTGCTTGTTCTATTAAATAATCATATATTTCTTTAATACCATATGGTGTCTCTGAACTTGTTTTTCCTATTATCCATGCTGTATTTTTAGTACCTACTTTATAATATAAAGCTCTTCTTACAGTGTAATTCTCTGGCGCTGAACCTATTTGTGCAAAATTGTTATTGTAGTTTATTCTTTCATTTGGATCTTCTGTACCATTATTTTTCCATCCTTCAAGTCTTGCTTCATTTGATAATGAAGTATCATATCTTGTTGCTTGATAAATTTGTCCATCATAAACAAATTCAATATAATATTTCTTTTGAGCATTAAGATTATTGAATTCATAGTATCCTGTTTTATCTGTAACTGTTCTTGCGACTTCATTTCCACCTTGTTCATGTAAAATTACTTCTACTCCTGACATTTCTTTTTCATTTTCATCTTTAATACCATTTGGTTCACTTTGTTTACTTGCATCTTCATCTTCCCATACATGTCCTGCAAGTTTAATTTGTAAGTTTTTCTCAGGTGGTGGAGGTGGTGTATTTGGCTCATCATGACTTGGTATTGGTATATTTATTGAAGATCTATTTAGCTTTCTTGTTCCTGTTGCTGATAGCATTTTTTGATATTCAGGATTAATTTCTTTTATTTCCCCTGTTACTATACAATTATAACAACAACCATCACATTCATAATAGTGTGAATCTGTACAATCTTCTGGGCAACCTTCATCATGATCTCCATCATGACCATCACAGTGTTCTTCATGTTCACATGTAAATACTGCCTTATATTGAGTTGATTTATAATAAGTAATTTGTGCTTCTGCTTCCATCCATTCAAACTCTACATATAAATTATTTACTTGCTGTTCTGTATCAGAGACAAATTTTACATAGAATTGTTCTCCTGGCTTTGGATAACTTTGATTGTTTCTATCTACATATTCTGGTGAAACTGGTGAAAAATATGCAGGGGTCACTTCAGTTCCGCCAATTATAAATGATTTAATTGCAATTTGACCATTTTCAGCTTGTAAATACATTTTTGATATTCCACCAAAAGTTATATCTCCATAATCACCATTTCCATAGTTTAATGTAAATGGTCCTACTACATATTCTTTTGGATTTTGTGCAGCACTAACTTTTAAATTATTACCACTTCCATTTGCATTACTCATCTTAGGCTTTTCATTTTGAGTGAAATCTTTAAAATCTCCTGCTTCATCTAATATTTGTTGTGATGCACTTGATTGTCCTGGTGTTGCACTATTTTCACTTAATGAGCTACCCCATATTGCATATTGTTTCTCTCTAGACCAACCATCATAGTTTCCTCCTACTGGATAAGTAACTATATATGCTTCATCTGGTGCAGCATCTCTTATTGATTCTACTTTATAATATGCATATGATACTTTATCTTCTGGTTTACCACAATCATGCTGTGTTACTTGTCCATTATATGTATTTACATATTGAGCTATACCCTCATATGTATATTCAAATTGTCTACTAAAGTGTGCTCCTTTTTGTGCACAATACATTTGAGATATTCCTGGAACAGTTATTACCCAAATATCACCTTCTTGGTATGCTGTACTTTGGTCTAACATGAATACTGCTCCTGGTGCCATCTCTAATATTTCTTTATTTTCTGACTTTTTAATGCTTGCTGTTTCAACTAGGAAATTTGGTATAGATTTGACAGCAATAAAAGATAGTATTGCTATTGCAATTAATATTATTAAATTAATTATTCTTTTTATTTTTTCTTTCATATCTAATACCTCCTTCCTACATTCTTCTTAATACAAATTTTCTTATATAATAAATACTTATTCCTAATACTGTACATATAATTACTGAAATTATTGCAGTATAAATTATTGCATCTCCAGTTTTTACACTTATTACAACATCTGCTGCTGACATATCATCTTCACCATTTACTTTATTTGCTGGTGTTGAATCAATATCCATAATTCCTTCTTCATTATATACTTCATAAAGTTCTGCATTATTATTTACTATTCCAACGTTTTTGTCTGTCATTTTTCTTGTTAATGTTAATGTTAATTCTGCAGATTGTCCACTTTCTAGTTTTGTGTTTGCTAAACTAGAATTATATAAATCCCCATTTGTTGATTGATACCAATCTCTATTTAATTCTGAATTAAATCTCATATCTTTTGGTATGTAATCTACAACTTTTTTAACATAGTTTGATATTGCTCCTTCATTTGTAACAACTATTTTGTAATCTATAATAACTGTTGCATTTGAAAGTTCTTTTGCTGGAATTTCAACTTTTGCAAGTTTTATATTTTCATAATCATAAGTTTTTACTGTATTTCCGTATGTTAATGTTATTTTAGAAATATATTTATCTAATCTTAAATCTGATTTATTAGACTCAATTAATCCAATATCTATATTTCTTGCATTTTCATCTATTATTCTTACTAAATCAGATATTGCAACTGTTTGTTCTTTTCCGTTTATAGTCATATTTGTATTTATAAAGTCAGAGTTTACACTATTTTCTACTCCTTTTGCTCTATATTCTGTTAAATCATATTTTGCTGAGTTGTAAACAAATACTACTATATATTCTCCTACTTCTAGGTTTGTAAATCTATACTCTCCATTAGAACCTGTATGTGTTACTTTATCTAATCCAGAGTCAACATCTTTTACTATTTCGTTATTATTTCTATTTAGTAATCTAACTTCTATACCTGATAGTATTTTTTCTGTTTCTTCTCTTTTTCCATTTGAATTAGTATCTAACCATGCTATTCCTGAAATTATATATCTTCCTTCTGGTGCCTCTGGATCTTGTGGACCTTCTTCTGGGTCCTTGTGTGCGTCTTTATTATATTCTATTATTGCTTTTATACTGTTTGATGTTACTTCATCAAATACATTACTTGAAGCAGTAGCATAGTTCATTATTTCTTTTTCAGTTACCCCATTTGGAAGTAACCCTGCTTCCATTATAACCTGTATTTGTATTTTTTCTTTAGGGTCTATATGTGTTATTTTATATTGTATAAAATCTTCTGTATCATTTTTTGTAATGTTTCTATCATACTTATTTCTTATAACTTTTGCACTTATAAATTTCATTCCTTCTGGAATTATATTTTTAAATGTAATTTCATCTATAAATACATCACTTGTATTTTCCATATCATATGTAAATGTTATTGTTTCTTTTTCTTTTACATATTGATTTGAAACTGAATTTTGTTTTAATTTTATTTCTGCTTTACTTACAATATTTCTTGATATATTAGAGTAGTGTGTTCCTACTTCATCAGCCTCTGCTGTTGCAAAAGCTTGTATATTTCCTATTACATCATTTACTTCTACTTTTATAGAACCTTTAACTATTGCTCCTATTGGAAGTTCTTTTATTGTATATATTACTGTATTTCCTTCAGTTTTTACTGTGTATTCTAATTCATAATCTGAAGTTACTAAGTTTTCAAAGTTTGTTTCTTTTATTGTTAACCCTTCAGGAATTTGAACATTTAATACAACATTTTTTAAACTTGCTTCACTATGCGTTTGTTCAATTTTTGCTGAATATATTAATTCTGAGCCTTTTACTAATACATATTCTTCAAATTTGTTTGCAGATAGTTTTATTTTCATATATCCTTTTTGAATACCTAATTTATAATCATTAGATACCACTTCTTTTTGTAAATCATCTGCCATAACTCTTACTTTGTTTGTAAATATTGTCTCTGGCTCTACTAATTTTCCTTCTGAGTTAACAAGTAAGTTCTTTTTGTACATTTTTGTACTTTCTATTTTTAGTTCATATACTATTGTTTTTGTAGTACCTGCAGGTATTTTACCTACATTTATTTGTTTTTCTAATTCATCAGTATCTATATAATCTGATGTATAGTTATCTTGTATAAACTCAGTATGTTTTGTGTTATATTCAAATACTAATTGTTTTTTTAGGTCTGCTATTTTGCTAGTATCTTCAGTAAATAGAACTTTGTTATTTTCTCTATATGTATATACTTTTCCATTTGGCGCAGTTATATTTAGTTTTACATTTTCAGCATCTACTGTTCCTATATTTTTTATGTTTGCTGTAAATTTAACATATTGGCCTTCTCTTACAATAGATTTTTCATTTGAATCTGATTTTAATTCTACTTGTAATTCTGGTGCATCCCCTGTGTATAATTTTACTTTGTTTGCTTTTGCTCTATCATTTATTGTTTGTTCTTCTTTAATATTATTAAAATATACTGTATATAATGAATTTGTTTCTTCTGAATATCCTAAGTTTGCTGGAACTTGTACATCATAATTGAATTTAATGCTATCACCTATGTTCATTTCATAGTTATTTAATACTATTAAGTAAGATTTTACTTTTGCATAATCTTGAATTTCAGCTTGCCATCCATTTTCTGCATTGTTTAAGTCTTCTGTTGCTGCTCCATTTTCTGAATAATAAATGCTTACATTTTCAAATGTATTTGTGTTTATAGGGCTTGTCATCGGTGCATCAAATGTGTTTTCTAAACTTTGATTTGAGTCTATGTCGTTTGTACCTTGCATTAGTGTTCTTCCTAATATACGTATATTATTAATTTTATTACTATAATTATTTATTACTTGTATTTCTGCTTTTGCATTTTGAGCTCCTGTTTGTACTTCAAGTACAGCTTCTTGGTTTTGTGTTAAAGCCATTAAACTTGCTCCTGCTGCATAGTTCTCTATTTTATTTACTGTTACTATTCCTGTTGGTGCTATGAAGTTTATTTCTTTATTTACTTCTATTTGCTCATTTTCATTTACTACTGTCACTTTTATATTTTCAGTTCTATTTGGTGTTAAGTTATTTACTGTTATGTCTGCTATAATAAATAGGTTTGCTCCACCTGAAATTGCATAAATGCTGTATACAGTTTGTATTCCTGCTAAGCTAACTACTATTTGTTTTCTTCCATTGTTATTTACTACATCATAACTTATTATTTTCAATTCGGTTTCAAATGTTAATTGAATATTTTTTATACTAATGCTTTCTATGTATTCTGGTAAGTCAATTACAATTGTTGGATTTTTATATAATTTATTAAATACTGAATCTGTTTTTAATATTACTTTGAATTCTACATTTTCATTTATAACTACTGTTGATAAATTTGAGTTACTTACCTCTAATTCAGAAGTAAGTTGTGGTTCTACTAAATCTATTTGTGCATTTCGTGATTTTTCTACTATTGTTTCATTTCCGTTTATAACTGCTCCTACCACTTCTTGTTTAAGTCTTTGAATATTTTGCATTTGTGCTTTAGTGTAACTTGTTTGTCCTAATATTTCTTTTTCAAAGTTAAATACTAATTCTCCATCGTTTTGTGGCTTTGATGTCTCTATAATTACATTTTCTGAATTTAATTCTAACGTTTGAATCTGTGTTTCTTTGTTTATTATTGTTTCACTATTTTCTGTAGTAACTTTAACGCTTCCTTCTTCTCCTAATAGTTTTAGCCATGTTTCTTTTTCTACTTTTAATTTTTTATATATTGTATTTGCTGTGTATTCATTACTATCTATTACATATTTATCTGCTACTAATGAAAGTTTTACACCATCTACTAATTCTGGCATTGCTACATTTGTTGTTACCTTTTGTGTATATACTGTATTTATTTTTTCTTCTCTATCATAGTTTGCATATATATATCCTTTACTTAAATTGTTGTTTGTTTCTATTGTAAAGTCTACTATATCTCCAATTTTCTCGTTTAAAGTTACTTCTCCATTAAAACTTGCTGTTATTTCTTTTTCATCATAACTATATACGTTTATATTTGATATAGCATTTAATAAAAGTGTTGTATGTTCTACTAATGCTTCTTCTGAATATTTGTAAGTTATTACAAATTCATTTAACATATTATTATCGAAACGTATTTCTTTATTTTCATTTTCTATATTTTTAGCTACAATTATTACTTTTTTATTTTCTTTATCATAATTTGAAGTATAGTTTTCTATATTTGCTTTGTTATATACTGTTACTTCTTGTGGAACAATTCCATTTATTTCTGGTACAGAAATTTCTATTTTATTTTGTTTTATTGGTAACATATTATATTTTAAATTAGATTTAACACCTATTTGCATTATTAAACCTTTTTGTCTATTTACATCATATGGAACATATTTTGTAATTTTTGCTTCTACAATTGCTTCTGTATTTATTGTCCATTTCAAATTTAATTCTATTTCTTTTCTAATAGCACTTTCTTTTCCTTTTTCATCTATATATGTACCTGTTAAAATTACAGAACTTATTTTATTTAGTTGTTCTTTTAAAATTATATTTTGTGTTTCAAATGTGAATGGTATTTCTAATTCTACAATTTCTCCGTTATCAATTTGATTTAACACAATACTATTGTTTTCAATTTTTGCTATTTTATCTGAATTTACTTTATTTAAAATTTTAAAGTTTGAATTCACAAAATCGACCCTAGCATTTTTTAAATATCCTGTGTTTTTTACAGATACTTTTGCTATGATCTTATTTCCTTCTTCTACATTTTTTGTTGCTTCGTATTCTTCACCTTCAAAGTAAGTATTAAATTCTACGTTTTGATGCTGTGTTTTGCTATTTTGTTTTTTTAGTTTTGAGTCTGTAGCCAAAACTGCTCCAAAACTTAGACCTATCGTACTTACATGAGCTAGTACCATAATAAATACTAGAATACTTGCTATAATTTTGTTACCTTTCTTGTACATAGAAAAATCCTCCTAAATTTTTATTTATTTAACATAATCGTCTATATTTTATTATACCTTATTTTATGGTATTTTTCAACATTTTAGGGACATTTTTTAAACTTTTTATGTAGCTTCTACTTTCTTTTACTTTTATCGACATTTTTCCACTTTATTTATGGTTATAATACCCCTTAATTATATATATTATATATATTTTTACATATTTAGATGTATTTTTCAATATTAGAAAACTTAAGTATAAATAAATATCTTCTAACCCACTACGGAAGCTTATTTCGTTCTATTTATATTAAATTTTTATTACATTTTTTATTTTTTTGTAACACTCTTATTTTTTTTGAATATTATTATAATGAAACTATAAAAGTAAAATTATAGCTTCAAGAAGGGATGATGCTAGATATGAATGAAGAAATGTTTAAAAATCTTTCTGATATGCTTGAAAGTAACAATTCAGGAGATAATTTAAAAAATATATTCTCAAATTTCACTTCAAATTCTAGTGATAATATGAATAATAATAATGAAAATTCCAATACAAATAATAATTTTGATTTTTCAAATATAGATATGGCAACTATTATGAAGATTAAAAATATTATGGGTAAAATGAATAATAAAAAAGATGATCCTAAATCAAACTTGCTTACTTCTCTAAAACCTTATTTAAGAGATTCTAAAAAAGAGCGACTTGATAAATATATGAAAATTATGAATTTAACCTCTGTTATGGAGGTATTTAATAATATTGGTGGTGATAATATAAAATGATAGCACCTAATCCTTTTTTTCCTCCTTTTAACCCTATGAGGAATTATAGCAATCAGCATAATAGTAATAATAATTATAAACTAAAACCCCAAAATCCTTATTCCCCTAATAAACACCAAACAAATAACTGTAGTTTTAATTTTTCTGCTCCTACAAATAATTTGCCTGATACCTTTTCTAAGGATAATGAAAAAAACGAAGAAAAACAAGATAAACCAATTTTTGAAATATTTGGAATAAAATTGTATTTTGATGATTTATTAATCATTGCTCTTCTTTTCTTTTTATATAAAGAAGAATGTACAGATGATTCTTTATTTATTATATTAATACTTTTGTTATTAACTTAATAAATTGAATTTATCTTAGATTTTTACATTATTTGCTTTTAATAATTTTGTTTTTCATGAAATATAATAAGAAATAATAATGTTTTATTATGGTTATAAAAAATTAAGAATTTAAAATATTAATTGCTAACATTAATTTAGAGTGCATATTCAAAAATATTTCATATGCACTCTTTATATTATTCTAGTATAATTTCTTCATTTTCACCTACATAAGCATATCTTTTTCTTCCTTCTTCTTGTTCTTCTTCTGAGTTTTCTTTTTCTTTTATTATATTTGCTATACGTATTTGTGGACAATCTATCCTATTTGCTGCTATTATCGCCTTTTTGTTTCCTTTTGCTCCTGCGTGTGCTAGTCCTCTTAAAGCTCCTAATATAACTATGTTTTCTTCTGCTATTACTTCTGCTCCCCCATTTACATCTCCTAATATTACAAGGCTTCCTTCATATTCTAATTTTTGCCCAGAACGTAATGACCCTTTGTGAAATTTTGTTGTTGAATCTTCTATTTCTTTATCAAATGCTTTTTTTATTCCATGTAATCCAAGTGTTTTTGGTGTTTCAAAATCTATTTTTACATCTATTTGTTCTTGTACAATTTCTTGTATTTCATCCATTTCTACTGTTTTTAGAGTTTTGCCTACTACTTCTATTGGTGTTTTTTCTTCTTTGTATAGTTTCTTTAGTTCTGATAACTTTCTCTTTAATTCTTCTAAGACTTGTTCATGTGTTGCTGTTTCCTTTATTTTTATTATAATTTTATCTTTTTTTAGATTTATGAATATATTTGTTTTTTTCATTTTTTAATATCCTTTCTTAATTTTAATTACTATTATTTTCCATATTGTAGAAAATTCCTAATCTTGCAGATTGTTTTTGTTACTTAAATATTTTACTCTTCTATATTGCTTTTCAATTAGAAACCATACCCATACTACTAGATGCCAAGTTAGTTTTGTATTTGTGTTGTTGGTTTTGCGGTCATATCTTCTGTTATTTTATTTGCATTCATTCCAAAATATTCTGCTATTATATCTCTTGCTGTTTCTGCATTGTAACCTCCGCTTCCTCCATTTTCTACCATTACTATTACGGCTATTTCCGGGTCATCAAATGGCGCAAAACCTACAAACCATCCATTTGTCTTTCCTTTTATTCCTGTTTGTGCTGAACCTGTTTTTCCTCCTACTTCTATATTAAAGTTTTTAAAATATGAATATGCTGTTCCTCCAGATTCACTTGTAACTCCTCTCATTCCTTCCTTTATTGCTAATAAGTTGTTTGTGTTAAAGTCTAGCTCTGTTTGTTTTTCATTTTCTATTCCTAAACGTTGTTTTATAAAATTGTTTAATTCTTCTTTTGAAATACTCCTTCCATCTATATCTATTATATCTTTTATTATAGTTACATCTATATCATTTCCACCATTTGCTATTATACTTATATATTTTGCCATTTCTATTAGTGTAAAACTATTATCATGTTGACCAATTGCAGCTTGAAGTGTGTTTCCACCTGTAAATACAGTGTTTCGTGCTTTTGATGTTTCTTTACTTGAAACTATCCCCTCTGCTTCTCCTAAAAGCTCTATTCCTGTTTTTCTTCCAAGTCCTAATGATCGTGCATATCTTGATAATGTATCTATTCCTATTCTATTTCCTAACTCATAAAAGAAATAGTTACATGAGTGCTTTATTGCATCTGTTACATTTAAGTTTCCATGTCCTCTTCCATAGGAATTGTATATCCAGCATTTTGGCTGATAGTCTTTTGTATATCTATATATTCCAACATCATTTATCTTTTCTGTTGTTGATACCGCTCCAGTTTCTAATGCTGCTAAAGCTGTTACCATTTTGAAGGTAGAACCTGGTGCATATACAGAGGATATTGCTCTATTTAGAAAAGGATGATTTGCTTCTTCTGATACATATTCACTATATTTTTGTGTGCTTATTCCATCTACAAATAATTGTGGTTCAAAGTCTGGATAACTTACCATTGATAGAACTTCACCTGTTTTTACATTCATTACTACTGCAGCTGCCGCATCTGCTGCATATGGAGTACCAAAGCCTCCACTTCTTATTTTTTCTATATTTGCTTTTAGTGCTTTTTGTGTTACTTGTTGCAAGTTTGCATCTATTGTTAAAACTACACTATTTCCTGCAATTGCTTCTTCTACTATTCCTTCTCCTGTTATTGTTCCTTCAACATCCATATCTATTTGTTTTATTCCATTTTTACCTTTTAAATACGGTTCAAATATATATTCTATTCCTGTTTTGCCTATTCTATCGTTTATGTCATAATTTTTATTTTCTTTTAGTTCATTCTCATCAATTCTTGCAACATATCCTAATATATGTGATGCGAGATTTTCTGATGGATAACTTCTTACTGCTCCTGTTTGAATTGTAAGCCCTGGAAATTTATCATTTTGCTCATTAAATACCGATACACTTTCTTTACTTATATTACTTGCAAGTTCTACGTTTTTCGTACTACTATATCCATCTTTAGCTATAATATATCTCATTGCCATTATTTTTCTTACATCTGAAAGGTTCTCTGATGTTATTTTATACTTTTCTTTTAATATGTAAAAACATTCCTCTGCTGTTTTTGTTTCTTCTATATTATTTTGTTTTTTCCATCTTTTCGCATTATCTTCTCCTACTGTAAATTCAAAAGGTTCTATTTTTATTGGCAAATTATCTATATATGAATCTTTATTACTTTCTAATACCTTTACAATATTTAGTAATGCATTATTTAATGTATTATCATCTATTTTTGTTTTATATAATTTTAATATATATCCTGATTTTGTAGTTGCTAATTTATTTCCTGATTGGTCTAATATATCTCCACGTGCTGCTTGCAAAGTGCTTTCTCTTGAAAGCCTTGTATTTGATTGCTGCCTATAATCTGCTCCTTTAATTATTTGAAGGTTAAATAATTGAATAAGTAAAATTATTCCTATAATGTATACTAATGCTGATACAATGTTATATCTTAATTTATCTTTTTGTGTTCTTGTTTTATTCAATTTTCTCGCCTCCCTTAAAATTCGAAAACCTTTTTAAAAATATCTTGTTAATATTTTTTGACCTTTATATATGTCTTCTATTTTATACCCTACTATTTGCATTAGTGGGTACAATATTGCTGTTAGTATTGCATTGTAAAATACTTCTATTATTACAATTTTTATAAAGCTAATAATTTCTATATTTGTGTTTAATATTATTATGCTTAATATATAACTTCCTATTTCAAATATAAATGTGCTTCCTATTACCATAAGCATAATTGTAATTCTACTATCTTTTGAAAAGTTTTTATCAAAATATCCACCTAGAATTGCAACACATACTAACATAATTGTATTTATTTCTATACTTTTTCCTATTACTATATCTAAAAATAATCCAAAAAATAATCCAAAACCTATACCATATTTCATCCCTATAAATAAGCTTATAAATAAAACTAAAATTATAAATAAGTTTGGTTTTATCCCAGCTATTGTAAACCAACTAAAAAAGTTGGCTTGTAGAAAATATATAATTAGAAAGGTCATTGCTAAACCTATTATTGTTATTGTTTTTTTCATTTTTGGGTTTCCTTTTTTGACTAAGTTTTTATTTCTATATATTAGCTTTGTATAATTTTTATTTTCTACATCTTTTTTTTATTAGGAACTCTCGCCAATGCTAGCTATTGTGTTATTACTAGTACAGTTTGTAGTTTTGAAAAATCTACAGCAGTCTTTATTTGTGCATATCTGTCTACTATATTTTTCGTGTTTACTACTTTTTGTATACTTCCTACAAGTATACCTTTAGGATATATTCCCCCTAATCCTGAAGTCTCTATTGTATCTGATTCAATTAGGCTAGCTTCTGTTGGTATATATGTTGCCATTAACATACTTTTACCTTCTAAAGTTCCTCTTGCTATTATTGTATCCCTTGAAGATGTTAATGTACAACTTATACTACTAGAAGTATCTACAATTGTTTGTACTTTTGCTGTATTTGATGTTACCGATATTACATGTCCTACTAAACCTTTATCTGAAATTACTGTCATATTAACTTTTATTCCCTCATCTGAACCTACATTTATTACAATACAATTATTATAATTACTTATATCCTTATTTATTACATACGCTGGTATTGTTGTGTATTCTGCATATTTATCTTTTAAATTCACATATTCTTTCAAGGTTTCATTTTCTGATTTTAATATTTCAAATTCTCTTAAATCTTGTTGTAACTTACTATTTTCTTGTTTCAAATTTTCATTTTCTTCTTTTAATTTGCTTATATCAGTAAAGAACTGTTCATTCCCTGATAATTTATTTTTCAAATATGTTAGTCCATTTTGAACTGGCATTACAAAAAAGTTTGCAAAACTTTGTACATAAGATAGATTATCTATTTTTATATTTGATACTATTACTATAACTATAAGTACTATTATTGTTATTAATATTCCTACTACTCTTTTTTTCTTTTTGCCATACATAATCTATCCCTCCAAAAGTCGAAGAGTTTTGTACTCTTCACTATTAATTATTTACTTTCTATTATTTGAATAATTGCATAAATTCTAACATGTATTCCTGACTAATTAATATTCTACAATTCAATTAAAATATCTTTTTTAACGTCTTCTTCTTGAATTTACTAACACATTCTTTAATCTCTCTAAATCCTCTATTGTTTTATCTGTACCCTTTACAACACAATCTAATGGGTTTTCTGCAATATATACTGGCATTCCTGTTTTATAACTTAATAATTTATCTAAGTTTTGAATTAATGCCCCTCCACCTGCTAATACTATTCCTTTTTCCATTATATCTGATGCTAATTCTGGTGGAGTTTTTTCTAACGTTTGCTTTACACTTTCTACTATATCATTTATAGATTCTGCTATTGCTTCCATTACTTGTGCAGATGTTATTTCCACATTTTGTGGAAGACCTGTGGATAAATCTCTTCCTCTAATAGTCATACTTAAATCTGTCATTAATGGAGTTGCACATCCTATTTGTATTTTTATTTCTTCGGCTGTTGTTTCTCCTATTGCTAAATTAAATTCTCTTTTCACATAATTTACTATATCATCATCTAGTTCATCACCTGCTACTCTTAAAGATGTACTAACTACTATTCCACCTAAAGATATAACTGCAACTTCTGTAGTTCCACCACCTATATCTACTATAATACTTCCACTTGGCTCTGCTACATCTAAGTTTGCACCTATTGCTGCCGCCATTGGCTCTTCTATTAAATATACTTCTCTTGCTCCTGCTTGAAGTACACTTTCTTCTACTGCTCTTTCTTCTACTTCGGTTATTCCTGATGGAACACCTACTACTACACGTGGTCTTACTACGTTATATCTTTGACATACTTTTGAAATTAAGTTTTTAAGCATTAATTGTGTTGCTGTAAAGTCTGCAATTACTCCATCTTTTAATGGTCTTACTGCTCTTATATCTTCTGGTGTTCTTCCGTAGCATTTCTTTTGCTTCATGGCCTGTTGCTAATATATTTCCTGTTTTATTTTCTATTGCCACAACAGATGGCTCTTTTAAAACAATTCCTTTTCCTCTTAAAGTAACTAAGGTATTTGCTGTTCCTAAATCAATTCCTATATCTTTACTTTTTAATCCAAATAATTTCATAATAACTTCCTTTCACTTTGTATAAGATACATCTTAAATCACTATCAAATAAGCATTTTAAATAAACAGTACCTCTATAAATTCCTATAATATAAAATTGAGGCATGTCAACTTCTTTTTTAATTTTCAAGAATTTTAATCATACCTCTTTTGTTTAATCTTTTTTATTTACCTTTTGTGCATTTTAGATAATATACTTTCAAATGTTCCATCTCCAATTACAATATGATCTATTAACTGTATTCCAAATAGCTTTGCACATTGTTCCACTCTATTAGTCATTTCCTTGTCTGCTATACTTGGAGTTTCATCTCCACTTGGATGATTATGTACCATTATAATTTTAGGCATTTCCATTCTTATGGCTTCTTTTAAAATATCCTTTGGCTCTACATATATTTTTGAAGTAGCACCTACAGCTATATCTATTATCTTTTGAACTGTATTTTTGGTGTTTAACATTATAACTTTTAGTATTTCTCTTTTTTCATATCTTAGTTCTTCCATAAGTAAATTAGCTACATCTCTTGGCTCTTTTATAACTATTTTTTTTGTATTTATTGGTCTTGCCATTCTTTTTGCTATTTCGCATACTGCTTTTAACTCTATTGCCTTTACTCTTCCTATACCTTTTATTTTTGTAAGTTCTTCTATTGTAGTTTGCTCCAAAAATCTTAAACTATTACTTTTATTTTCTGTATTTAGGTTAAGTATTTTCTGTGCTAAGCTAACAGCTGTTTCTTCTTTTGTTCCTGTTTTTATTATTATTGCTAATAATTCTGAATTTGATAGAGATTTCTCTCCATACATTTCTAATTTTTCATAGGGTCTTTCTGATATTGGTAAATCATTTAATTTTATCGACATGATATATCCTTTCTATAAGCCCCTATTCATTTTATATTTTTTTATGTATCGCTAATAAATAGCGCCTTTAATTACATATACTATTGTTTTTATACAAATTACACTTTCCTATAAATTAATATTGCTATTATAAGTCCAATTATACTAGCTATGTTTATTTTAAACATTAAACCAAAAGTTATTTCAACAATGTTTAAATTTAATGATATTGGTGTTTCAAGTCCAAAACTTTGCCCATAAGATAGCCACCATAAAAAATCAACTTGTCCAGCAAGTTCCCCTAATAAACCGCCTATTACCAGACCTGATAATATGAATAATGCTAATATCCAAATATTTTTATCTCTTGTTGCCATTCTTATTCCTCACTTTCATTTTCTTTCGCATTTATGCACATATTATATATGCATTTTTATTTTTTTTCAAGATATAATCAAAAAAAGATTTATAATTGTTAAAATATTCCATTGCTATTGACAATTTATAAAAACTTAGCATATACTACATTAACATTACCAAAAATTGTTCATTTATTTTTGCAGTTAAATATGCTATAATTAATATATACACAAGGTATTAGGAGGATTTACAATGCGCTTTGAAAAATTAAATGAGAACAAAATAAGAATTACTCTTACAAATAAGGATTTAGAAAAAAAGAATATAGATTTTCATTCTTTTATGGCTAATCCATTAGAATCACAAGATTTATTTTTTGATATGCTGGATGAGGCGGAAGAGAAAATAGGATTTGTTACTAAAGATTATCAAATAAGATTAGAGGCAATACAAGTTGCTGGCGGCGACTTTATACTAACTGTTACTAGAAGTTTACCTGAAAACAAGAAATTACAAGAAAAAAAGAAAATACATATTAGAAGGAAAAGAATAAATGACTTTAAAAATACAAATGCAGTATATTGTTTTAATAATTTCGAGGATTTCTGTTCTTTTTCTAATTTTATAAATTGTAGTAACATTACTTATACAAATATAGCAAAAAACGTTTCTCTATATGAATATAAAGATAAGTATTATTTAAGCCTTTCTAATATTAATTTAACTTATCCTAATTTAAAAAGCCTATTTTCTTCTATTACTGAATTTGCAACTTATACTAGTAATGCTGATGTATTTAAACAAAAATTATTAGAAAATGGAAAAATAATTATGAGAAATAATGCAATTAAAACAGCTATACAATATTTTAAATAAAAACTAGAGACTTTACCATAAAATTTTAAAATGTAGTAAAGTCTCTTTTTTCTTTTTTATAATATAATTATTATATGGCAAATTACTATAACTTACATTATAATAATTTGCCATATTTTTTATAGTGTTATTCTTTTTGTTAGTGCTTGATTTACCATTGATAGGTCTGTTACTGTTATTTCTCCAGTATAATCTATGTCTGCTGCTTTTTGTTTTACTCCTGTTAGTATTATTTTTTTTGTTAATGCTTGGTTTATCATTGATAAGTCTGTTACTGTTATAGTTCCGTTTCCGTCTATATCCCCTCTTACTGCTATTTCGTATTCATATGTTTTTCCTTTGCATGTTACTTGTAATATATAACCTGTTCCTACTAATGTATTTGTACTTACTTCTTCTCTTTTTGCATTTAATACTTTACATTCTCCATTTGTTCCTATATTACTTAAGAATATTTCTATGTTTGTATCTGGTTTTACTTTTGTTATTATATTTAATTCCATATCTATATTATACTTTGTAGATAATATATAATAATCTTCATCTTTTTCTATCCATTTTGCATAAAATGTTTTATCTCCTTTTGATGTCATTGGTATTGATGTTATTGGGTTTCCATTAAATTCATTATTATCGTACCATCCCGCAAATGTATAGCCTTGTTTTACTACTCTATTTTGCAAAATCATTTCTCTTCCATAAGTATAACTACTTGCTAGACTTCCTGTTACTGTTCCACCATTTAACTCATAGGTTATATTATAACTATTTCTGCTATAATATAGTTTTAATACTAAAGTTCCATCCCCTGATACATTTCCACTTTCTACTCTTCCTACGTATTCTTCATTTTTTGTAAATCCTTCATATTCTTTATATTCTGCTGTTACTAATGTATCTGTTGTTCCTGTTTTATCTTCTGTTTCCTTTAATGTATAACCTTCTACTTCTGTATCTAAATTTCTTACATAGTGTTCTACTTTATATGGGGTATTTATATTTGCTGTCCATACTGCATTTACTTCTAAATCACTTGTTATATTACTAAAGTCTGTGTCCCAGCTTAAACTATAACCTGCTTTAGTTAGTTCTGGTGCTGTTGCACCTTGACCTTTTTCTACTTGTTCTGTCTTTTGTATTGTTTGTCCATCCTTAAATGTTATTGTAAATTGATTTCTATCATAGTATAATTTTAACGTTAGGCTTCCATCTGCTAATATTGTTCCTTGCGCTTTTCTTTCACTATGTTCTGTATTTTGTGTATATCCTGAATATGTTTTTGGTATTGCATTTACTACTGCTCCTGTTACTCCTGTTTTTGTTTCTTCTTCTGCTAACTCATATCCACTTAAATCTTGCTTTTGTTTATAGTGTTGTACTTTATATACGGTATCTCCTTTTGCATCCCATTTTGCGTAGAATGTTTTGTCTCCTATTTCTGTACTTGGTATTGTTGTTATCGGACTTCCTGTTAAATTTTCATTATCATACCAACCTGCAAATGTATAGCCTTGTTTTTCTACTCTATTTGGTAATATCATTTCTTTTCCATATGTATAACTATTTGCTAAACTTCCAGTTTCTTGTCCTCCATTTAGTTCATAGTTTATATTATAAACATTTCTATTATAATATAATTTTAATACTAAACTTCCATCTCCTGATATATTTCCACTTTCTACTTTTTCTACATATTCTTCATTTTTTGTAAATCCTTCATATTCTTTATATTCTGCTGTTACTGTTGCATCTGTTGTCCCTTCTTTATCTTCTGTTTCCTTTAATGTATAACCTTCTACTTCTGTATCTAAATTTCTTACATAGTGTTCTACTTTATATGGGGTATTTGTATTTGCTATCCATACTGCATTTACTTCTAAGTCACTTGTTATATTACTAAAGTCTGTGTCCCAGCTTAGAGTATATCCTGCTTTAGTTAATTCTGGTGCTGTCGCACTTTGACCTTTTTCTACAGTTTCTGTTTTTTCTACTGTATCTCCATTTTTGAAGGTTACTGTAAATTCGCTTCTATCATAATATAACTTTAATGTTAAACTTCCATTTGCCGCTATTGTTCCTGTATCTATTCTTTCTTCATGTGTTGTGTTTTCTGTATATCCTACATATATTTTTGCTATTGCATTTACTGTGGCTCCTGTTACTCCTGTTTTATTTTCTGTTTCTGCTAGTTCATATCCACTTAAGTCTTGTTTTTGTTTATAATGCTCTACTTTATATGCTGTATCGCCTTTAGCATCCCATTTTGCATAAAATGTTTTATCTCCTATTGATGTATTTGGTATTGTTGTTACTGGGTTTCCTGCTAAACTTTCATTATCATACCAACCTGCAAATGTATAGCCTTGTTTTTCTACTCTATTTGGTAATATCATTTCTTTTCCATATGTATAACTATTTGCTAAACTTCCTGTTTCTTGTCCTCCATTTAGTTCATAGTTTATATTATAAACATTTCTATTATAATATAATTTTAATACTAAACTTCCATCTCCTGCTATATTTCCACTTTCTACTTTTTCTACATATTCTTCATTTTTTGTAAATCCTTCATATTCTTTATATTCTGCTGTTACTGTTGTATCTGTTGTCCCTTCTTTATCTTCTGTTTCCTTTAATGTATAACCTTCTACTTCTGTATCTAAATTTCTTACATAGTGTTCTACTTTATATGGGGTATTTATATTTGCTGTCCATACTGCATTTACTTCTAAGTCACTTGTTATATTACTAAAGTCTGCGTCCCAGCTTAAACTATAACCTGCTTTAGTTAATTCTGGTGCTGTCGCACTTTGACCTTTTTCTACAGTTTCTGTTTTTTCTACTGTATCTCTATTTTTGAAGGTTACTGTAAATTCGCTTCTATCATAATATAACTTTAATGTTAAACTTCCATTTGCTGCTATTGTTCCTGTATCTATTCTTTCTTCATGTGCCGTGTTTTCTGTATATCCTACATATATTTTTGCTATTGCATTTACTGTGGCTCCTGTTACTCCTGTTTTATTTTCTGTTTCTGCTAGTTCATATCCACTTAAGTCTTGTTTTTGTTTATAATGCTCTACTTTATATGCTGTATCGCCTTTAGCATCCCATTTTGCATAAAATGTTTTATCTCCTATTGATGTATTTGGTATTGTTGTTACTGGGTTTCCTGCTAAAGTTTCATTATCATACCATCCTGCAAATGTATAGCCTTGTTTTTCTACTCTATTTGGTAATATCATTTCTTTTCCATAAGTATAACTATTTGCTAAATTTCCTGTTGCTTGTCCTCCATTTAGTTCATAGTCTATATTATAAACATTTCTATTATAATATAATTTTAATACTAAACTTCCATCTCCTGATATATTTCCACTTTCTACTTTTCCTACATATTCTTCATTTTTTGTAAATCCTTCATATTCTTTATATTCTGCTGTTACTGTTGTATCTGTTGTTCCTTCTTTATCTTCTGTTTCCTTTAAGATATATCCTTCTACTTCTGTGTCTAAATTTCTTATATAGTGTTCTACTTTATATGGGGTATTTGTATTTGCTGTCCATACTGCATTTACTTCTAAGTCACTTGTTATATTACTAAAGTCTGTGTCCCAGCTTAGAGTATATCCTGCTTTAGTTAATTCTGGTGCTGTCGCACTTTGACCTTTTTCTACAGTTTCTGTTTTTTCTATTGTATCTCCATTTTTGAAGTTTACTGTATATTGTTTAATATTTTCTGTTATTTGTATTGGAGTAGTTTGTTTTTCATAACCTCCACATCCTAATTCATAATAGTTACCTCCCCAACCCCATAAATCACCATTAGAATCAAATACATATATACTATTATGTGCACTATCTGTTGCAAAGTCTGTAAATGTAACTTCTTTATCTTTTAATACTTTTACAACTGTTCCTGAATCATTTGTTGTGCCGTTTCCTAATGATCCCTTACTATTACTCCCACAAGTCCATATATTATGATTTTCATCCATAAAAGCACTCCAAATACTTCCTGCCAAAATACTTATTATTTTTATATCTTCTAATCCTGTAGGTATAGTTAAAGTTTTTTTATCAACTTTTGTACCATCTCCTAATTGTCCCCAATAATTATTTCCAACTGTATATGCTTTTCCATCTTCTGTTAGCAAAACAGAATGTCCTGAAATCCCATAACTGTTTTGAACACCGATTATTACATCTCTAAATTTTATTGTTTCACTGACTTTAGATGGTGTTTCTACATACTCATATTCATATTTTGATGCTGGTTCTCCCCCTGTTGGTTTACTATAATATGTTTTTGTTTTAATTTCTGCAGTGTTATAGTTTCCTAATTGACCATATTCATTCATTCCCCAACCCCAAGCATATCCATCTTTGTCTATTGCTAACATTGACGCTCCATGCGCAGAAATTTTTTTTATATTAGAAAGTTTCAATTGTGGTGTAGTTGCTACTTCGATAGTAATAGTTTTATTTAAAGATTCACTTTCTATATCGATAGTATCTGTTTTTATAGTTTGCCCAAATTCATTAGTTCCCCATGCGTATAAATTTCCTGTTTTATCTATTGCAAATGAAGTATCGTTTCCACAAGCAACACTCTCAAATTGTTTAGTTGCATATATTGCTATTGGTTCTGTAGAGGCTTCTGTTGTTCCATTTCCTAATTGATAATAAGTATTATCTCCCCAGCCCCACAAATATCCTTCTTCATCTAAAGCTAGCATGTGATCATACCCACTAGCTATGTCTGAAAATCTATGTGTTGTAAATATCTGTTTTAAGCCTCCTCCATATTGAGTTTCCCATAGTCTGCCTTCTTCATCTAACATATATCCATGTGAATTACTATCTGTTCTCGAAAAATTATATGCTACTACTTTTTTTATTTTTATATTATATTTCCACTCATTACTAGTAAATTCTCCATCTTCTGCAGTTGCTATAATTTTATTTAATCCTAAAAAATTAAAGTTCATTAGCATTATAACTGTTATTAAATTAATTGCTACAATCTTTTTAAATATATTTTTCATAACTATCTCTCCTCGTATAATATATAATAATATTTAACAATATATTAAAATTAATTGCAATAGTAGTATTTGTAAGGTTTTCCAAATATTACAAAACTCTTGTCAGGGTACTTACGGAAACTATTTTTACATGATTTAAGTTGTTTATTTTACATTTTTATTACATTTTTGTTATATAATTTTATTCACTAATATTTTTTTAACTTTCATGCTATATTTATAAATCAAAACAAAAACAAAGATTTCATCTCAATTTTAATTTTGAATTTTACAATAAAATCTTTGTTTCATTTTTAATTTTACAATATTATTTTTCCTGTTAGTGCTTGATTTATCATTGATAGGTCTGTTACTGTTATTTCTCCAGTATAATCTATGTCTGCTGCTTTTTGTTTTATACCTGTTAGTATTATTTTCTTTGTTAATGCTTGGTTCATCATTGATAAGTCTGTTACTGTTATAGTTCCGTTTCCGTCTATATCTCCTCTTACTGCTATTTGATATTCATATATTTTTCCTTTGTATGTTACTTGTAATATATAACCTGTTCCTACTAATGTATTTGTACTTACTTCTTCTCTTTTTGCATTTAATACTTTACATTCTCCATTTGTTTTTATATTACTTAAGAATATTTCTATGTTTGTATCTGGTTTTACTTTTGTTATTATATTTAATTCCATATCTATATTATACTTTGTAGATAATATATAATAATCTTCATCTTTTTCTACCCATTTTGCATAATATGTTTTTTCGCCTATTGTTGTTGCTGATATTGTTGTTACTGGGTTTCCAGTAAATTCATTATTTTCATACCAACCTGCAAATATATAGCCTTCTTTCACTACTTTATTTTGCAAAACCATTTCCTTTCCATAAATATAACTATTTGCTAAATTTCCTGTTGCTGTTCCACCATTTAACTCATAGGTTATATTATAACTATTTCTGCTATAATATAGTTTTAATACTAAAGTTCCATCCCCTGATACATTTCCACTTTCTACTCTTCCTACGTATTCTTCATTTTTTGTAAATCCTTCATATTCTTTATATTCTGCTGTTACTGTTGTATCTGTTGTCCCTTCTTTATCTTCTGTTTCCTTTAATGTATAACCTTCTACTTCTGTATCTAAATTTCTTACATAGTGTTCTACTTTATATGGGGTATTTGTATTTGCTGTCCATACTGCATTTACTTCTAGGTCACTTGTTATATTACTAAAGTCTGTGTCCCAGCTTAAACTATAACCTGCTTTAGTTAGTTCTGGTGCTGTTGCACCTTGACCTTTTTCTACTTGTTCTGTCTTTTGTGTTGTTTGTCCATCCTTAAATGTTACTGTAAATTGATTTCTATCATAGTATAATTTTAATGTTAGGCTTCCATCTGCTAATATAGTTCCTTGCGCTTTTCTTTCACTATGTTCTGTATTCTCTGTATATCCTGAATATGTTTTTGGTATTGCATTTACTATTGCTCCTGTTACTCCTGTTTTTGTTTCTTCTTCTGCTAACTCATATCCACTTAAATCTTGTTTTTGTTTATAGTGTTGTACTTTATATACGGTATCTCCTTTTGCATCCCATTTTGCGTAGAATGTTTTGTCTCCTATTTCTGTACTTTGTATTGTTGTTATTGGACTTCCTGTTAAATTTTCATTATCATACCAACCTGCAAATGTATATCCTTGTTTTTCTACTCTATTTGGTAATATCATTTCTTTTCCATATGTATAACTATTTGCTAAACTTCCGGTTTCTTGTCCTCCATTTAGTTCATAGTTTATATTATAAACATTTCTATTATAATATAATTTTAATGCTAAACTTCCATCTCCTGATATATTTCCACTTTCTACTTTTCCTACATATTCTTCATTTTTTGTAAATCCTTCATATTCTTTATATTCTGCTGTTACTGTTGTATCTGTTGTTCCTTCTTTATCTTCTGTTTCCTTTAAGATATATCCTTCTACTTCTGTGTCTAAATTTCT
>CATLFA010000008.1 GCA_949927585.1 uncultured Clostridiaceae bacterium
GTTTACTTATTTTTTTATTAGTACAATTTATTATTATTGATTTTCTATTTATATTATATTTACTTATTTCTTCTTCATTTAAATCTAAATTAACTATAAAATTAGCTTTTCTTAAAGCTTTCTTTTTATTATTTGTTACTGCTATTAGATTTCCATTATTATATAACTTCTCTTCTAATTTAGAATATTCTTTTATTTTATTTGTAACTATATTTACTGTTTTCAAATTTTCTACTAAATATGTTATTGTTTCTATATTTTGAGTATTATATACATTTGTTAAGAAATATATACTTTGAGTTTCTATTTCAACTTGTGTTATTTTCTGTATATATTTTAATATTTTATATATAAAATATTGTGGAATTTTATTATCTTCTTCTATTTCCAATTCTTTACTATACTTTTTTAGTTTTTTAGATAAAATTACTTTTTTCGCTTTACTTTTCTTTATAATTTTTTTTATATTTCCTACATTAGATATTCTTGGAATTATATATAAGTAATTATTGTTTTCTATATTTTGAATTACTGTTATATTAAAAACTTTTATTATTTTAATAATTATCTTTTTTAAAAATATTGGAATATTTTTTTGAAACTGTAATTCATTGTCATTGTTTAATTCTTTTAAATATATGTACATAATAAAATCACCTACAAAATTATATGTAGGTGATTTTCATTTATTCTTTTATCTATTAATTTCTTCTTTAACTATATTCCATATATTTGCACTTTCAAAGTCCTTTTGCCAATATGCTGCACCTGCTAAGTTATACTTATTCATTATATCAAATTTTGCTTTTATTGATTTTTCATCTTCTATCCACATTTTATATGTGTAACCATTTTGTTCATATTCTACATAGTATTGTTTTAAATCTTCATTCCATTTTTTTTCAGTACCTGCTGGTAACTTTGAATCTATATTTTTCATCCATACTACTGTACTTTTTATTTCTCCGTCTTTTTCTTTCCATAACCTTGTGTAGAATGGCATTCCTAATATTAGTTTATCTTTATCTACTTCTTCTTGCGTTCCTATAAATTTATTTACATTAACTTCTACCCAATCTGCTCCTGCTGTTGTTCCTTCTTTTGGTGAAGATATTCCATATTGATCATATCCCATAAATATTATATAGTCTGCTACTTGTCCAATTTTATTTCTATCGTAGCATAATGACCAGTTTGGACTTCCATCTGGTGCTGTTACATCTACTGATAATACTTTTCCATATTCTTTAAGTCGTGGTGCAAGTTCAATTAAAAATTGTGAAAACATATTTTTATCTGACTCTTTCATATTTTCGAAATCTATATTTATTCCGTCCAAATTATAGTTTGTTGTTAATAATACTATTCTATTTATTAAACTTTCTCTTAGTTTATAATCATTTAGAATTTCTGAGGTTGTATCTGGTAATGAATCATTTGATACAATTCCCCATACTTTATAATTGTTACTATGTGCCCAGTCAATATATCTTTTTCCACTATCTCCTACTCTTACAGTTAACTCTCCTTGTTGCATTTCTTTTAATGATGCTATTGATGGTGCGACTACATTTATACCTTCTATTCTTGTTCCAGTTCTGTCTGGTGCTACAGAAGAATAATAATCCCAAACTAAACTTACTTTTCCTTCTATTTGTTTAGTTTCTTCCATATTCTCTCGTACATTGTGAATATTTGCAATATCTTTAATATATCCGATAATACCTTTAGATGTTCTTATTTTATTCCAACCATCTTTTTTTTCTATAACAACTACACTTTCGCCTTTTTTTATCTTATCTAATGTTTTTGAAAACATTGTTGGTTTATATTTTACATTTGTATCATCTGAACTATTTCCCATTTTTTGTTCTTTATCTAATGAATCTATTGTTACTATTCCTGTTTCTTTTGAATATTTAACATCTACATTATATACACTTTTCATTTCTGAAAATGGAAGATAAAATGTCTCGTCTTTTTTTGTCATTGTGGCATAAATGTTAACTTTTGAACTATTTACATACATCTCTTTTTTATTAGGTTCTATTGTCGCAACTTTTGTACCTGAAGTTGTTATTATTTTATTATATACATTATCATAAAATATATTTTGGTCAAAGAAATTTCCTATGTCTCTTGATGATAAATATATTACTTCACTTTCATCAACTATTACATCATACTTTAAACTTGTTGTAACATTATTGTTATTAATTATTAAATTAATTTTTCCTTTTATTGTATTTTGAACATAATTTGGTGCTATATTTATTACCACACATATACAAACTAAAAATAATACTGTTACTACTATCTTTTTTAATATATTTCCTTTTTTATTTTCTATTGCTCTCTTTGCTCTCATAATTTGCTCCTTTTCATATTATATTTTCTAAATATTTTAAAATCTTTTCTGCGCATTTATCTATATTTTCTAGTATTTCTTCTCTAGTAAAGATTTTATATTCTAATTTTAGTGATGGAATTCCATTTTTTACTACTTCTAAATAATGTATTGCTTTTTGTATATCTTGTTTTTCTAATGATATACATTTTATTGATTTTGCTATATAATAAGCTTTTTCATCATATTGTGGTAATTCAATCAAACTATTCATATATAAATAATTTGTAAAAATTTTGAAATCATTTACTTTTGTTTTTCTTCTTTGTTCTCCATCACCTAAAAATTCTTGTCCATTATTTAGTTTTAGTCCTATAAGTTTACCGCTTTTCATTACGTATTCCATGTTTTGCATATGTTAAATCATTCCAATATACGTCAGTTAATAAATGTGTTATATATCCTAATATGAGTGGATTATGTAAGTTTTCTTTATTATCCTCTATGAATTTTTCCACATCATAAAACATTATCTCTCCAGTTCTTTCATTTTTCTTTTCTGAATAGTAATGAGTATCTTTATGTGATATTATTTTTGAAACATTTGATACTAGGTAACCATTATTTATATCTGTAATTATATTTCCTATTAAAAACAAATTATAATCATTTATTTTTAATTTTTTATTTAACTTTTTTGCAATTAGCAAATGCATTCCCCAAGTTGGCATTTTTATTTTCTCTCCTTTTTCATATTTTTAGGAAAGCCTTCCTCGATAGTAGTGAGCTTCCTTAGAAGATGGTTATGGAAGAATTATATTTTCTTAGCGAAGAATGAGCTTAGAAAATGTAATTCTTGTTTTCTATTATATTTTAATATTCATTTCAAATAAAATCAATATTATTTTATAAATTTGCATAAAATAGAATTTTTAGGAAAATATAATTTTAACAAATGTAAAAGATGGAGGTTTAATTATTATGGAAAAACATATTATTGTTACTGGTTCATCAATAGTTTCTTGGAAGGATGCAATTTTACAAACAATAGCTGAAGCTTCCAAAACTATAGATTATATTACAAGTGTAAAGATTATAGAACAACGTGCAAAAGTAAATGGTAAGAAAATTGCTGAATACTATGTAGATTTAGATTTAAGTTTTACTATTGATAGAGATAGAGACTAGGATAGTGTTACTATTTACTTTGCAGTGAAGAGCAAAGTAAGAATAGTTAATAGCAAATAATTATATGTGTAGGGGCTTAATTAGTTAGAAATACCTATTAGTATTTACTGAATTACGCCCAAAGAATTTTTAATAATTCTTGTAATGATATTATCATAATAAGTACTAATTTTTAGAAATTTGAAAGGAAGTGATTGTTTTGGGAGAAAATCCGTTAGAGAATCCACAAAAATATAGTGAGTATGTGGATAAGAAGTCTCCTAATTCACCAATACTTAAAAATTGTTTTAATGCTTTTTGGGTTGGTGGTTTAATTTGTTCTATTGGACAAATAATATTTGATTTTTGTAAGTTTAAAGGTATGGAACAACAATCATGTAACACTGTTGTTGCTATAGTTTTAATTGGCATTGCTGCATTTTTAACAGGTTTAAATATATTTAATAAAATAGGAAAATTTGCTGGTGCTGGTTCTTTAATACCAATTACTGGTTTTGCGAATTCAATAGTTTCCCCTGCAATAGAGTATAAGTCTGAAGGATATGTTATGGGTGTAGGTGGAAAAATGTTTACAGTTGCAGGACCTGTACTTGTCTATGGTATATCTGCTTCAGTAATAATTGGAATTATTGCTACGCTGTTTGCGTAAAGTGTCCAATGGACAACGAAAGGAATGATTTTTTAATGAATAAATTAGGTAAACAAACAATTAAATTTGATTCTCCTCCAACAATAACAGAAGTTGCTTCTATTGTTGGTCCTAAAGAATCACAAGGTCCTCTTGCTAAATATTTTGATAAATGTTTAGATGACGAATTCTGGGGCGAAAAAACTTGGGAGAAAGCTGAGAGTAAAATTATAAAAGAAACTGTAAATATGGCAATTGCAAAATCTAATATAGCTTCTTCTGATATTGACTTTTGTTTTGCAGGTGATTTACTTAACCAATGTATTTCTTCAAGTTTTGGACTTCGTGAAATAAACATTCCATTTTTTGGAGTATTTGGTGCATGTTCAACATTTGTAGAAAGTATGTGTTTAGGTAGTGTATTTATAGATGCTGGCGCTGCTAAAAATGTACTTTGTTCTACATCAAGCCATTTTTGTAGTGCTGAAAAGCAATTTAGGTTTCCATTAGAACTAGGAAATCAAAGACCACCTACATCACAGTGGACAGTAACAGGTTCAGGTGCTGCCGTTTTATCAAAAGATGGCAATGGTCCATTTATAACACACATAACACCAGGAAAAATAGTAGATATGGGAATTAAGGATGCAAACAATATGGGTGCTGCAATGGCACCAGCTGCTTTTGATACTTTAATAACACACTTTGAAGACACAGGAAGAAAGCCTAGCTATTATGATGTTATATTAACTGGTGACTTAGGATATATAGGAAAAGACATAGTAAAAGACCTATGTAAAACAAAAGGTTACAATATAAGTGGAAACTATAATGACTGTGGCGTTTTAATATTTGATAAATCTACACAAGACACACATTCAGGCGGTAGTGGATGTGCATGTATAGGAACTGTATTTTCAGGTTATATATATAAACAGCTACAAGAAAAGAAAATAAATAAAGTATTGCTAGTTGCAACAGGAGCACTAACAAATGCAACAAGTAGTCAACAAGGCGAAAGCATTCCCCGGAATAGCCCACGCCATAGCAATAGAAAACTAAAAAAGGACAACCCCATCCCAAACTGTCCCATTCTTCTCAATTAGGGACAGTCCCCAATTGGGAAAATGGGACAATTAGGGACTGTCCCTAATTGAGAAAGGAGATTTTTTATGGATTTTTTACAGAGTATTGACTGGATGCAGTTGCTTCGTTGTTTTGTGGTTGGTGGCGCAATTTGTATTGTTGGTCAGATTTTAATTGATAAAACTAAGCTGACTCCTGCTAGAATTTTAGTTGTTTTTGTTACAGCAGGTGCTATTCTAGGTGGACTTGGTATTTATAAATATGTTATTGATTTTGCAGGTTGTGGTGCTACTGTCCCTCTTACTGGTTTTGGCGCTAATCTTGCTAAAGGGGCTATTGACGCTGTTAAAGAAATTGGATTACTTCGGTGCATTTATCGGTGGTGTTAAGGCTGCCGCTGGTGGTATTGCTGCTGCTGTATTTTTCGGGTATTTGGCTTCTCTTATTGCTAAACCTAAGATTAAGAAACAATAAAATAAATCAAATGTGCTTTATTTGCACATTTGATTTATTTTATTATATATATCATACCAGCTATATACTCTTGTTATATTTTTCCCATTTATATCCACATTATAGCTGCAATTATAACATAATACTGGCATTTTTGTAGATATTTCTTTTACATTTTCTGGTTTATCTTCTATCATAATATCTATATAGTTTCCTACACAATATGGTAATTTAGTTTCTTCTGTGTATACTATTTTATCATAATATATGTTATTGTTTTTTAACCACTCTTTTACAAATTCTTTCATTCTTCCATAATCTTCACCTGTTAAGCCATATTCATTTCTTGCTGTTACTATATATATTTCGTGTCCATCCTCTTTTAACTTCTTTATTACTTCTGATGCAAAGTCTCTTGCTCTATATTCTTTTGCATAGTATTTTATATATTTGTTCCAAAACTTTTCACAGCTTTCTTCTGATATTCCTAAAGCTTTTGCTTCATCATATTCATTTGGTTTTACTCTATAAGTCAAATTGTTTTCATAGCAAAACTTTGTCTCATAATCTATTGTAAATTGTTCTATATTTGTTAATACTCCATCTATATCAATTCCTATTCTCATTTTTTCCTCCCTTTTATAATATATTTTTATATTATATTTAAATATAAATTTAGTCAATACTTATTTTCTAATTTATATTATCCTTTAACAAAAATGAACACTAAATTTAGTGTTCATTTTTGTTATATCACTATTTCACATTGCATTTACAATAAACTTAAGTGTTTCTATATGATTATTCCCCGCTGCTTTTATAATAGCATAGTTACCATCTGCTGTTACATCTGCTCCTGCTTCTATCAGTAGCTTTACTACTTCAGTATAACCATCCTCTGATGCATATCTAATAGCATAGTTACCACCTGCTGTTACATCTGCTCCTGCTTCTATCAGTAGCTTTACTACTTCAGTGTGACCATTCGCTGATGCATATCTGATAGCAAGGTTATCACCTGCAGTTACATCTGCTCCTGCTTCTATCAGTAGCTTTACTACTTCAGTGTGACCATTCTCTGATGCATATCTGATAGCAAGGTTATCACCTGCAGTTACATCTGCTCCTGCTTCTATCAGTAGCTTTACTACTTCAGTGTGACCATTCTCTGATGCATATTTGATAGCAAGGTTATCACCTGCAGTTACATCTGCTCCTGCTTCTATCAGTAGCTTTACTACTTCAGTGTGACCATTCTCTGATGCAAGTCCAATAGCATAGTTATCATCTGCTGTTACATCTGCTCCTGCTTCTATCAGTAGCTTTACTACTTCAGTATGACCATTCTCTGATGCAAGTCCAATAGCATAGTTATCATCTGCTGTTACATCTGCTCCTGCTTCTATCAATAACTCTACTAGTTCAGCATGGCCATCCGTTGATGCTATTTTGATAGCATAGTTATCATCTGCTGTTACGTTTACTTCTTTTCCCTTTAACATTTTTAATATTGCTATCAGTTCATTCACTTCATAATCAATTGTTAAGTTAAATTTAACTTGTTTCATATTTTTTCCTCCTTATTGTTTGGATAATTATCCTTCTATAAAAGCAAGGAAAGTTAATAGTTTGTGTATGAACTATATCATACTTTTCCTATTTTGTAAATATATTTACATAAATTTCACCATATAAAAAGTTGAGGTAGACAACTTTCAAAATTGTCTACCTCAACTTTTGACATTTAACCTTTATATATTTAAATCTATGCTTTTTTTGCTATTTCAGCAATTTCAGTAAATGCTTTTGGATCGCTTACTGCTAATTCTGCTAACATTTTTCTATTTACTACTATGTTTGCTTTTTTCATTCCAGCTATTAATTTGCTGTATGTTGTTCCGTTCATTCTTGCTGCTGCGTTTATTCTTGCTATCCATAGTTTTCTGAAGTTAGATTTTTTATCTTTTCTTCCTACATATGCATACATTCCTGATTTCATTACGGCTTGTTTTGCCATTCTGAATCTATAATGTTTTGCTCCATAATATCCTTTTGCTCTTTTTAATATTTTTTTATGTTTTTTACGTGTTATTCTTGCTGTTTTTACTCTTGCCATTTTATTTTCACCTTCCTTAATTTATCTTGTTTCTCTATTATTTTTTAATTAGTTTCCGTATGGTAACATTTTTTTGATTCCTGCTTCACATGTTTTGTCTGCGTAAGCATCTTGTATTTTTCCTCTTGATTTTGCTCTTGATGTTTTATTTGCTAAAAGATGTCTTCTATTTGATTTTGTTCTTTTAACTTTTCCTGTTGCTGTATATGAATATCTTTTCTTTGCAGCTTTATTTGTTTTTAGCTTTGGCATAATTGTTTCCTCCTTCTTTTACTAGAGGTTGGAAATTGGAGGTTGGAGATTGGAACTTTGGGTAATTTTATTGAAGTATTTACCCTTTATTTCAACTTCTAACTTCTAACTTCTAACTTCCTTTTATTATATATTTCTTATTAGCATTTTGTATTAAGTATTAAAGTTTATATTTTACTTTTTAGCTAATATTATAAACATATTTTTACCTTCTAATACTGGTCTTTTTTCTGGAGTTGCTATGTCTGATAGTTCTTCTATGAATTTGTTTAGTCCTGCTTCTCCTTGTTTTACGTAGTTTAGTTCTCTTCCTCTAAACCTTACTGTAATTTTTACTTTGTTTCCATCTTCTAAAAATTTTCTTGCATTTTTACATTTGAAACCAAAGTCGTGTTCTTCAATATTAGGAGTTATTCTAATTTCTTTTAGTTCAAAAGTTTTTTGTTTCTTTTTTGCTTCTTTTTCTCTTTTTGCTTGTTCAAATTTATATTTTCCGTAGTTCATAAGTTTACATACTGGCACTTCTGCATTTGGTGCTACTAGTACTAAGTCTAATTTCTTTTCATATGCTATGTCTAATGCTTCATGAATAGAGATTGGTCCTACCTTATTTCCTTCGTTATCAATTATTTGAACTTCTCTTGCTCTTATTTGTTCATTAATAGGTAAATCTTGTTTTATAAAAAACACCTCCAAAAATTCTTTTACATCAAAAAAGATTGACTTTGAAGTCAATCCACCACATAAATATAATACTAGTTTATTCACTAGTTTTAAATATTTATTAACCTTTTTCCACATAGTTAAGGTGAGAAGTGGATAACTTCTTCTTTTTCGAACATATCTATAATAACTTGTTTTTTTAAAAAAGTCAATACTTTTTTTATATTTTTCTTGACTTTTTATTATTTTTGTATTAGAATATTAAAGCGTAAGTAGTAAATGTAACCAAATACAAAAACTTCTCCCCGGTAGTTTTTATAAATGGTTTCATATATATAATAATATAAAAAATAATGAATGGAGGGTATTTTTACCATGAATAATACTACATATAGTGTAAAGAAAAGTGAAATCGAAAGAAAATGGTATATAATCGACGCTGCTAACAAACCATTAGGTAGAGTAGCAACAGAAGCTGCAAAATTATTAAGAGGAAAACATAAACCAACTTATACTCCTCATATGGATGTTGGAGATCATGTTATTATATTAAATTGTAAAGATGCAGTTTTAACAGGAAAAAAATTAGATCAAAAAGTTTACAGACATCATTCTGGATATATTGGTGGAATGAAAGAAACATCTGCAAGAGTTATGATGGAAAATAGACCTGAAAGAGCTATGATGCTTGCAATTAAAGGTATGCTTCCACACAATAGCTTAGGAAGACAAATGCTTAAAAAAGTAAGAGTTTATGCAGGTAGCGAACATGAGAATATGGCTCAAAAACCAGAAGTTTGGGAGGTAAAATAATATGGCTAAAGCAAAATCAGTAAAAAATGTATTTTATGGTACAGGTAGAAGAAAAAAATCAATCGCTAGAGTTAGATTAGTAGAAGGTTCTGGCGTAGTTACAATAAATGGAAAAAGTATTGATGAATACTTTGGTACAGAAGTTTTAAAAACTATAGTAAGACAACCATTAACTTCAACTAATACAGTAGCAAAATATGATGTTATTGCTAAAGTTGTTGGTGGAGGTTTCACAGGTCAAGCTGGAGCAATCCGTCATGGTATAGCAAGAGCATTAAATGAAGCTAATAGCGAATTTAGACCTACTTTAAAATCAAACGGATACTTAACAAGAGATCCTCGTATGAAAGAAAGAAAAAAATACGGTCTTAAAAAAGCTAGAAAAGCACCACAATTCTCTAAGAGATAAAAAAACGCCCTTTGGGGCAAGAGGTCAAAAACCTATATACAAAGCGGTAATCTATTTCGATTACTGCTTTTTTATTTTCTTTATAAAAGTCATTAAAAGCTAATAAAAACAGTCAAAAGTAACTAGCATAATATAAATACAATATACAAAACTTGCTCAAAACGTTTAAAATAAACCTTTGTAATTTACAAAGAGATAAACACTTTGCTCTTTGGGTCAACTATCAAAAACATATATATAGCAGTAATCTACTTAGGTTATTGCTTTTTATTTTTCTTTATAGATATCATTAAACTTATATTTGCATGATATTGATATATTATTTAAAGTTTGCTATAATGTTTAATCAATTTAATTTATTAATAATGTTTTGGGATGTATAACAATTGTACAATTTACTAAAGGATATTTCTTTAGAAGAACGGATTTTTACATTTTCAGGTAATATTTATATTAGTATAGAAAGACTTAAAAAAGAATATAAAAGTAAAGATTTATATACCTACATTTATTATCGTTAAAGTTGTGGTAATACAATAATTACTTAGAAATTCCAAATTTTTATTTCTTTATAGAGTTTAAATTTCTTTTAAATCTTTAGCAAAATTTTTGTTTTTATATTCATCTGTAATTGGTTCATTATTTGTACTTTTATATTTTAACTATCTTTGAGTTTAGTTTTTTTTTAATATAAGTTTCATATTTTAAAAACAACTCGAAAAAGTTATAAACTTTTTCGAGCTGTTTTTTTTAGAATTCACTAAATACAAATTTCTTTATATCTTTTATTACCTGTTGTTTGTTTTTTACTTTATAAGTTTTAAGGTCTAAAAAACTTGTTTCATTGTCATTGACTAACATCCAGATTCCATCTTCACTTGGTTTTTCTATATCATTTGCTGCAATATATTTAAGTGTTTTTCCTTCAAGTCTTTCTAACTTTTCTATATTTAGGAAATTCTTAAATATTTTCATTTTTTTACTTCCATCATGTAATAAAATAGTATAATGTCTATTTCTTCTTTCATATACTATTCTTATAGTGTAAAAATTTTTATTATGTTCTGAATGATGAACCTTTTCTACTGTTGCTTCATGAACCCGTAATTTTCCTAACATAACTTTTTCCTCCTTATTTAATTAAATTTCGAGTACAGTTAACGGTTTACATGCACATTATATTACTTTTTCATACTTATGTCAATTAGTTTGATTGAATTTTTACTATTATTTTTGTGAGTTAAATTATATTCTTGTAAAATATTTTGCTTTAGTCCTAAATATCTCTTTTCTTTAATTAGTCCTACTTTAAATGTTTTGTTTAATATTGCTATTTTTATACTGCAATTAAAAATATTTTCGTTTAATTTGATGTTTTTTGTATTATCAAAATTGACTTCATATAACATAAAATTTCTCCTCATTGAATGATTTAAATTTCAAAAAAGCATCTTAAAAAAGCCAGTCTGCTAGCTTCGACTGACTTAAATGTTTTACATTTTTTGATAATACGATTATATTATGGTGTTCTATAAAGTTCAATTCCCGTTTTTTCCCTTTTTTCTATTTTAGCTAATAAAGTGGATTTAGTTCACTCGGTGAATTTTTACATCATATTTGATTAAAATTTTTGTTTCTTTATTAACTCTTGAAGGCTTGACCTTCAATGTGTGTATGCATTGTGTTAAACATGCTTTCCTGCCCTCATTTTCAATGAGGTATTTTAAGTTTTAATAGCACTTATGTCTACTTAATTAAATATACTTATCCTTAAATCCTCTTAATTGAAAAATAATGTGCTTTTAAAATCAAGTCAAGGTTGTGCACTAGCACATTCATTTTAACCTTGACTTGATTTTATAAAGCACATTAGAATTGTTACTTACGATTTAAGTAAAATTAATATTATATAAATCAACTAACTTAAACTTTAAATACTATATATTACAGTTCTAATTCTTCTTCAGATTCTTTTATTCTTTCCTTTACTTTTTCTCTCACACAATCTTGAATTGATGCCAATAATAAAGTAATTTCTGTTTCAACTTTTTCTAAATCTTCTTCTTTTACTCTACCTGTTTCAATATCACTTATTCTTTTAATAGCTTCTAATGATAAATCTTTTGAACTATATCTATTTAGGCTCTTTACGAATTCTTTATATTTAGATTGATTCATTAATTCCTCTAGATATGTTTTTTCAGCCTCTAAGAATGTATCTCTTAAAAAAGCTATATTTCCATTAATATTATTTCCTTCCATTATTTCCTCCTTGTAAAACAATTTATATATTTATTTTATTTAATATATTTACTTATATTATTAAATCTTCTTTATCTAATCCTAATATTCTTTTTGATATAACAGAAACATCTACTCCCTGTTGTTGAAATTTTTTATATAATGCCGTTAATTCTTTTTCACATACATCTTCTTTTTCTTTTTGAATCAAAGCACTACGAGTCATTCCTTCTGGATATTTTTTATCTGGTACATATACTTCTATCATAAGTTCCCCAAGTTCATTCCACATAGCTATTTGTACTTGATTTAAAAGAAAGTCATATTCTCCATTTTGATTAGTTGATATTGAAAAATCAGTATTCCCTCTTATGACTTTTGGAGTCACTAATGCATTAAAATTTATTTGAAAATCTTTTGGATTAGAATGTTTTTTTATAAATCCATACCTAATATCTCTTTTTAATCTAGTATTAAAACTTTTTTCAGAATAACTACTTCTATATTCTTGTATTTGTTCTTCATTTTCATTTTCTAATTTTTCTTTTGCTTCTTTTGTCGTATATTCCTCTGGTTGATTTTCTAAACATTGTTTCTCTTTTCGTTCTTCATCAGTTAACTCTTTCTCTCCAAAAAGTTCCTTGAATTTCAATTCTAAAAATTCTTGAGATACTACTGTGTTAGATTTTATGTATTCTTCTATATCTTCTTCTGTAAAAACTTTTCTCTTCATTTCTAAAACTTTAGCTATAGTATTTTTATTTTTCTCTATCCAATTTTGTAAATATGGATAACTAAATTCATTCGTTATATCAATATCTTCAAAATATTTTTCTAAACCTTTAATTTTAATTTCTTCTATTAGTATTTGTGCTACTTTCATAGCAATAATTTCATACTTTTCTAAACTTCCAAAACATTCTATTTTTTGTTCTTCAGTTATTTTGGTATCATTAATCATATATATTCCTTTCCATATATTGTTTTATAACAATATAATTTTATTTTAGCATAAAAAGTCAAAAAAATGAAGTCTTTTTCCAAATATTTCCAATTAAGTTCTATCTCTAAACATTTTATTAAATCTAGTTGACATTGTTAACACTAAATTATACTACTCCATACACCATATCAACTATTGTATCGAATCTTTTAGATATAGCACCGAGCAACATTCCACATGTGATGTAAATGGAAACATATCTACTGGCTGAATTTCACTTGTTTCATATTTTTCTTCTAGTAATTTCATATCTCTTACCATTGTTGCAGGGTTACAACTAATGTATACTACTTTTCTAGGTTTTACTGCTAATATGTTGCTTATTGTGTTTTCGTCTAACCCTTTTCTTGGTGGATCTACTATTATTACATCTGGATATACTTGTTTTTTTTCTATTAAATTTGCAAATATTTTCTCTACATCTCCTGCATAAAATTCTATATTTTTTATATTATTAATTTTAGCATTTTCTTTTGCATCTTTAATTGCTTCTTCTACTATTTCAATTCCATAGACTTTTTTCACATGCGTAGAAGCAAAAATTCCAATTGTTCCTATTCCACAATATAAGTCAAATAATATATCTTCTTTGCTTAGTTCTGGCATTTCTATTGCTATATTGTATAATACTTCTGCTTGTACTGGATTTATTTGATAAAATGACATTGGTGATATTTTAAATGTATATTCTCCTAATATATCATATATATATCCATCTCCATGAAGTACTATGTTTTGCTTACCTAATATTACATTTGTATTTTCTTCGTTTATGTTTTTTACTATTGTTTTTACATTATATTCTTTTACTAACATGTCAACTAATTCACTTTCATGTTGAATGCTCTTACTATTTAATACTAGTATACACATTATTTCATGAGTACGAATTCCTACTTTTATTACTATATGTCTTATTATTCCGCTTCTATTACTTTCATTATATACTGGTATATTTTTTTCTTTAATAAATTTGTATATTGTAAATGCTATTTTTTCTGCTATTTCATTTTGTATATAACATTTCTGCATTGGTACTATCTCATGTGTTCTCTCAGCAAATACTCCAATTACTGGTTCTCCTAATTTATTCATTCCTACTGGGTATTGTGCTTTGTTTCTATAGCCATAAGGATTCCCCATTCCTATTACATTTTTTACTTCTATATTATTACCTTTTAGAGTTTTATTTACTAAGTTTTCTACTTTTCTTTGTTTTATATTTAAAGTTTCTTCATAGTCAATATGTCTTAAATTACATCCCCCACATCTTTTATATGTAGTACAATCTTCTTCTATCCTATACTTTGATTTTTCTAATATTTCTATTATTTTTCCATAAGCATGACTTTTTAATACTTTTAATATAAGTATCTTAACTTTTTCTCCTTTTATAGCATTTGGTATAAATATTACAAAATCATCTATTTTGGCTATTCCTTCACCTTCCATACCATTATCTATAATTTTTACTACATATTCTTTATTTTTTTAAACAAGTACTAAAATTACTTTAATACAAAATAACACATATATGACAACTTTGTTTTTTAGATAATCCTTATTACATAAAGCACTTCCTTTGAAATTTCTTCATCAAACAAAAGTCACTTAATTTCTAAATTCAAACTTGCTCAATTTAATATGTCACGTCTTTGTTTGTGTGCCGATTTTATGAAATAAAATCATGTACAATATTAGCCGAAAGCTTAAAAAATACAAAATATTTTTTATAGCACTTTAGCTTTGCCACAAGTCTTCCCTTATGAGTTGTGTCCTACTAATACAACTCTAGGAATCTGCGAGGCAATAAGTTTATCCTCATTTATTAATTAAGTATTTTCTTTAATGAACTTTACTGATTTTATACATACTGAAAATGAATTATATTTTGAACAAAAGAAAAAATCAACCATCTTACTGATTGATTTTCATATTTTTCTGTTCTATTAGTTCGAACAGATACGCCGTTGGTGCGGATGAGAGGACTTGAACCCCCACCCTTTCGGACTAGATCCTAAGTCTAGCGCGTCTGCCAGTTTCGCCACATCCGCATGTCATATCGACAATATTTATATTAGCATACTTTGTTAGTAAATGTCAATACTTAATGCGAAAATTCTTCAAAACATATTCATTTTTATAAATTTAATAATTTTACTAATTCTTCTTTATCCCTCATTCCAACTGCTTTACCTACTGGTTCTCCATTTCTAAATACTATAAAAGTTGGTATGCTCATTATTCCATATTTTATTGCTAAGTTTTGTTCCTCATCTGTATCTACTTTATATACTTTTGCTTTTCCTTTCATTTCTTTTGCAAGTTCTTCTACTATTGGACTCATCATTTTACATGGTCCACACCAAGTTGCAAAAAAGTCTACCAATACTGGCACCTCTGAATTTAATACCTCTTTTTCAAAGTTTTCAGTTGTTATTTTCATATTTTTACCTCCATATTTATATATTTTTTATACTTTTAATTATGCTCATCCCTGCTACCATTCCCTCATATACTGCTTTTGCTATTTGTAGAATTCCTCCTGTGCAGTCTCCACAAGCATATAAATTTGGTACATTTGTACTCATATTTTCATTTACAAGTATATTCCCTTTTTCATCTATCCTTGCACCTACTTTTCTTGCTAAATCACTACTTGTTGCTGTACCTACTGCTACAAATACTCCATCTATTTTCTTTATAGTATTATCCTCAAAATGTATTTCTTCTATACTATCACCACCACGAAATTCTCTTATTTTCTTTTCTTCTACTATAAAATCTATACTTCTATTTTCTACTCTCTCTTCACCATTTGTGAGTATAATTACAGAGTTTGCTACCCTTCCTAATTCTTCTGCTTCGTGAAGTGCATATTCTTTGCTTCCTAATACTGCTACATCTTTTCCTCTAAAGAAAAATGCATCACATGTAGCACAATAGCTTATTCCTTTTCCTTCATATTCTTTTATTCCAACTATCTTAGGTGCTTTTCTTGATGTTCCTGTTGCTATTATTACTGCTTTTGCTTTGTACTTGCTGTTTATAGTTTCTACAACAAAGCTTTCTTCATAATCTATTTTAACAACCTCATCTTTTGCAAATTCCACTCCTAATTTCTCTGCTTGATTTATTCCTATTTCTTGTAGCTCTTCTCCTGTTAAATCACTTGCTAAACCATAATAATTGTCTATTTTATTTACTTTTTCTAATATTCCTATTCCTTTTGAAATTATAAGTGTTTTTAAGTTTGCCCTTGCTGTATATAAACTCGCAGATATCCCAGCAGGCCCACTTCCTATTATAATTACATCATATTCCATATTATCCATCTCCTAGTATATCGTATAAATTTTTAAAGCTATATCCATTCTCTCTTAAATATTGTATTACGCTTGGTAGTGTTTCATACGTCAAAATTTTATCTGCTGCATCATGCATTAATATTACTACACTTTGTTTATTTCCTACTGTATCTATTACATTTTGAAGTAGCATTTCTTTTGTTTTTGCTCCTTCTGCATCTTTTGATAATGAATTCCAGTCTAATGAAACTATTCCATTTTGCCTTAAATACCCTTTTGCCTCCATTTTTATATTTTTGTAGTAACCACCTACACTTCCTCCTGGAAACCTAAATACTCTTGAGTGATAATCTGGGTTTTGTAAAACATCTTGTATACAACCTTCTGTATAGTTATATTCATCTAATACTGTTTGACTATTTGTATATATGCTACTATATTTATGAGTATAACCATGGTTTGCTACGTAATGCCCTTCTTCAAATTCTCTTTTTATTAGGTCTGGATTTGATTTTGCTCTATTTCCTAAAACAAAGAATGTTGCTTTAATATTTTCCTCTTTTAATAAGTCTAATATAAATGGTGTAACAGAAGTTGTTGGTCCGTCATCAAATGTTAAAAATACTCTTTTTTCTTCTGATGTATATATATTTTCTATTGCCCCCATTTGTTCTTCTGTTAAAGGTTTAGAATTTTTTAACCTCTTTGCTTCTTTTTCTTCTTCTATTTTCTTTTGCTCTTCTTGCTGTTCTTGCTCTTTTTGCAATTGTTGTTCAAACTTTTTATTTTCTAAATATTTTGCGTATTTTATTCCACCATAAATAGATAATAGTATTATAACAAGCACTATCAATACTACTATAAATATTTTCCATTTATTTATTTTTGGTTCTACTACTATTAAATTATATGGATAATACATTTTTTCACCTTTTTTGACATTTTTCTTTATTATTATATACACTTTATTTGGTTTTAACAATAGGAAAAAAGAAAATAGTGCAATTTTATTAAAACTGCACTATTTTCTTTTCATATTTCTTATTATCTCTTTAGTTTGTTCATCTACTCTGTATGATTCAATAATCTTTTGCAAAGCTTTATTATATGTCCATTCGTCTATTTTATTATTTTTAAGTAGTTTCATTGTTTCTTTAGGGAATTTTACAAATGCTACTTGAATTGTCCAGGCCACTGCCATTTTTACATAGTAGCCTGGATGTTTTGTGTTGTTTAGTATTTCTAGCACTTTTTCTATATATTCTTCTGTTATATAAAAATCTAGTAGCATTACTATGGCAAAACGTAGCTCAAATTCTTTTTCTGATTTCAAATATTTTTGTATAAAATTCCACATATGCTCCATATTTTTTTTAGTAGTTTTAAATCCTGCTACTGATACATCACATACTGCCCAACTATTTATTTTTGGAATAAATTTTTCTAAATATGTGCAAAAATTTTGTATATTAGTTTTCCATAATCCTAGTACCATTCCTTGTAGTAATATTTCTTCATAAGAATTATCTAAAGCATTTTCTAAATATTCTTCTACATTTTCATTTTTTACAATTTCTTTTGCAAAGTTTCTTAGAACTGGTACTCTAACTCCTATAATTTCATTACTATTTGGGCATAACCCTGTATGAAATTCTTTATATTTTGCATCTGCTAATTCTTCTATTTTTTCTCTTATTTCTTTATTTGTCATATTTTTATTTCCTTTTATTTTTTCTTTTATTATAACAATAAAAGAATTTAAAATCACTATTTTTTGCTTTTTTCCTTGCACTTTTTACTATTTTCTGTTATTATATAAAATATTACATATATATGCCGATGTTAAGTTAGCTGTTGAGAGTAGCGATTACATATACCTTATCAGTGTACTTAGATATCTTAAATTTGTATATGCCGATGTGGCGGAACTGGCAGACGCACACGACTCAAAATCGTGCGGGAAACCATGTGGGTTCGAGTCCCACCATCGGCACCAGTCTGGGTGTTCTTATAGGATTTAACGTCTTATAAGAACATTTTTATTTATGCTGATAATTTAGTAGCATATTTTATAGATACAGTTTTCTTATATTTGTTGATATGTCTGAATTATATAGTTTTATTTATATAAAGTTACTCCCGTATTACATATTGGAAGCGTGGGCTGTCGATTCGCCTTGTTACACTCTTATTAAAATAGCTTAGTAAAAAATAAACGATAACAACTAATTTATTTATACACTATAATTTTATATCTAAAATTAGTAATATTATCTTGCTACTTATAGCTACTTTGTGCTATAATAATATTGAAAAGAGGTTAGATATGGAATATAGAACTAATTTAGAAGAAAGTTTTGAAGACAAATTTAATGATCCTAAATATAGATTATTATATTTAAGGCAACAGCAGAGTATAGTAGAAAGGATCAGACAATTAAAAGAACTATTTGAACAAATTGTGCAATTTCAAAGACAGGTGATCGCACTTAATCATGAAAATTGGAGTAAAATGGATAGTTCTGTTGAATCACTACAAGCAGATGTCGATTGGTATGTAAAGGAATATATTAGACCAATACAAGAAAAAAAACAGGAATTAGATAAATTAGAGAATTCACTTATTAATATCCCAGAAAAACAAGGTGTAGTTGGAAAAATAGGAAAGTTTTTTGAAAGATTTATTCCAGGGATTACAAAAGAAGGAAGACAAAGAAGAAGCGTAGCAGATAGAAAACAGATATTAGAAGACGAGATAGATACTTTTGAACTTGTGATGGAAAAAAGTCCATTTCAAATATTTGGAGCAAATAAAGATGCCAAAAGCAAGTTATTATCAAAAATGGATGTAACAGAATTAGGTAAATATTCAATGGTGCAAAATGATTTTAAAAGTCACTTAAGCTCTAATGATAGTGTTAAAGAAATTGCAAACAGTATAAAAAGAGAAGATATGAATAGATTATTAGAGTCGTATCCTATATTAAAAGGAAAATCTAGTAATTTGATAAATGAGCTTATAAATAATGGTATTGAATCGTTTAATTCAATGGTTAGTCAAATAGCAATAGATAGTAATCAAGAAAAAGGAAAGTTAATGAATCTAGTAGACTTTACAGTACAAGAAGATAGTAATATAGATATATTAAGTGATATAACACAACAAATTCAAAGTATAATGAATAATCTAACTCCAGAGGAGTTAGAAGAGCTTAATCAAAGAGAACAAGAAGCTGATATGGAAAAATAAAAATTAATGTAAATATGCTTTTTGGTGTGCTATGTAATTATTGATTTTTTATCATTTGCTAAAAGTTCCTATAAGGACACTCCAACCAAATTTGCCTAAAGGCAAAAGTATAATATGCTCTAAGTAACTATCAAGGAAGACACAGTGATGAGTCCTAATGAAATTCTTACCAAATACAATAAAATAGTTGATGATGGTTGCCAACTTAATATGACTCTTATAGAGAATGGAGTGAACAACTATATGGGGGATATCTTCTAAATAGCATTACAATTGAATATTAAAGCATAGCAAAAGCAGCCATTTGGCTGCTTTTGTTGGTAAAATTATTATTTTAGTTGGAAATAAAAACCATATTCTTTATAACTTCTATCTCCTATTTTTGCATCTTTTGTCTTTACGATTTTGCCTCCAAGCCCTTTGTAGAACTTAATGGCATTTTTGTTATCGCTAAGACACCAGACTATCATATTTTTCTTGTCTAAATCTCTTAATTCTTTGCAGGTTTCTGTGAACAAGGATGTTCCTATTCCTCTGCCTATTTCAGAGGGTTTAATGTAAAGGCTAACTAATTCTGACTGGAAGTCATCTATATTTGGTGTGGTGCTATAGCAAGCATATCCTAATATCTCTTCTCCCCTTACTGCTACAAGTACTAAGTCTTTGTATTCCTCAAAACTTGCCTCATAACGTTTGGTTTGTTCTTCATAGTTCAAAGAATTTAAGTAATTTGAAGAAATTATTAAGTCATACGCATTTTTCCAGCCATCTACTTTAATTTCTGCCATCTGCCTTTGGTCTTTGAACTCATTTTTACGAATTTCATAGTCATCCTTTGGTTCAAGAAGAAGAATGGCATTGTGAATGTTTAACATTCCTTTTATAAGTTTGTCTTCATCCACTGCATAGCTTACTCTTCCTACAAGTTCATCTTTATATGGCCAAGATATTGATTGGCCTACTAAAAACCTTGTTCTGGAAGTAGCATAGAAGAATATTGTTAAGTCTTTCTCTGTTCTAATTGTGTGCCTTTTGTATTTCATTCCCTTAATTTTAGTAAAATCCAAAATTGCAAAAAATCCTGCCTCTGGCTCTAAGTTTTCAGGGAAATCTACCATGGGAATTCCTGCTAAAGCTTTGCTTGCTTCTGAGAACTCCAAATTTTCCATTACAGCTTTTATTATTCTGTCTTTGTATTTAGGCTCTGCTGCATCAATTCCGTTAACAAGAGCCTTTAATAGGTTATACCTATACACATATAGCTCTCTTAACTCCTCAAAGTAAATATCATAAGCCTTATACCGTTTTTTCTTTGCATTATAGGCACCTACAAGAGCTTCACCTATTATTGTTGGAACAGAATCCATAGTCTGGAAAGTTTTATTAACTATTCCATAAATTATTGCTTCATCTGCTACTACAAAGCCTGCTCTTAACTCAGCCATTTCATAGCTTTTGGATAATCCAAACAGAGAAATCGTATTTCTGAACATTCCAGGAATTGTAGCAATTGGCATTGCTATGTTTTCCTTATCGTAAGTAATGTCTCGATATACCAAATCGTCAATTACAAAAACTCCTCGCTTTTGGCATACTTTTGCAATTTCGTATAGCAGTTCCTCTTGCTTTTTTCCCATTACCTTTCCAGTTGGGTTATTAGGGTTGGCATTTAAAAATGCAACTACCCTTGGAACATATCCACGTCTTCTATGGTATGCAAGTTGCAGACTCTCATTAATCTGGTCAATTCTGCTTGCAAGCTTGTGAGGATTTATTAAAAAGTTATCCTCTTTTTCAAGGTCTATCACCTCTACGTCCGCACCTGAACGCTCAGTTCTAATCGTGAAAAGACCATAGCTTGGCCCAGTTACTAATACAACATCTCCTGGATTTGCAAGTAGGCTTATAATTTGGTTGTACAGTACTGATGTAGAAACAGAAAAAGTTATATTGTGAACAGAAAGTCCTTTTTCATCAATGTTATCTCTGTTGTAGGGTTCTGTATTTATAAATCCCTCTTTTTCTACATAGTTTAGTAACTGTTGTCTTATGGTATCGGCACCTTCAGTGTATGGATATCGATACATACAAGCTGATTTTGAATACTGCTCCATAGCCTTAGCCGCTGGCGGAAATGGTCTAAACTTTATAGGGTTTCCTCCGCCTAAGTCTAAGTCTGGCATTGTAGCAATGTTCTCATCTCTTACTCCATAACCATAAAATTCAATTGCATCAGCAATTTCCTGCACAGTAGGGTTAAAACGTTCTCCATCATGTCTAACTCCTATGTCAGGTAACCCAAACCGCCTATCTCTTAAGTCTGGATTGTCTCTTAAAAATCTGTCAATTGCACTTGATTTTGTAAGCATATATATTTTACCTCCTATTGTTAATATACATAATATTATAACATATTAGAGTATAAAAGTAAATATGAAACAAAAAATCAAGCTAAATACGAGCTTGATTTTTTGTTTTTATTCTTCATATCCTGGTTTTCCTAATAATTTGAACATATTTGTTTTATATTTTTCAACTCCTGGTTGGTCAAATGGGTTTATTCCTAGTAGCTTTCCTGAAATAGCACAAGCTAGTTCAAAGAAATATATTAAATGTCCTATAGCTTCTTCATTTAGCCTTTCTATATTTATTACTATATTAGGTACGCCACCTTCTACATGTGCATTAATCGTTCCTTCCATTGCCTTCTTATTTACATAGTCTAGTGTTTTTCCTGTAATATAGTTTAACTCGTCTAAATTATCTTCATCTAAATTTATAGTTATTTCAGATTTTGTTTTTTCTATATTTAATACTGTTTCAAATAAATTTCTTCTACCTTCTTGTATATACTGACCTATAGAATGTAAGTCTGTTGTAAATTCTGCTCCTGCTGTAAAAATTCCCTTTCCTTCTTTCCCTTCACTTTCTGCATAAAGTTGTTTCCACCATTCTATAACATAGTGCATTTTTGGTTCATATGTTACTAATATTTCTATATTTTTTTCTTCTTTATATAAAAGGTTTCTTAGTACTGCATATTTATAGCAATCATTATATTTTAAATTTTTATCGGCATATTTTTCTTCTGCAAATTTTGCTCCTTGCATTAACTTATCTATATCTATTCCAGATACTGCTATTGGTAATAAACCTACTGCTGTTAATACTGAATATCTTCCTCCTACATTATTGGGAATTACAAATGTTTCATATTCTTCTTGTTCTGCTAATTTCTTTAATGCTCCTTTTTCTTTATCAGTAGTTATATATATTCTCTTTCTTGCTTCTTCTACTCCATATTTATTTTCTAAAAATTCTCTAAATATTCTAAATGCAATTGCTGGCTCTGTTGTTGTTCCAGATTTTGAAATTACATTTATTGATAAGCTTTTATCTCCTATTAGTTCTATTAATTCTTCTAAATATGTCCCACTCATATTATTTCCAACATATAGTATTTGTGGATATTTCCTTTGCTTGCTGTCTAAATAATTATAAAATGTATGTGATAGGCTTTCTATTACAGCTCTAGCACCTAAATATGAGCCACCTATTCCTATTACTAATAATATTTCTGAATCATTTATTATTTTTTTGGCACATTTTTTTATTTTGCTAAACTCTTTTTTATCATAATTTGTAGGTAAGTTAAGCCAACCTAAAAACTCTTTTTCATTATCCTTTTTATCATATAATTCTTCATGGATTTCTTCTACCTTTTGAGAATATTCCATAATCTTCTTTAAATCTACACCTGAATTTTCTATATTCAACTTAATATTCGGCATAATTTTCCTCCTTAGTATTTTATAAACTATATTTTATATCAATAAAATATTTTATGCAACTATTTTATTGCTTTTTTATTCTGTTTGTAGGATAATATTATTGCAATTTGCATATATTATTTCCTTAGGAGCAGACTTTAATAGTAATACTGTGAATTGTAATATAATATTTATGGTGATTATATGACGAGTTTTTTACTTAAAATAATAGGAATAATTACTATGCTTTTTGACCATGTAGGAGATAGTTTTATAGGACATTTTTCTTTTTTAAACCTTATTGGAAGGATTGCATTTCCTATATTTGCTTTTCAAGTTGTACAAGGATATATGCATACACACAATGTAAGGAAATATGCTTTACGATTATTTATTTTTGCATTTGTTTCGCAAATTCCATTTATGCTATTTTTATCAACTTTTTATGATAGTTATTATTTGAATATATTTTTCACACTATTTTTAGGTATTATTTGTTTATATGGGTTTGATAAGATTAAAAATAAGTATTTAGGAACTTTATTTGCTATATTAATTTGTGTTATTGCTCATTTTATACAAGTAGATTATGGTTCTTATGGTATAGCTGTTATATTTGTATTTTATGTATTTAATAAATTTTGGCCTAATAAAAAAAACCTTATATGCTTAGCATTTATTCTTATAACTATATTAAAATATTTACCTAATATAATTAGTTATCCTAGTTTATATATTTATTATATAGGTTATATATTATTTACATGCATTTCTTTAGTACCTATTTGTATGTATAATGGAAAACAAGGTCCTAAAGTAAAATATCTATTTTATGCATTTTACCCTGTGCATTTGTTATTGCTTTATTTTTTAACTAAAATTTAAATTCAAAGTGGCAAAGCCACTTTGAATTTAAATTTTACATACTCATATTTATTCCTCTCGCCACTACTTCACTCATATTTAATATCAACTCATCTATTTCTTTTGGAGTTACAATAAAATTAAAGTCTTTCGGTAATAGTGCTTCTTTTATTTGTTCGTAGTTATCTTCTTCTTTTAACTGATTTAAGTAATCATTTGACTTTGCTTCTTGTTGTAGCTTTTCTATAAATAAATCTAGTGCATCGTTTACTACTACTGCTGTTTCTACTACTGTTGGTATTCCTAGTGCTATTACTGGTATTCCTAAAGTACTTTCAGTTAGTTCTTTTCTTGTGTTTCCTACTCCTGCTCCTGGTACTATTCCTGTATCTGATAATTGTATTGTACTACTTATTCTTTCCATACTTCTTGAAGCTAGTGCATCTATTACTATTAGCAGTTTTGGTTTTATATTATCTACTACTCCTTTTATTACTTCTAATGTTTCTATTCCTGTTGTTCCTAATACTCCTGGTGCTATCGCACTTACTGGTCTTGCGTTTTCGTCTATATATTGTGGCAAATAGTTTATTATATGTCTTGTTACTTCTATGTCTTTTACTACATTTGGTCCTAATGCATCTGGAGTTACTTCTTCATTCCCTAAACCTACTATTAGCACATCATCTTTACTTTGTACTTTATTTTCCACTAATTTCCTAAGTTCATTTGCAAGAGTTTCTGAAGCTTTTGCCGCTTCTTCTTCTGTTATAATGTTCATTTTTTGAATATCTATTGTTATATAATTTCCTTGTTTTTTACCTATTGCTTGCTCCCCTTGCTCATCTGTTATTTTCACTCTTGTTACTTTTATTTTATCTGTTATTTGTTCTTCCTCTGCTTCAACACCATTCACTTCATTTTCTATTTTATTTGCCTTTTTATACAAATCTCTTCTCTCATCTGCCAAGTCTGTTCTAAACTCAAACATAAAAAATCCCTCCTTTTCTATTATTTTGGGACTTTATATATTTTTTATTCATTTTTTCCAAAAGGCACAGCCTTTTTTTAAATTTTTTTTAATTTGGTACACCCCTATAATAAAGGGGTGTACCTTTTAGTAATTTTTTTTGAAAAAAGAGCGTCCATTTTGGTTGATTTTAGCAATATCTACATAGTATTGCCTCTAGTCCTATATTTAGGTCTATTTCTCCTATTTTATAGTTACTGTCTAGGTTTATTAGTTCTTCTAATATATTTGTTAGTTCTTCTTCTTTGAAGTAGTTTGCTTGTGTTTTGTATTTTGATACTAAGAATGTTTGATTTGGTTTTAAGTTTAAACTTTCGGTTATATTTTTATTACTTTTTTCACATAGTTTTATTATATATAGCTTTTTAAAGTGATTATATAGTGTTATTAATATTTTTTGTACTGGTTCCTTGTTATAAATTAGATTATTTAATACTTCTAGTGCTTTACTTATATTTTTCTTTCCTAAGTTATCTGTTAAGTCAAATATTATACTATCTAATTTTTTTATGCAAAGTTTATCTATTGTTTCTTTTGTTATTGTTCCTCCTTCGCCTACATATTCTATTTGTTTTCTTACTTCATTTATTAAGTCTTGCATGTTACAACCGTATGCATTCTATTAAGTATTTTGCTACATAGTCGTCTAGCTCTACTTTGTATGCTTTTGCTATCCATTTTATTCTTGATATTATTTGCATAGGCTTTAGTTCTTCGAAGTTGCATACTGTTCCTAATTTTTCTATTGTTTTATATAGTTCGTTTTTGTCTATTTCTTGCTCTACAAATACTATTGTTACTGTTTCATTTATTGTTTCAATATTTTCCTCAATATATGTATTTATTTTGTTTACTATTTCAATATTTGCCTGAACTTTCTTTCTTCCATCTTTTTTGAATATTCCGTGAATCTCTTACTATTATTAACTTTTTTTCATATCCAAAGGCTGGTGTTTCTATGTCTGATATTAATGTATTTATATTGTTTGCATCTATTTTTATATAGTTTATTCCTGAAACTAAATTACCAAAATTACTTTTTACTTTTTTAAGGCATGATTCTAAAAGGAAGGTTTCTTCCCCATATAATAAGTATATACTGTTTAATTTTCCTTCTTTTAATTGCTTTTCTAAATTTTCTACTGTGACTTGCATAATAAACGTAAATTCCTTTCTTTTACGCTTTTATATTATCATTTTATATTGTTAAATTCAAGTTATTTTAGGGATTTTATTTTATAGATTCTTTTTTGATTATAATTTGATTTTTGATGTAATATTCTTATTAATTCAATTTCATTTTTTTCAATTCTATAGAAAATAACATATTTTTGAATAAAAAATCTTCTTATTTGTTTATCTAATTCTGTTCTTTGATATAATTGTGGATTTTCTTTTAGCAACATTAATTTTTTATACATTTCATGTTTAAGTTTTTCGTAAGGGCTTTGATATAATAAATTTATGCTCTTACGAATTTTTTCATTATCTTTCCAAAACTTTTCATTGAATGTAATCTTGTAATTCTTTGCTTTTTGTATAATCTTTCTCTCCTTTCTACTTCATCTAGTCTTTTCCAAAATTCTTCTATTGGCATTGTTCCATTTTCTTCTATGTCTCTTATTCCTTCTTCCACAAATGGCATTAATCTTTTTTCATCTTCTATTGTAAATTTTCGCATTGCTTTTCTCTCCTTTCAGATATTATTTAACTATCACTATTATATACTATATGGTAAACAAATACAAGAAAAATATTTCTACAAAATTCTACATTTTCTTAAATTCAGTTTCATTTTATGTTATTCTATGTTATAATTCAATTGTTACTTTATTAACCTTTTTTCAAATATTGGAGGAAAAAATGTTTAAAAATTTTCGAAAAAAGCTTAGTGATAGTTTGTATCAGAAAGGTCAATGCTACTATTATGCGGCGATGGGTGTACAGCAATGGAGTGATTCAGTTGAAAAGCATATTGCTGATTCCGCTTACAATACTTCTTTCAATAAGTTTTATGATTATAACGAATTAGCTAATTTAAGTTACAAAAGAAATTAACACTAAAACATTAGAATTAAAAATTTCATAAAGACGGCTATTAGCCGTCTTTTTCTTAGTTTTCTAGTATTATTCTAAATACTTCTGCTATGCTCCATGCTTGGCTTATTGTTCCTTTCGCTTCGTGTGGTTTTATGGAGTCGTATAGTTCTGGTATTCCGCCTAGTGTTTTTCCTTGTGCGAATTCTTTTGTGAAGGTTTTTTCCACATTTTGTACGAATTTTGTTAACCTATCTTCTAGTTCTTTCTTTTTTGTTTTATTTTTTTCAGCTTTTACTATTTTTTTGAAGCTGTCGTAGTATATTCCTAATAGCCATGGCCATGTTATTCCTTGGTGGTAGCTCATATCTCTTTTGAAGCTGTCTCCTTCGTATTTTTCTATGTAGTTTTCTTCTCCTTTTGCTAATGTTTTTAATCCATAATTGTTTAATAGCTTTTTTGTTACTGTTTCAAACATTTCTTTTGCTATTTCAGATGATGGCTCTATTACTGGATATGTTAGGCTTAGCGCAAATAGTTGGTTTGGTCTTATTTTGCTGTCTCCTAATACATCATATAAACATTTTCTTCTTTTATTATAGAATTTTTCTCCAAAACTTTTTTTGCATTTTTCTGCAAGCTTTTCATATTTTATACTGTTTTGCTTTGTTTCAAATTTAGAACTTAAATCTTCCATTATTTTTAGACTATTATACCACATTGCATTTATTTCTACTGCTTTTCCATTTCTTGGTGTTACTACATAGTTTCCTATTTTTGCATCCATCCATGTATTTTGAGTCGTTTGCGTTCCTGAAGATATTAAACCATCTTCATCTAAATATATATTATTGTTGTCTATATCTATTCCACTACAGTATGAATCTATAATTTGTTCTAATACTGGGTATATTTTTTCTTTTATAAAATTGTAATCTCCTGTATAATTTATATATTTTTGAATTTGCTCAAATAGTAGTAATGAACTATCTACACTATTGTATAAAGGCCTGTTGTCATAGCCTGAGTATCCATTTGGTACTAAACCATATTTTATATCTCTTATAGTAGTTAATAGTACTTCTTTTGCTATTTCATATCTTTTTGTTTTTAAAAGCAAACCTTCAAATGATATTAAGGTGTCTCTTCCCCAATCTAAAAACCATGGGTAGCCTGCAATTATTGTGTGTAACTTAAAAGATGGTCTGTATACAACAAAGTTATCGGTTGCTATTATATAATTTTTTATCAAATCTTTATCTTTGCTTTTTTCTTCTAAGTGAGAATCATATACTAGCTCAGTAATTCTAGCTATTTCTCTATTTATTATTTTTGTAGCATCTATTTCTTCTATGTTATTTTCTAATGATGCTACAAATGTTATATCTTTTTGCTCATTTGGATTAATTTCTATTTCATATCTTCCCACAATTGCATGATTTTCCTCTGCTTGGAAGCCTCTTTTTTCTTCTTCTCTATAAAACATATTTTTAAAGCTATCATTTTCATGTCTTATATATTTTCCTTCAGATACATTTATATAAATTGGTGTTTCATTATTTTTATCTATTATTAATTTTAACTTTCTATTTATTTCTTGTTGTTCTATATAGAATTCATGATTAAATGAATCTCTATGAAAATCTCTAAAGTTTAATAATGGCGTTAATATTAGTTTAGCTTTTTTATTAGTATTAAATACTTTATATAGTATTACTACTGTATTTTTACCATGTTCCATACAGATATATTTTTTTATAATTATATCTTCTATTTTATATGTAAATATTGGTATATACTCTTTTTGAAAACTACTTAAGTATCTATAACCTTCTGATATATATGTTTTTCCTATATTTGTATATATATCATACTTCTTGCCTTCTATTTCTATACTTTCATCAACTTTTGATAGTATTAAGTTCCTTTTTCCTGGTGGTGTTAGGGTAGCTACTAAAAGTCCATGATATCTTCTAGTGTTTGCTCCGTATTATAGTAGAACTTGCATATCCCCCTATTCCATTTGTTACTATCCATTCTTTATTTAATCCTTCTTCTAACTCTATATTTTCGTATTTCATTTGTAACTCCTTGTATTATCATTGGTTTATTTTTTATATGTAGGGGCTTAATTGGGTAGGATTACTTGTGAGAATTTACCAAATTAAGCCCTATAATTTTTATTTTCTTTATAATTATTAAAGGGCGTAATTCGGTATTCCTAACCGATTAAGCCCCTACAATTGCTTTTAATGTTTTGGTTTTACTGTATTTTTCTTTTTTGCTGATTGTTTCTTTTCTTTTCCTTGTGTTTGTACTACTGTATTTTCTTTTCTTCTTATTATTTGATTTATCTTTTCTTCTTTTCTTTTTTGAGTTTTTGCATCACTTTGTTTTATAGAATCTATTCTGTCTTGATATTTCATTGCAAATTTACTTAGTCTTTCATCTCTTATATGTTTTGATTTAGTTGTTTTTTGTTTTGGCATAGTTGTTTTTAATTTCTTTTTAGTGTCTTTTAATTTTGAGTTTAGCATTACATATCTTGAATCATTTTCCATATCTCTAAATTTCATATCTTCACATATAAGTTCTATTATTGAATAACCTATTGCATCTGGATTATGACGAATGAATTCTCCATCAATATGTGATAAGTTTCTTTGGATAAGTTTTATTCCTTGTTCTTTTGCCTTTGCTGTATCTTGTTCTACTAAATCTTGACCTTCTCTATTATATTTTCTTACAAATTCTGGTACAATTTCTCCTGTGTCATAAATACAATAATCTATTATTCCTTTTCCTGCATGTTCGTGAATGGCTTTTATATGCTCAGATAATGAATAGTTGTCTGTTTGACCAGGCTCAGTCATTATATTACTAATATATATTTTAAATCCTTTATTTTCTTTAACAGCCTTTGCAACACCTTTTACAAGTAGATTTGGTATAACATTTGTATATAAACTTCCTGGCCCTATTATAATTGCATCTGCGTTGTTTATTGCCTCTATTACTCCTGGTGCTGGCATACAGTTTGATGGACTTATAAATACTCTATTTATTTTACTTACTTTTCTTGTAACAACTTCTGGTATTTCATCTTTATTTTCTATTACTGTTCCATCTTCTAACTCTGCGCAAATATCTATTGCTTCTAGTGTTACTGGTAATACTTTTCCTGTCATGTTTAATACATTTTTACTTTGTTCTATTGATGAAGTAAAGTCTCCATATAATTCTTTCATCGCTAGTAAATATATATCTCCAAAAGACATTTCTTTTAGTCTTCCAGCATTGAATTTATAGTTTAATAATCCACTCATTACAGCTTCATTTGATGATAATGCTACAAAACTATCTTTTATATCATCTAATGGAAGCATTTCAAGCATTTTTCTTGAATCTGTTGCTGCTTTTCCATAATCTGATACAGTAACTATTGCTGTTATATTATTTGTATAATTTTTTAGTCCTTTTAAAACAGAATCTATTCCTGCTCCTCCACCTATTACTACTATGTTTGGACCTTCATCATATACTTTTTTATTAAATATTAGTGATTTTACATTTCCACCTTTTGCTTCTTCCCTACTATCTGTTTCTTGAACAAATAATTCTAAAGTTCTTTTTTGCATAAATATTATTCCAACAATAACAAGTGAAAAACCTATAACAAAACTTAATATTATTTTTGCTACTTCTATAAAGTTAAGTTCCTTTTCTATAACTATATTTACCATTCCATATGATGCAAGTAAAATACCTATAAGTATTACTACTAACCATCTCTTCATTTTTGAACCATTACTAAACCACTTTAAAAAACCTTTCATTTTTTCGTTTCCTCTCTTTGTTTATATCTATTTATTAATTTAAAAATATTTATTTTCTATCTATTCTCCAATTACTTCTACTTCTAATTCTAATTTCTTTCCGAATTTTTCGTATACAGCTTTTTTTATATAATCTGTTAAGTCTAGAACGTCTTTTGCTGTTGCATTACCTATATTTACTACAAAACCTGCGTGTTTTTCAGAAACTTGTGCTCCCCCTATTTTGTAGCCTTTTAACCCTGCTTCTTCTATTATTTTTGAGGCATAAAAGTCGCTTCCTCTTTTAAATGTACTTCCTGCACTTGGAAGTTCTAATGGTTGCTTTGTTTTTCTAGCAAGCATTAATTCATCCATTTTATTTCTTATTTCTTGAATATTACCTTTTTCTAATTTTAATGTAGCATATAATACAATTTCGTCATTTTCAATAAATCTGCTATATCTATATGAAAATTGTAAATCTTCTTTTGATAATTCTCTTATTATTCCATTTCGTGTAATACATGTAACATTTTCTACTATATTAGAAAACTCTCCTCCATAAGCACCTGCATTCATTCTTACTGCTCCGCCTATGGTACCTGGAATTCCTGCTGCAAATTCAAAACCTGTTAACTCATTTTTTTGTATAATTGTGCCTAACACTGCTAGTTTTACTCCAGCACCTGCTATTACTGTTTCTCCTTTAATATCTATGTCTTGTATATCTATTCCGTATTACTATACCACGTATTCCATTATCTTTTACTAATACATTGCTTCCATTTCCTATAATAGTAGTTGGAATGTTGTTTTCATTTGCAACTTTTAAAACAATTTTTATATCTTCTACTGTTTTTGCTTTAATATATATGTCTGCATTTCCACCAATCTTAAATGATGTATGTTTGCTCATTGGTTCATTTTTATATACTGTACTATCGTTTATTTCTTTTGTTAAAATTTCATATATTTCTTCTATATTCAAATATAACACCTCTTAATTTTATCTATGTTTTTAACTTAATTTTATTCTTATTGTTGCTTTTTTATTTTATCATTTTATATGTTTTTTTACAATGTTTTTTTATAATTTTATTTTAAGTGTAAATTATACAAGCCCTTTTTTAATGTTAAATTAGCACAAAAATTAAAGTTTCTATTATATACTTGCAAATTTTGTAGAATATTGTATAATATATATGACAGCTTAAGTATAATTTTTATTTTATTTGAATTACAAAAAGAAGAACAAAAAGGCAAAACCTTTTTGTTCTTCTTTTTTATTTATCTAAATAGTAATATTTTGTAACTTTACTACCATCTTCTTTAGTTGTTTCTTCTGTTTTCCATTTTGGTTGCCAAGGATATATACTTTTTACTATTCCTAGTATTACCAATAATGCAGTAATTAGCAATATCCAAGATGGTTCTATGCCTAATAAGTATGCAAAATATTTAATACATTTAAGCATTTGTTTTTATCTCCTAAATATTTATTGTTTTTATTATATATTATTTTGTTATTTATGTCAATCTTTTTTTGTTTAAACTATATTTTTATAATAAAAAGTAAGTCTAGGGGTCGCAGACTTACTTTTTTATAAATAAATAATTGAGAGTTTAAATTTTTTGCTAAATTTCTTTAGCTTGTACACATCTTCTATAATCTTTTTTATTTTCTTCACACGTTATTAGTGTAATTTTGTTTTCTTTTGTATATTCTATACATGTTAAATCTGTTTCTTTAATGGTTTCATTTCGAATTACTTTATATTTTCTACTTCCTTTTTCTGTTTCATATACTATTATATCTCCCATTTCCAAATTTTTAATTTCTTGAAAATAATTATATTTATATCCTCTGTTGTGAGCTGCTAAACATATATTTCCATCCCATTTACTGGTACTTTCAAAATGTCCAACTCCTTTTCTTAGAACTTCTTTTGTTGTTCCTTCTAAAATTGGTGCATTGATATTTATTTTTGAAATTATAATTCTCCAATTATTATTTTTCTTATATGGTATATCTGTTTTATAATTTATATTAATTGGATTTACATTAGTTGATTTTTGAACTAAACTTGATTTAATTTGTTTTTCTTGAATTTTTAAAAATTTTATTAGAATAAAAGTTATAGATATAAATATTATTATAGAAATTAAAATTACAGTTATGTATAAAATATTATTTTTAATTTTTAACATACATATGCTTCACCTACCTTTTATATTTTATTATTATTTACTTTGGTTAATTTATTATTTTTTTAATTGTATGTTCTTTTAAAATTTTTTTCTTTTGAACTTTGTATAATAGAATTACTATTTAAGCATTGTTGCAACCTTGCTTAAACTTATGTTAACATACTTTGTTTTATGTGTAAAGTTTTTTTAATCGCATTATTTTTTGTTTTTCATTGTTTTTATTATAATTATATTATATTGTTACGAATTTTCTTAACTTTTGATATCAAAAGTTATTAGTTTTTGTCGACACTTGTCTATAAGTTTTAAAAAATAATACATAGTAGCAAATATTTGCACTATGCACTATCTATTATTTATTTAATTCTATATAAAATTCCACGCCATCTTCTTTATTTTCTACTCCAAATTTGTTTTCATAATTTGTCATTATTGCTTTTACTAATGCTAGTCCTATTCCTGTTCCCCCATTTTCTCTATTTCTTGAAGAATCTATTTTATAAAAACGCTTCCATATTCTTTCTATATCTTCTTCTTTTATTTGCTCACCTGTATTATATATTTTTATTTTTATTTTATTTGCTTTTGTTTCTTCTAATTCTACTTTTATTTGTTTTTTTCCATCTACTTCTTCTACATGTTTTATTGCATTTGTAATATAATTCGTTATTACTTGCTCTATATAAAAGTCATCAGCATATACATTTATGTTTTCAGCTTTTTGATTAAAATGTACCTCTATATTTTTTTCTTCTAACATTACTTTACATTTTCTTATTACTTCATTTATTAATTCTATAATATTAAATTTTGTATCATTAAATTTTCTATTTCCATATTCTAGTTTCATTAATTCTAATAATTGTTTTACTAATGTATCCATTTTATTTGTTTCGTCTAATATTACTTCTGCATAGAATTTCCTAGATTCGTCGTCTGTATTTACATTTTCTATTAATCCTTCTGCGTATCCTTGAATTAGTGCTATTGGAGTTTTTAATTCATGTGATACATCTGAGATAAATTGCTTTCTCATTTCATCTATTTTTGACTTTTCTTCTATATCTTTTTCAAGTTCTATATTTGTTGCTCTTAATTGTTTTATTGTAGATTCTAGTTTATCTGACATGATATTTATACTTTTTCCTAAATCATTAATCTCATCTTCTGTATCTTTTTCGATATACTTCTTACTAAAGTCTAGTTTTGCCATATCTGTTGCTATATTGTTAAGTTGTGTTATTGGTTCTGTGAATTTTCTAGATAAAAATGACGCTATAATTCCAGCAATTACAATTGATATTCCTCCTATTAGTATTAATAAATTATTAGAAATTTTTACACTTTCTTGTATTGGCGAAATTGGTATTCTTATATACAATGTATTTTCATTATCTAGTTTTGCTGTAAGAAATATATAATTTATATTACTTTTTACATCAACTATTTTTCTTATACTCACATTATTTTTATTGTATATTACTATATCTTTATTTCCTTGATATTTTATATTAAACCTTCTATCTTGACCTAATATAATTTCATTTATTTTATCTATTGCTGAATTTAAATTTTCATCTGAGCTATATAATAATAAGTTTTCATTATTCTTAATTAATATTTCAAAATCATTTTTTACTGCTATTTTATTTAATTCTTCATCTATATCTATTTTTGAGTTTCCATTTATAAATATTTCATTATAATATTGATTTATTTTTTCATATGCTGTTTTTATTGTTTTCACTTTTGAATACATATAAAAACTTTCTAACACAACATTATTTATTATTATTAAAAATAATACAATTAATATTACTACTATACATAGTGAGGAGAATAATTTTATTCTCACAGACTTAAATTTATCTTTTATTTTTTTCATTTTCTTCCTCTTTTTTATTTTACTTCAAATTTGTATCCTATTCCTCTAATTGTTTCTATGTATTTCCCTTTCTTACCTAATTTATGTCTTACTTTCTTTATATGACTGTCTATTGTTCTTGAATCTCCATAATAGTCATAGTTCCATACATTATTTAATATTTTATCTCTTGATAGCGCTATTCCTTGATTATCTATTAAATACTTTAGTAGTTCGTATTCTCTTAAACTTAGTTCTATTTGTTTTCCATCTGTTTTTACTGTTCTGCCTTTACTATCTATTACAATTCCACCATATTCTATATTTTTGTTTTCTTCTTTTCTAGTTCTTTTTAATACTGCCTCTACTCTTGCTACTAATATTTTGGGACTAAATGGTTTTGAAATGTATTCATCTACTCCTAATTCAAAACCAAACAATTCATCTTGTTCTTCTCCTCTTGCTGTAAGCATTATAATAGGTACTTGCGAACTTTGCCTAATTTGACGAAGTACAGACCAACCATCTAACTTTGGCATCATTACATCTAATAAAATAATTCCTATTTTACTTTGATTCTCCTCAAATACCTGTAATGCTTCCTCTCCATCTGCTGCTTCTAAAGTACTATATCCCTTTTTCATCAAAAAGTCTTTTACTAATTTTCTCATTCTTGACTCATCATCTACAATTAATACAGTTATATCATTCATTTTTATATTCCTTCCTAATAATTTTATAATGGCACTAAAGGTATTTATTCTTTAGTGCCATTATATTATATATTTTAATTATGTATTTTTTGTGAAATCTTGGTATATTTTGTTGTATTTATTAACTATTCCAATTTTTTAATCTTTCTCTAAAACTAAGCTCATTATAATTTTGTAGTTCATAATTTTTTATATCATTTTCTATATATGTTCCTTGTTGTAATTGTTCTAATTTATTTTGTACACATGTATTTCCTAATCTTACACAATATTCTAAATGTTTTATATCTGACATAACTTTTTCCTCTTACTTCTTTATTTTATATTTTCATTCCTTCTCTAATAAATTCTACTTCTTCTTCCATGTCTAATCTCATAAATAATGGCTGTCCTTTTTCTATTACCTTTTGCCCACCTATTTGTTCATATTTTTCTAATGATTCCCAATTTTTTAATTCTTCTTTTTCTATTCCTAATTGTTTGAACATTTTATTTGCTGTTTCTGGCATAAATGGTTGTAACATTATTGCTACTATTCTTAAATTTTCTGCTAAATGATACATTACTGATTTCAATTTTTCTTTATCTTCTTCATTTTCAGATTTAGCTAAAACCCATGGAGCTGTTTCATCTATATATTTATTTGTTCTAGAAATTATATTCCATATTTCTGATAATCCATTGCTTATATGTAGTGAATCTATATTATTAGTAACTAATTGTATTTTTTCTTTTACTGTTTTCTCTAATTCATTATCTACTTCATTTTTTTGTCCTACATAATTTGGTATAATTCCATCAAAATATTTATTCATCATTCCTATTGTTCTGTTTAAAAGATTCCCTAAATCATTGCATAAGTCAATATTAAACCTTTCTACAAAACCTTCTGGTGTAAATACTCCATCTTGACCATATTGTAATTCTTTCAATAAGAAATATTTTGTTGCATCTAACCCATATCTTTCTATTAACAATTCTGGATATACAACATTTCCTTTTGACTTAGACATTTTTCCATCTTTCATCATAATCCAACCATGTGCATATAGCTTTTTTGGAAGTGGTAAATCAAGTGCCATTAGAAATATTGGCCAATAAATTCCATGGAAGCGTATAATATCTTTTCCAACAATGTGTAAATCTGCTGGCCAGTATTTTTTAAACTTACTATCATCTGCCGAACCATAACCTAATGCTGTAATATAGTTTGTTAGAGCATCTAACCATACATATACTACATGTTTTGGATTTTTCTTAACTTTTATCCCCCAATCAAAGCTTGTACGTGATACACATAAATCTTCTAAACCTGGTTTTATAAAATTGTTAAATAACTCATTTTTTCTTGATTCTGGAGCTATAAAGTCTGGATTTTCTTTATAAAATTCTTCTAATTTTTCTTGATATTTTTTCATGTTAAAGAAATATGATTCTTCCCTCATTTTCTTTACTTCTCTACCACAATCTGGACACTTTCCATCTACTAACTGTGTTTGAGTAAAAAATGTTTCGCATGGCACGCAATACCATCCTTCATATTCTCCTAAATATATATCTCCTTTTTCCATTAGTCTATCAAAAATATCTTCTACTACTTTTGTATGTCTTTCTTGTGTTGTACGAATAAAATCATCATTTTGTATATTCATCTTTTCCCATAACTCTTTTGCTTTTTGAGCCATTTCATCTACATGTTGTTGAGGAGTTTTATTGTTCTTAGTTGCTATATCTTGTATTTTTTGACCATGTTCATCCATTCCTGTAAGCATATATGTATCATAGCCTCTTAAAATTTTATATCTTTTTATGCTATCACCAAGAACAGTTGTATATGCTGTTCCTATATGAAATTTACCACTTGGGTAATATATTGGGGTAGTTAAATAAAATGTTTTCTTTTTCAAATATCATCATTCCTTTTTTCTTTATATTTAGAAATTTTAACATATTTAAACTAAAAATACAATAAATTATATAAAATATATGTTATAATTTAATAATTTTATTATATCCTGAATATTATTTATTGGGTGTTTTTATGAAATGTTTATTTATATACAAAAAACATTTAGTTACATATCTTGTTTTATTTACATTTTTTATTATATTTACAACTTTCTACAATGTTTTTGCTAAAATGGAAGTATTTGATAGTAATTATATATTTCCTTCATTTGAAAATAATTTTTCTATTTTGCAAAGTAATTTAGATAATTTATACAATTCTAATGAAAAAATTGCTTTTTTAACTTTTGATGATGGACCTACTAAAATTGCAACTACTAAAATTTTAGATACTTTAAAGGAAAATGATGTTACTGCTAGTTTTTTTGTAATTGGTTATAGAGTAAAGGAATTCCCTAATATTGTAAAAAGAGCTTATGAAGAGGGCCATTTTATTGCAAATCATGGTTATTCACATAACAATAGTAAACTATATAAAAGTAAAGATGGCTTTATTAATGAAATTATGAGCACTGATGAGGCAATATCTGACGCAATTGGTATTGAAAATTACCATTCACATATTTTTAGGTTTCCTAATGGCTCTAAAAGTAAAGAGTATGCTTCTTCTAAAAATATGTGTAAAAATTATTTGAATGAAGTTGGATATGCTTATATAGATTGGAATGCTTTAAATAATGATTCGACAAAAAAATATTCTTCGTATGAATTGTTAAATAATTTAAAGAAAAGTTGCAAAAACAAAAACTCCCTAGTTATATTAATGCATGATACCAGTGATGTTAGCAAGTCTTATGAAAGCTTAGATGCTTCAATAAAATATTTGAAAGAACAAGGTTATAGCTTTAAAAACTTTTATGATATAATTAAAAATTAAATTATTAATGCGAGTCATTATTAAAAATGACCCGCACTATTTTTATACCTTTGAACTTATTTTAAATAATAAGTCCTCTATATTTGACATGCGCATTTCAAATACTTGATTAGTCATGTCTTCTATCTTGTTGTACTCTTGCATTTTCATCAGTTTACTCATAATAACAGAAAAATTCTTTTGTAAGTTTTCTGACAAATTAGTTTGTTCAATTTTTATTTCATTTAAAAGTTCATTTATTGCTTCAATTTGGTAATTTGCCACTGGATTTTCTTTATCCATAAAATCACCTCTTTTTTGAATTATTATGATGTGATAATATCACTATATATAAGCCTTGTCAATAGTTTTTTTGAAAATCTGTTCGTTTTTTCTTCTTTTGTAATTATTTAAAATAATATTAATTGTAATATATATGATGATGCGTATGTAATTGATTTATTTTAATAATAAGAAGAGCAGACTTAAATAGTCTGCCCCCCTACAATTAATTATTCATAATTCATCATTTATTTAGGTAATTTCTTCGAAGTTGTGGGTCGGCCATGGGGCTGACCCATACATTATTTTTTACTATTCTTCTATTAATTTAATATGAACGTCTCTTAATTGTTCCCCTGTTACCCTACTTGGTGCTCCCATTAGTACATCTCTTGCTTTTTTATTTTTTGGAAATGCTATTATTTCTCTTAGGTTATCTTCGTTTGTCATTAGCATTATCATTCTATCTACTCCTGGTGCTGCACCTGCGTGTGGTGGTGTTCCATATTGGAATGCATTGTATAAAGCTCCAAACCTTGTTTCTACTTCTTTTTCGCTGTAGCCTGCTATTTCGAATGCTTTTACCATTAGTTCTGGGTTGTGGTTTCTTACTGCTCCTGATGCCATTTCGTAGCCATTACATACTACGTCATATTGGTACGCTAATATATCTAATGGGTTCATTTCTTTTAGTGCTTCCATTCCTCCTTGTGGCATTGAGAATGGGTTATGGTTAAAGTCTATTTTGTCTTCTTCTTCATTATATTCATACATTGGAAAATCTACTATAAAGCAGAAACGATATGCATCTTTTTCTATTAAGTCTAGGCGTTTTCCTAGTTCTATACGTACTAAACCTGCTATTTTTTGTGCTGTTTTAAATTCATCTGCTATAAAGAATAGGCTATCTCCTGTTTTTGCTCCTAATTTATTTTCTAACTCTTGTTTTACTTCTTCTGTTACAAATTTAGCAATTCCACCTGCTGGTCCTTCTTCAGTTAGTTTTACCCATGCTAGACCTTTTGCTCCTGCTTCATTTACTGCAAATTCTGTCATATTATCAAAGAATTTTCTTCCTTGCTTCTCTCCATTTTCAACTACTATAGCTTTTATTGTTTTATCTTTAAATGCATTAAATTCTGTTTTTTCAAAAATACTTGTAGCATCTTGTATTATAAGCGGATTTCTTAAGTCTGGTTTATCTATTCCGTATTTTTCCATTGCTTCTTTATATGGAATTCTTAAAAATGGTGCTTCATCTACTTTCCAAGTTGTAAAGTGTTTAAATGCGCTTGTAAATATTTCTTCTAATACTGCTAAAACTTCTTCTTGAGTGCTAAATGCCATTTCAAAGTCTAATTGGTAGAATTCCCCTGGTGCTCTATCTGCACGTGGGTCTTCATCTCTAAAACATGGTGCTAGTTGGAAATATTTATTAAAACCAGATACCATTAGTAATTGTTTAAATTGTTGCGGTGCTTGTGGTAAGGCATAAAATTCTCCTGCGTGTAACCTACTTGGTACTAAAAAATCTCTTGCTCCTTCTGGTGATGAGTTAGCAAGTATTGGTGTTTGAATTTCTGGAAATCCCATTTCGTCCATTTTGTCTCTTAAAAATTTTAGAACTTTTGAACGAAGTAAAATGTTTTTATGTATTTTATCATTTCTTAAATCTAAAAATCTGTATTGTAACCTTAAGTCTTCTTTTACTTGTGAAATATCTGCTTTTTCTGAGTTTACTTCAAATGGAAGTATATTTTTACATTTTCCAAGCATTTCTATTTTGTTTGCTTTTATTTCTATTTCACCTGTTGGAATTTTTAAGTTTTTATTTGAACGTTCTAAAACATTTCCTTCCACAGATATTACACATTCTGTTACTAATTCATCAGCATTTACTTCTGATTCTTCATTTATAACTATTTGAGTAATACCGTGCTTCATCTCTTAAATCTATAAATTTCATAGCTCCTAGGTTTCTTATTCTTTGAATCCAACCTGCTAGTTTTACTTCTTCCCCTACGTTTTTAATTGTTAATTCTCCACATGTGTGATTTCTGTATTTATTATTCATTTAAAGCTCCCCCTTTAAAGTATTTAAATTTTGTTGACAAATTTCTAATATCATATTATAATACTAGTACAAATTAAGGAACCACAAAATGTGGCTACCACTTTATGTATTAAGAAAACACATTCCCATGACAGGCAGAATGTGTTTTTATTTTGTTATTTGCTCAAAACTAAAGCCAATGCAATAATTAAGGCAAATGCGATAATAGTTACCGATATTAAACCAGCAAATAGTAATTTTATTATAAATAATAATATTTCTATTTCCATCATACGCACCACCTCCATTCTATGTAGGTGGCAACCACATTCTGCTCTCCTTAAAATCTTTATAAATTATACATTCATAAAATTGAAAAGTCAATGAAACTTTTGCAACTTTTACAATAATATTTTTATTCTTTACTCTTGTTTTATAATGTTTATTGTTGTATAATTCTTTTAAATTGCAAAATACTTATATAGGAGGAAATTAATTTATTATGGAAAATGTATTAGTAAAAAATTTATATAGGAATACTAAAAATTATTCTGGTAAAGAATTTAAGGTTTCTGGTTGGGTTAGAACTGTTAGGGATTCTAAGACTTTCGGATTTATTGAGTTAAATGATGGATCATTTTTTAAAAATGTCCAAATTGTTTTTGATAATAACTTAAACAATTTTGATGACATTTGTAAATTAAGTATTAGCTCTTCAATTATTGTTACAGGAAAACTTGTAGTTACTGAAAATGCTAAGCAACCTTTTGAAATAAAAGCAAGTACTGTTGAAATTTTCGATGTAGCAGATAGTGATTACCCACTTCAAAAGAAAAGACATACTTTTGAATATTTAAGAACTATTTCATATTTACGCCCTAGAACAAATACTTTTAATGCAGTATTTAGAGTTCGTAGTGTACTTTCATATGCTATTCACAAGTTCTTTCAAGAAAGAGGTTTTGTATATGTTCATACACCACTTATTACTTCTAGTGACTGTGAAGGTGCAGGAGAAATGTTTACAGTTTCAACTTTGGATTTAGAAAATGTTCCTAAAAATGAAGACGGAAGTGTTGATTATTCCAAAGATTTCTTTGGTAAAAATTCTCACTTAACAGTAAGTGGGCAATTAGATGTTGAAAACTATGCTTTTGCTTTTAGAAATGTATATACTTTTGGTCCAACTTTTAGAGCTGAAAATTCAAATACTGTAAAACATGCTGCTGAATTTTGGATGATTGAACCTGAAATATGTTTTGCTAACTTACAAGATGACATGGACTTAGCTGAAGATATGATTAAATATATAATTTCATATGTTTTAGAGAATGCTCCTGAAGAAATGGAATTTTTCGATAAATTCATAGCTCCTGGCTTATTAGAAAGATTAAATAATGTTATTAATTCTGAATTTGGAAGAATAAGCTACACAGATGCTATTAAAGAACTTGAGAAAAATAATGATAACTTTGAATACAAAGTTACTTGGGGTACAGATATTCAAACAGAACATGAAAGATATTTAAGTGAAGTTATATTTGGAAAACCTGTATTTGTTACAGATTACCCTAAAGAAATTAAAGCTTTTTATATGAAACAAAACCCAGATGGTAAAACAGTTGCAGCAACAGACCTTTTAGTTCCTGGTATTGGTGAATTAATTGGTGGTAGCCAAAGAGAAGATGACATAGAAAAATTGAGAACAAGAATAAAAGAACTCGGATTAAACGAAGAAGATTATTGGTGGTACTTAGACTTACGTAGATTTGGTAGTAGCGAACATTCAGGTTTTGGTTTAGGTTTTGAAAGAATGATGATGTATTTAACTGGAATGCAAAATATTCGTGATGTTATACCATTCCCTAGAACACCTAAGAATTGTGAGTTTTAGAATATAAAAATGGAAAGATTAAAAAATCTTTCCATTTTTTATTTTAAAATATAGTATCGTTAGGATTTGAGAGTTTTTCCATATCTTTTATCATCCTTATTCTTACATTTTGTTCATATACATCAATAACTACAATTGCTATACATATAAGCATAAATATTAAGAAAATTGATATAATAATATCTCGTATTATTTTTTCATTTATTATTTTTACACCACTTTCATCAAATTCTAATTTAGCAATATTTCCTGAAGCATTATCTCTTATTTTAATTGTATCTCTTTTTTGAATTATCCAATACTCATCATCTACTAATATACTTATTTGAAGTTTATTAGCTCCAATAGAAGCTATTCCCATTTTGTAGATATCTTCGTATTTGATATTATCGTCGTCTAAAATGCTTATTTCTAATTTAGTATATTTAATATCTTCTATTCCATTATACCATACATCCATTGCAGTATCTATATAAGTCTGATTTTTTACTTTAATCTTATCATATATCATTACTTTTATAAATGGTACTATAATAATACATAAAATTAAAATTAAAATAACAATTGTTTTAAATCTTTTTTCTTCTTTTTTATAAACTCTCTCGTCAAAAACTAATTTCCGATTTCTTTCCATATTCTTTTTCTCCTTTTCTACATTAATGATTGTTTCAATGTATCTTTTACTTGTTACATAGGTATATTATAATACCTCTAATGTATTTTCTCAATATTTAATAAAAAAAAGAGAAGCGCCCCGCGGATAACGCCTCCCTTTTCGCCACACCCTCTGGCGGAATTCCCGAGTGGCAACGGCTGCTATCTATATGCGCCGTTACACATTGCCTCAGGAATATACATTTGCCGCACCTCTGGTGGCATTCCCGAGTGGCAACGGCTGCTATCTATATGCGCCGTTACACATTGCCTCGAGAATATACATTTGCCGCACCTCTTGCGGCTTACCTACCCCCAGCTGCGCTTCCCGCTGCAAGACAGGCTAGGTATTGATTCGATTGCTCATCGGCAACCACCTAGTGCCCCTGGCCGCACCACTGGCGGCCAGCTTCAGGCATACTAGGATTTTTCCGCCGCATCGCGGCGCTTTACTAAGTCCCGTCACATCGTGGTGACCTATCAAATTGAGCCTTAGTCCATTTAATTACCGTGGTATGGAAGATGTATAGGCTCTCACATTTCACATCTTCTTGCACTTTTAATATAAAAGTACACCACTCCAGCTAGGCAAAACCACTGGGAAACAGCCGATTTTTTCTTTTCATAGCTTCATTTTCCCTCCTGTTGGTTAGACCGCACCCGCAGTCTCAATCGCATCCCACCCTTTGGTGGCTCCGGTTTTCGGGACTTTTACCCGCCCGATAGGTCCATGCGGCCCCACGCTTCACATTTAGTGACTGGGCCGCCGCAGCGCCGATTTCTTTTTCCTCTTAGCACAATTCTTGTTAGTCGGTCCTCTGATCATGCTCTTGCGCCTCCTACGCTAAATACGATATCAACGGTCAGATTTCGCCATACTCAACACTAATGTATGTTGAGGGCAGTTGCATATACAGTGTTCCTTGAACACTTACAATCTTATTTTAGCATACTTATTTACATAAGTCAATACTTTTTTTGAAAAATTTTCTATTTTTTACATTTTTTTATTATATATTTAGAAAAGAGTATTTAATTAACAAGATTGATGGTTCAATATGCACACTGTTAATAACCTCCCCCTACAATTAAAACCAATTTTTCATATACTAGAATAAAAGTGGCTTGGCTACGCAGGCGGACACAAGGCCACGCCCCTACATTCTTAAATCGATTTTTCCTATTCAATAAGAAAGCGGTATAATCAAATAGATTATACCGCTTTTCCTTTTTCCTTTCTTACTATAATTGCTGGACAGCCTTCATATAGTATTTCTAATGTTGCTTTTGTGTTACTTTTCAGATAATTAATAACTTCTTGACTTTCTGAATAAATCATTACATAGTCGTCATCTTTGTTCATTATTTTTATCATTTAAATATCCCCCTGCTTTAGTTAATATACTTAAACAGTTTTACAAGTTACTCTACATAATTATACTATGTTTTATTTTAATTTTCAATATCTAGTTTGATTTTTTTTCAAATATGAACAAATTAGCTTCTCCACGCAGGCAGGCACAAGTCTACGCTCCTACATTTGAAATCGATTTTTCTTATACTATAAAAATAGCTTGGTAAATTGCTGACACTATTTCATTTTTCTTCTCACATATTCATACAAAATAACCCCTGTAGCTACTGCTGCATTTAAACTTTCTGTTTTTCCCAGCATTGGTATTTTTATTTTTTCGTTCGCTATTTCTAACACTTCTTTTGAAACACCATTTGCCTCGTTTCCTATTATTATTGCTTTTCTATTTAAATCTATTGTATATATACTTTCATTTGTTTCTAATGATGTTGCAACTATTTTATATTTATTTTTCTTTATTTCTTTTAAAGTTTCTATTATATTTTTACTTTCTATAATATTTAGTCTAAATATTGCTCCCATTGTTGAACGTACTACTTTTGGGTTATATGGGTCTGCACAGTTTTGTGATAATATTATTTGTTTTAGATTTACACTATCTGCTGTTCTTAATATAGTTCCTAAGTTTCCTGGGTCTGCTATTGCATCTAATACTAATATTATATCTTCGTTATATGATATTTCTTCTTTTGAAGAACATTTCTTTATTACAGCTAATATTCCTTGTGGAGTGTTTACATCTGAAATTGAAGCAAATACCTTTTTTGATACATATATGCAATTATATTTTGCTATTTCATACATTAAGTCCTTAGGAATGCTTCCATCTGTTTCGCAGTCTTCACAAACTACTATTTTACTTATTTTAGTACTTTCACTAATTGCTTCTGATACTAGTTTAATTCCTTCTATTATATATTCTCCTGTTTGATCTCTATATTTTTTTTCCTTTAATTTTTTTATATTTTTTATAATTTCGTTATCTTTACTAGTTATAACTTGCATATTTTTTATTTTTCCTTTCTGGATTTTTTAAAATTAGTATTTACAATTTTATTTTTTGTGTCATAATATAATTAAATTAAGAAATAAGGTACCACTTTGAAATTGTGGTTGCCATTTCAGTGTTGTTTTAAACCACACCTATTGGCTTTTTAGAGGGTGTGGTTTTTTGTTGTCTTTATTATTTGCTCAAAAATAGTTTTATTACTATTATTAAAGCTATTGTAATTGGAATTATTATTATTTCAACAAGTAATAATATATGTAAATAGAACAATAAAATTTCCATACGCATCGCTTCCAGTCTTTGATAGACTAGAAATGGCAACCACACTTTTCTCTGTATTACCTTATTTTGTTTTTATTATAATACATTTGTTTGCATAAATTAAATATTTTCCTTTTATTTATCTAACTTTTCATCTACAAAATTCGACATTAAATATTCTTTAATATCTCCTAAGATTTGTTTATCTGAAGTTTTATTTATTTTTAATGTAGCATATCCTGGTGAGAATTTTAATGTATTTGCGTATTTGTGTGCAAGTTTAGTTACAGCTTCTGTATTAAACTTTTGACTATCATATACAAATACAATTCCAGCTTGCTTTTCTGAAATCTTGGTTATTCCTACTTTTCGTGCTAAATTCTTTATTCTTGCTACTTCTATTAAATTTTCTACTTCTCTTGGAATAGTCCCAAATCTATCTATTATTTCATCTATAACATTTTGTATGTCTTCTTCTGTTCTACATAGTGCTATATTTTGGTATATTTCTATTTTCTGGGCTGAGCTTTCTATAAATTCATCTGGTATATAACTTGAAACTGCTATATCTATTTGTATATCTTCTTCCTCTACTATTTCTATACCCTGCATTTCTTTTACTACTTCGTCTAAAAGCTTACAGTATGTGTCATATCCTACTTGTTCCATGTGTCCTGCTTGCATTTCTCCGTAACATGCTTCCTGCTCCTCTTATTTCTAAGTCTCTCATTGCTATTTTAAAGCCTGATCCAAACTCTGTAAATTCTTTTATTGCTTTTAAACGTTTATCTGCTACTTCTGATAATAGTTTGTCTCTTTTATAGGTAACATATGCATATGCTTGTTTATCACTTCTGCCTACTCTACCTCTTATTTGATATAATTGTGCTAATCCCAATCTATCTGCATTTTCCACTATTATTGTGTTCGCATTTGGAATATCTATTCCAGATTCTAGAATTGTTGTACATACTAGTACATTTGAGTCTCCATTTATGAAGTCTAACATTATTTCTTCTAGTTCTTTTCCACTCATCTTTCCATGAGCAAAAGAAGTTTTTGCTTCTGGTACTAAATTTTGAAGCTTAATCGCCTTTGCTTCTATTCCTTCTACATTATTATATAGGTAAAATACTTGCCCATTTCTTTCTAATTCCTTTGTTATTGCTTCTTTTATTATTTCTTCATCATATTCAATAACATAAGTTTGAACTGGTCTTCTATTTTGTGGTGGTTCATATATAACGCTCATATCACGTACGCCTACAATTGACATATGAAGTGTTCTTGGTATTGGTGTTGCTGTCATTGTTAAAACATCTATAGAATTTTTGTATTGTTTTATTTTTTCTTTATCTTTAACTCCAAAACGTTGCTCTTCATCTATTATTAGAAGTCCTAAGTCTTTAAATTCTACGTCTTTACTTAGTAATCTATGTGTTCCTATTACTACATCTACCTCTCCTAGTTTTAGTTTTCTTATTACTTCTTCTTGCTCCTTTTTTGTTCTAAATCTGTTTAGAAGTTCAACTTTTATTGCAAAGTTTTCCATTCTAGCTTTAAAACTTTCATATTGTTGATTTGCCAAAACTGTTGTTGGTACTAAGTATGCAACTTGTTTTTGGTCTATGACAGCTTTAAATGCTGCACGTATTGCTACTTCTGTTTTTCCATACCCTACATCTCCACATAGAAGCCTATCCATTGGCTTAGATGCTTCCATATCTTTTTTTGTTTCTTCTATACAACGAAGTTGGTCTTCTGTTTCTGCATAAGGGAAACTATCTTCAAATTCTTTTTGCCATGGTGTGTCTTTTGAGAATGCAAAGCCTTTTACTTTTTGCCTTTTTGCGTATAGCTCTATTAGTTCTTTTGCTATTTCTTGTAAATTTTTCTTTACTCTAGCTTTAGTGTTTTCCCATTCTTTACTTCCTAATTTATTAATTTTAGGAATCGCTTCTCCTTCTCCTATGTATTTTCTTATACTATCTAAGTCATTTGTTGGAATGTATAACATGTCATCATTTTTGTATCTTATTTTTATATAATCTTTTGTTATACCTTCTGTTTTTATTGTATTTACACCAATAAATTGACCTATACCATGTGCTTTGTGAACTACATAGTCTCCTACTTTTAAGTCTGAAAATACTACTTTTTCGCCTTGTTTAAAAACTTTACTTGGTTTTCTTTTTTTCTTATTATTTGAAACAAATAACTCTTCTCCTGAAATTATAATTAGTTTTTGGTCATAGCTTTCAAATCCTCCTGATAGTCTACCTTGCATTACTAATACTAAGTTTTTCTTTTGTTTACTTATATCTTCTTTTTTTACTATTTGCATACTTGTAGTTAAAACTTTATTTGCTATATCTTGCTGTGTAAGTAATGCACCAAATTTATTTGTTTCTTCTTCATTTCCTGCTAAAACTATTATTTTTTTATCATTTATATTTTTCTTTATATCATCAAATAATAGTTCTATTTCACTTTTATAATAGTTTACATCTCTATAATCAAATGTAAATTTTATAGGACTTGTTTTAGATAAAGCAATATCTTGTTTTTCTAAATATAGAATTTGACCTTCTTCTAAATTGTAATCATATATGCTAATATTGTGTATAGCTTGAGGAACAAACCTTCCTTTTTCCATTAAAGACTTAATTAAGTTATTATTTTCAATTATTATATTTTCCTTCCTTTGTTTTATTTTTGAGTATTCGTCAAAAATAATTAGGAATTCATCTTTTAAATAATCTAAAAGTGTATTTTGTAAGTAGTAAAAGTTATTAAAGTATTTATCTATTTTGCTTAAGTAATCTCCTGACTTTATTAATTCTGCATCTTCATTTTTTATTTGTTCTACTTTATTTTGATATTCTTTATCTTTAAAATTATCTTCATTTTCTAATATTCTTTTTTGTATTTCTTCTAATGATGCTTCTAATAATAATTCATGTGCTGGGTAAATGTTTGCTTCTTCTAGCATAAGTTCTGAACGCTGAGAAGATATATTAAATTCACGTATTGAATCTACATCATCTCCCCAAAATTCAATTCTTATACCTTTCTTTTCGTGAGTAGCTATATCAACAATTCCACCTCTTATACTAAACTGTGACTTTGTTTCTACCAAATCGTTTCTTTCATATCCTAATGAAATTAGCTTTTCCTTTATAGTTTCTAAATTACAAGTATCTCCAACTTTTAATCTAATTATGTTTTTATATAGTTCTTTTTTACTAATCATTTTTTGCATAAGAGCTTCTACTGTCGTTACTATAATTTTTACTTTTCCTTGCTGTAATTTATTAAGTACATTTATTCTTTCATATGGTAGATCCTTACTTTCTGCAATAAAATCATAAGGAACAATTTCTCTTTTTGGGAAATAATGAATATCACTTTCAAAAAACGATAAATTTTTGATTATATTTTTAGCCTGTATTTCATTATAAGTTACTATACATATAGGCTTTTTTGTACTTTCATAAGTTCCTGCAATAAACTGCATTTTTCCAACGTCAGATAAGCCCGATATTGTAATCGGACTATTTTTTTCTTCTATTTTCTTTATATATTCTTGAAACTTTGAAAGCTTTATAAGTTCTTCTATAATAATGTTCATTTGCTTTCTCCTTTACTTTAGGTATTATACAATATTTTTTTTAACAATAAAAGAGTTTTTCAAATTTTTCTGCAAAAAAGACACCTCTTTTATTATACTTTTATAATTTGTCTACAATTTATTATTAAACTAGTATTTATTGCATATATTTATATAAGAATAGTTTTAAGGAGTGTTATATGAAAGCTGCTGTTTGTAATAAACCTAGGTTTATTTTTTTATCTTTAAAGAGAAATATTTTACCTACTATTTTTTGCTTGTTTACTGCTTTTTTAGTAATTTTTTCTAGGCAAAATTTAGTAGCTACTAAGTCGCGGTCTTTTGCTATGGGCTAATAATGTTATTCCTTCGTTATTTCCGTTTTTTATTGCTACTGAATTACTTGGTTATACTAATATTATTCCTAAAATTGGTAAGCTTCTAAACCCTATTATGAAGCCTATTTTTAATGTTCCTGGATGTGGGGCTTATGCTATGCTTATGGGTATTATAAGCGGTTACCCTATTGGTGCTAAAATTGTAACTGATTTTAGAGAAAATGGTATGTGTTCTAAGGAAGAGTGTGAACGTTTACTTGCTTTTACTAATAACTCTGGTCCACTTTTTATTATTGGTACTGTTGGTATAAGCATGTTTTATAATTCACTTATTGGTATACTTCTTTTTATTACACACTTTTTGGCCTGTTTGACTGTTGGTGTTTTATTTAGATTTTGGAAATTTAATAAGACTTCATCTCATACTTCTTACTCTAATAGTTTCTCAAATAATTTAAATACTAATGTATCTTTTTCTAATTTAGGTGATGTTTTAAGTAAAGCTATTTCTTCAGCTACAAGTACCATATTAATGATTGGTGGATTTGTTGTACTTTTTAGTGTTGTACTTTCTATACTTGAAAATACTAATTTTATTAATACTATATCTTCAATATTTGAGCCTATCTTTAGGTTGTTTGGAATTAATGATAATGGTTTTATTCATGGTTTTTTATCTGGAATAATAGAACTTACAAATGGAGTTCAAAAAATTAGCAATATACCTAATAGACATATATCAACTAATATTATTTTATGTGCTGCATTATTAGGATTTGGTGGAATTTCAATATTACTTCAGGTATTTAGCATAACTTCTAAAACTGATATTTCTATAAAACCTTATATTATAGGAAAAATATTACATGGAATATTTGCTTTACTTTATACATATATATTTATTAATTATTTTACTATCTTTAACTTAAATATTTAGAAAGGAGGATTTTATGGATAAAAACATGGATTATAATAATTTTTATGGTTATTCTCCTTATAATAATTCTACTGATGGATTTGATAATCCATATGCAGAGTTTAACCCTATAGCCCAATACGAACAAGGCTATATGTATTATAGATTTTTAACTCAACAATTAGAATATAAAATAAAATGTAAAGAATTTGAAAAAATGTGCAATGATAATAAAGAAAATAGAAATGAACGCAGAGTTTGTTAAACTCTATGCGTTCATTTCTACTTTTTTTAATTTACCAAGCATGTATCTTTACTAAATCTTCTATTACATCTGATGAACCTGGTGTTATTTGTTTTATTACTAAATCATTTAATAAATTATCTATTTTTTGTTCATTATCAGTTATATTTTTTATATTTGTTACTTCAATATTTTCTTCATTTGTGTTATTACTTTTTACTATTTCTAATCCGTATTTTCTATTCTTTAATTTGTAATACTCAATATGTTCTTCTATACACATATTATTCATGCCTAATATTTTGTTAATTTTTATTGTGCCATACAGATTTTTCATTTAAAGTTCTTCCCCTTTCTTTTTAAAATGACGTTTTTTATTGTATAACAATTTTTGAGATTTTACAAGCACTTTTTCTCTTCTATTTTCGACATTTTATGCTCTAATTCCGCCTTAATTTTAATATTTTATTTATATGACTATCTATATAAATTTATATGTTAATTTCTAAATTAGTATTTGTATAAAAATTAAATTTTTATTTTTTGTATTTTACTTGATTTTGCCAATTTATTATGTTATTATAGATATGTAGTATTAAATTTAGGAGGTGAATTTCCTAACTATTGTTAGGAAAATTATATGAATCATATTTTACAAAACATGAAATCAGGTTTTGCTAATATGAAAGAATTATTTGGAATATTTTTAAGTGTAGATGAAACTAGCAGTGGCTATGATTTATATATTAATGGTAATGACACTGAACTTTCTCAAATCGCGATAGTATTAAAAGATAGTGAAGAAAAACAAGAAACAAAAAGATTTTCTTTTTTTAACGATAAACCTTCATCAAATACAAGTAGAAAAAGTTCAAAAAAAAACTTTAAGCCTAATACCTCTACTAAGAATAATTCATCTCATACAAAAATCTCAAATGATGATCATATTAGAAAAGGTATAGAGCCTGAAAGATAAAAAAACAGATATAAATCTGTTTTTTATTTTTATATACCTTTTATTATTTCTAAATTGTTATTTCCATTTATATCTATTAAAGTATCTTTGTTTACTATAATAGCATATCTTAATGTTTTATTATATTGTGCTACTAATGTATATGTCATTTCATCTATTTTTACAAAAGCTCCTTTTTCTACTTCATTATTTTGTATTTCCAAAATTTCAAAATTAGTTATTTTTATATTATTACTATTTTGTACATTACTAAATATTTTAAATATTTCCTCAGAATTATTTACTTCTATTTTATACTCTTCATGCTTTTTTATACTATTCGACTCTAAAGTTTTGGTTGCAAGGTTTTTCTCAGTATCTGAATATAATCCAAACTCAAATATTTCAGTATTTACACTTTCATAATCAAACATTATTATATATGTTTTTCCTTCTCTTACATTTACTGTATAAGCTGGTGAACTTACTGATAAAGTAATATTATTTCCAAATGATGTTTCTATTTTGTTTGCATTATATAAATAAATATCTTCAGTTGTGAAATTTTTCACATGCTTATCAAAACTAAATTTATATGATATATATGAATTATTAAGTATGTTACTAGTTATTTCACAATTAATTTCTTTTTTTTCTTTTCCTACTAATTCATTATATATTTCATCTACTCTTTTTACATCTTCTCCATATATTTCTTGTAACCTTATATCACTTTCTAATCCGCGATTTTCTTAATGTTGTAACTGTAATAAATGCCCCTGTTAAAATTGTTACAAATGATAATACAGTTATAAACACTAATAAAGATACTGCTGCATTTTCTTGTTTTAATACTTTTCTTATGTTTTTGTTCATTTATGCTTTTCCCTTTCTACACAAATACTTTTATATTATTTTATATTACTTAATTTTTATTTTCAATACTTTTTAATAATTCTATTCTTTCTTGTCT
>CATLFA010000009.1 GCA_949927585.1 uncultured Clostridiaceae bacterium
GAGAACATAGATAAAAAGACGATTATGAGCTTAATTGATAGAATAGAGATTATAGATTCAGAGAGTATAAAGATATATTATAAATTCTCTGAATAAAAAAATCTATCCCAATAGCAATGGGGACTGGGAAGCGGATGATATTGATAAAATATTAGAGACACTTTCTAAGCATAATTGTAAAATTACATTTTTTATGGTAGGAGATTTTGTAAAAAAATACCCAGATGCTGTAAAAAAAGTGCATGAAGCTGGACATGAAATACGGTAATCATTCAGATACACACCCACATGTAAATAATTTGAGTTTAGAAAAAAATAGAGAGCAAATACTAAATTGTAGTGAAAAGATAGAAACAATAACTGGTAAAAAAACAACACTTTATAGAGGACCATATGGAGAATATAATGATACAGTTATAAATGCAGCAAAATCTCAAAATCATAATACTATACAATGGAATTTAGATACATTAGATTATTCTGGTTTAACAGGTGAAGAAATGTGGAAAAGACTAGATAGTAAATTAGCTTCTGGAAGTATTATATTAAGTCACAATGGAACAAAACATACAGCAGATAGATTAGATATGCTTCTTACAAATATAGAAAATAAAGGCTTTAAAGTAGTAACAGTTTCAGAATTAATTTATAAGGAAAATTATTATATAGATGTGAATGGAACACAAAGATTACAAAAAGAAAAAAATTAATAAAAAATAAGTCAAATACCATTTGAGTATAAATATTACTATTCTATATATGAGATAAATAAAGTTTTTATGTATGGGTAGGCTTTGTGTCTACCCAATAAAGACATCAAATTTAAAAAATGAATAAAAAAATTACAGTAGGCAATAATAGCAATATATGGATAAAAAGGGGAATGAAATTATGCCATTTATTGGGGTTATTGCAGATGAGAAAAATGAAAATTTTATAAGAAGAGAAATTGTAGAAAAGCTAAAATTAAGAGAAAGCTCAGTTTTATTTATAAAAGAGAAAAGTATTGAAAATATTAAAAATATAAAATTTGAAACCATAATAATAGATAGAAAATTTAAAAACATGGAAATGCTAAAAAGGATGTTATTAAATACTAATTATTTAGTAATTAATACAGATAGGATAAAAAACATAGAAATGTTTAAAGAATATAATTTGAAAATATTTACTTTTGGTTTTAACTCAAAAGCCTTAGTCACTGCTTCTTCTGTTACAGAGGATGGAGTTTTAATTTGCGTAGGAAAGGAAATTGAAAGCATAAGTGGAAAGGTTATTGAACCACAGGAAATAAAGGTTAGCTGTCATGAGGATGCAGAGAGCATTATGGCAGTGGCATGTACTTTATTAATATACGGAATAACGACTATATTATAAAATAAATATTGTAGGGTGTGGGCTCTTGTGTCTGCCCGTGCTTAAAAAGGTCTATTATTTAGTAAATTTAGCCAAGAAGGGTAGACACAAGGCCTACCCCACTACATATTTTTTAAATTATATATAATATAAAAAAAGAAAAAATAAATAAATTTAACCTTTTATGTAGACAAAAACGAAAAAACGTAGTATAATAGAATTTGTAAAGGAAAAATATTCTAAAAGAGGAACAATATGAATAAAATACGAAGAGAGAAACAAAAGTAAGAGGAGGAAATTAAGTTGGATACAAATTATTCAGAGAATAATCAACTAGTATTAGTTGGAAAAGTAACAAGCGATAAAAGATTTAGTCATGAAATTTATGGAGAGAAGTTTTACATATTTGATTTAAGCGTACCACGTTTAAGTGGAAATGCAGATATTATACCAATAACAATATCTGAAAGATTATTAATAGAAGAAAGTTTAGATGTAGGAAAAAACGTAATAATAGAAGGACAATTCAGATCATACAATAGTTATGAAAATGAAAGAAATAGATTGGTTCTTACAGTATTTGCAAAAGAAATAAAATTTGCAAACGAAGAAGACGAAGAATTCAAACCAAGCAAAGAAAACGTATCAAATGAAGTTACACTAACAGGTTATATTTGTAAAAAACCTATATATAGAAAAACACCATTTGGTAGAGAAATAGCAGATTTATTACTAGCAGTAAACAGAGCATATAATAAATCAGACTATATTCCATGTATAGCATGGGGAAGAAATGCAAGATTTTGTGAAAACGTACCAGTAGGAACAGAAGTAAGAATAGTAGGAAGAGTTCAATCAAGACAATATGAGAAAAAATATGAAGATGGAACATCAGAAGTAAAAGTGGCCTACGAAGTTTCAATAGCAAGCCTAGAAGTAATAGATGAAGCAGGAAATACCACGGAAACAGAAGAACTACAAGAAAACAAAGAAGCTATATAATTTAGACTATAAATAAAAAGGTCCATGTGCTAACACCTAGGTTGGTATGTGGGCTTTTAAACTAGCAAGGAAACTAGATTAGGAACTGTCCCCAATCGAAAGCCCAAAAAAGAAAGTAATAGAGGAAAAACAATGAAACTATCAAACAATAGAACAATAGCAGACTGTTGGTTACCAACATTTGAAAATGTAGCAAGAGAATTTATAATAGAAAATTTAAAAAATATACTATCTAGTGACAAAACACCAAATTTTAAATTCGACTTTAGAGAAGAAGAAGCAATAGAATTTATAGAAGATATAATTAAAAGATATATAGATACTTTTAATGGCTATGACTTTAAAGAAGAAACACAAACAAAATATGAAAAATTGTTAGAAAAAATAAAACAAAAAACTAATGAAAATGAAGCAACACCAGTAATGATAGTAAATGATTATAAAAAGTTTTTTGAATATTTAAGGCAAGCATATGAAAAACATATAGAATTATGTTTTAAAAGAAGAAAAAATTCAACAAGTTTTTATAGTTGGGATAAGAATAACTTTTTTGAACTAATTTGGTTACGTGCTACACCACAAGATTTCAACAACCCAGAAGAATTCTTAAAAAAGCAAGCAGAAATGATGAAAGATACAACATTTGAAAAATATGATGAAGAAACATATTTAGGAAAACTAGAATGTTTAAACAATCACATAATAACTATAAAAAATGGAATAGCTAGAACATGGGATGAAAATTTTAGACAAATGGAAATAACAATTTATGATAAAGAATATTACACTAATAAAGAACTTTGGAATAGACCACATTATACACTTCCAGTAATAAGATATGGAATATATGAAAAAGATGGTAAGAAAATATGTAGTATAGGTTCAATCCAACACAAAAGAGATAGTTCAGATGAAGAAAAATTAGAGAAAAAAGTCGATAGACAAAAGTATAGAATAAATAAGGATATACCAGAAGAAGACAAAGAAAAAGTAGAACCAAAAAATCTAATAGCACTAAGTATATTTGTAAACCTTTTACACAAAGAAGGAATAACTGATATAGAAGTGCCAAGTATGTATGTACTAGACCATGAATATCATAGAAAAAGAAATAAATATTTATTAAAAGAATTTAAAGAAGAGTGGACAAAAGTAGATTATTGGGATAGAGAAGAAAGGCAAAAAAGAGAAAAGTACCCAGAAGACTATCAAAAAGCATATAAAAACTTCATGAAAATGTTTAGAAAAGAAGACCTAATTAGTGAAATAAAAACCGAAAGGCAATTACTAACAGCAAGAAGACTACTTAAACACTATCCAAAAGCAAATATAACAGCATACCCAGAGGAAATAGACAACTATATGCATATGCAAATACCAGTTGTAAAAGACGCAAGTGAAATAAATGGAGAGTTACTAAAAGAATTATATAATTTAGTACAAGCATTAGACATAGAAAAACAAGAAGACCCAGCAAATCAAGAAATACAAACAACACCACATAAAAATAAAGTGGACGATAAATGGATAGAAGAATTTTTTAGTTTATAAATATAATGGAGCAATTAGGGACAGTCCCTAATTGCTCCATTTGACAAAACTTAGAAATATGTTATAATATACAAAATAATAAATAGAAAGTACTCAAAAATAATTATAAGGAGGAAAATAAATGAAAGAAAGTAAGTGTAAGCATAGAGTAGTAATTATAATAAATGATTATAGTCCATATTCAATAGATGCCATATGTATGTTTTGTGGAAGAACATTTGGATCCAATAGAGAATTATATGGAGAACGGTCAATTATAGATGTTAGTGAATATTGTCTTTATTTTGGGAAAAATAATGTAATATCATATGTTAAAAAACTGTATGATAGAATTACATGTTCAAATTCTAATTTATCTTCTTTTGAAATTGCTAAAAAGATAAAGGAAGGTTTAGAAGAAGAATGTAGAGAAACAATAAAGCAATTAGAAGAGATAGCAAAAAAGTACGAGAAGAGATAGAAACTATTGATTAGAGATATACGAATCTTTAAAAAAATAAAGAATATTTTGCCACTAAATTGGTAGAATATTCTTTATTTTAGAATAATTAGAAATTAACTAAAAAACAGATTAAGACTTTTGAAAACCAAAAATAGTTGAAAAATAAATAAAAATATAGTAAAATAAACAATAAATTGAAAAGAAGAAAGAGATTTGGGATTAGGGTATTTAAGCCTCCAAACTCCAACTTCCACATAAAAGAAAGTGAGAATAAAAATGTTAGAAATAATAAAAGATACTCTAATAGATGGAGTGCGTTTACTTCCATTTCTATTTATTACATACTTAATAATGGAATATTTAGAACACAAAACAGGGAAGAAAACAAAAAATATAATACAAAAATCAGGAAAGTTAGGACCTTTATGTGGGGCTATTTTAGGTATATTCCCACAATGTGGTTTTTCAGCAGCAGCAAGTAACCTATATGCTGGAAGAGTAATTACATTAGGAACATTAATAGCAATATTTCTATCAACTTCAGATGAAATGCTTCCAGTATTAATTTCTAAAAATGCACCTATAGGCTTAATATTAAAAATACTTGCAATAAAATTAGTTATAGGAATAATGGCAGGTTTTGTAATAGATTTTATAGGACAATCTATGAACAAAAAGAGAAAACAAGTAAAAAAAGACAAAAAAGAGATTGAAGAAGAAATAGGTCATATATGTGAGCATGAGCATTGCCATTGTGAAGAAGGCGGAATAATAAAATCTTCAATAACACATACACTAAATATATTCCTATTTATAATAATAATAACCTTTATACTAAATATAATAATACATTTCTTTGGAGAAGAAAATTTATCAAACTTAATATTAAATATGCCTATAATAGGACCAATAATAGCAGGACTAGTAGGGCTAATACCAAACTGTGCAGGATCTGTAATATTAACACAGTTATACTTAGAAAACGTAATAAGCATAGGCTCAATGATAGGAGGCTTACTAGTAGGTTCAGGAATTGGAATTTTAATATTATTTAGAGTGAATAAAAATATAAAAGAAAATTTGAAAATATTAGGTGTATTATATGCAATAGGGGTAATTTGTGGAGTAATTATAGATTTAATTTTATAATATAGAAAAAGAGTAACTGGTTGCAAATTGCAACCAGTTAAAATATTTCAGTGAGAAGTTTTAACATTAAACAGTAAAATATAACTATTTAGAGAAATACAAAATTCAACAAGAATAAAATGTATTACTTACATTGCACTATTGTAAAAATAAAATTTGTAAACTATAACAATAAAATATTGGCAATCAGAAACAAATGCTCTATAATAAATAAAACTTTGAAATAGGATGTGATAATTATGGATAAAGAAAATAATATCGCACCATAAACGAAGAATTGAATGTAGTAGCATATGAAGCAGATAATATTAAAAATTTAATTTATACAATTAGAGGAAAGCAAGTAATGCTAGATAGTGATGTAGCAAGATTATTTGAATATGAAACTAAGGATATTAATAGAAATGTTAAAAATAATATAGATAGATTTCCAGAATATTATTGCTTTCAATTAACAGAAAATGAATATGAAGCTTTAAGGTGTAAATTTTTCACCTTAAAAGGTAGAGGGAAACATCGTAAATATTTACCATACGTTTTTACAGAGCATGGAATAACAATGCTTGCGGGAATACTAAAGAGTAGAGTTGCTATTAATGTTAGTATAAAAATTGTTGATACATTTGTTGAAATGAGAAAATTAATACTAAATAATGGACAAGTATTTGAAAGGTTGACAACAATGGAATATAAAATGCTAGAACATGATAAGAAATTTGACGAAGTATTTGAAGAACTACAAAGAAATAAGAACGAAGAATTTAAACAACAAGTATTCTTTAATGGTCAAATATACGATAGCTATAGCCTAATAATAGATATTATAAAAACAGCTCAAAAGAAAATATTAATTATAGATAATTACATAGATGACACAATATTAAAAATGTTAACAAAGAAAAATAAAGATGTAGAAGCAGTAATATTAACATTACAAAAAAGCAATATAACAAAACTAGATATACAAAAATTCAACAAAGAATATACCACTCTAAAAGTAGCAAAAACAGATAAATTCCACGACAGATTTATAGTCATTGATAATGAGAAACTATATCACATAGGAGTCTCACTAAAAGACTTAGGCAAGAAATACTTTGCAATTTCTAAAATAGAAGATAGAGAGTATTTAGAAAAAATTAATAAAATGGGTTGAAAACATATTAAAGTTATGTTAATATAATAAATATAATATGTACTAAATAGTACAAAACTTTTAAATTTATAACAACATATAGGAGGGAACAATATGAATAATGAAAATTTAGAAGAAGTATTTGAAAAATTAATGAATTCAGAAGGAATTTTTGAGTTTGGTTATGAACGGAGATTATATGGATTTCTATTTGAGTACAAAGGTGAAGGAAGAGGTTATATAACAGTTAGCGGAAGAATACCATATTCACTTGCAAAGAAAATTAATTGTGATCCATTAAATAAGATGAGAATCTGCATTAATGGTGGCAGAGAAGATTGGGATTTATTAAATCAACTTGTACATGATACAGGAAGATATCTTCCAAGAAAAGATGCAATACGATTAATTAAAGAAGGAAAATGTGATGAAATGTATATTGAATATTACCACATTTGGACTATTGAAGGAGTAAAACATGTAATAAAATGCATTAGAGAGTATGGAGAAATTAACAAGTGGGCCATAGGTAACAAGTAATATTCATATTAACCATATCTTAAAGATAAATATTCTAAAAAATAAAAAATTTGAGGTTTCAATTTGAAACCTCAAATTTTATATTCCTAATATTTCCTTAGCTCTTTTTACATCTTCACTGCTTGCAGTTCTATTTCCTTTTAAAGGATACTCACAACCAAGTTGTTCCCATTTAAACTTACCTAAATCATGATAAGGAAGAACTTCTACTTTTTCTACTGTTTTTAAAGTAGAAATGAATTCTTTTAATTTAAGTAAATCTTGCTTATCATCAGTAATTCCAGGTACTAGAACTTGCCTAATCCATAAAGGCTTATTGTTATTGCTTAAATATTTGGCAAATTCAAGTTCTTTTTTATTTGAAACTCCAGTCAATTCTAAACATTTTTCATCATTTATACATTTTATATCTAATAAGAATAAATCAGTTAAATTAATCAATTCTTTTATATCATTACTTAGGTCAAATGAGCCAGAAGTATCAATACAAGTATGGAGATGGTGCTTTTTTAATTTAGTAAATAATTCTATCAAAAATTTAGCCTGAAGTAAAGGCTCACCACCACTAACAGTTACTCCACCATTAGAGCCGAAATAATTTTTATATCTTAAAACTTTTTCTAATATTTCATCTACTGAATATTCTGTGCCACCATGTAAGTCCCAAGTATCTCTATTTTGACAATATTTACATCTTAAAGAGCAACCTTGCATAAAAATAACAAAACGAACTCCAGGTCCATCAACTGCCCCTAAACTTTCAAATGAATGAATACGTGCTTTCATAATTTCCTCCTAATAAAGTATAATTCTATTTTACTATATAAAAGTCTATAAAACAACAAAAAATAAAGAAATACTAATAAATTTATTGACAATAATAAACAAACGTTCTATAATAAATGAAACTTTAAAATAGGATGTGATAATTATGAATGAAGAAAATAATATTACACCAGTAAACGAAGAATTAAATGTAGTAAAATATGAAACAGAAGATATTAAAAATTTGATTTATACAATTAGAGGAAAGCAAGTAATGTTAGATAGTGATGTGGCGAGGTTATATCATTATCCAACTAAGAGAATAAACGAAACAGTAAAAAGAAATCAAGAAAGATTTCCTAAAGATTTTTGCTTTCAATTGACTGAAAATGAGACAGAAAACTTGAGGTCGCAATTTGCGACCTCAAGTTTAGAAAAATAAAACTATGGTGGAAGAAGAACATTACCATATGTTTTTAGTGAACAAGGAATAGCAATGCTTTCTGGATTACTAAAAAATGATATAGCAATTCAAGTAAGTATAAACATTATGAATGCATTTGTAGAAATGAGAAAGTTTATACTAAATAATGCCAAGTATTTGAGAGGCTAACAAATGTAGAATATAAAATGCTAGAACACGATAAAAAATTCGATGAAGTATTTGACGAACTACAAAGAAATAAAAACGAAGAATTTAAACAACAAATATTTTTTAATGGTCAAATATACGATAGCTATAGCTTAATAATAGACATTATAAAAACAGCGCAAAAGAAAATATTGATTATAGACAATTACATAGATGATAGCATATTAAAAATGTTAGCAAAGAAAAATAAAAATGTAGAAGTAGTCATATTAACATCAGAAAAAAGCAATATAACAAAACTAGATATACAAAAATTCAATAAAGAATATGCTACTCTAAAAGTAGCAAAAACAGATAAATTTCACGACAGATTTATAGCCATTGATAATAAAGAACTATACCACTGCCGGTGCCTCATTAAAAGACTTAGGTAAGAAATGTTTTGCAATTTCTAAAATAGAAGATAGAGAATATTTAGAGAAAATTAGCAATTTGGATTGAAATTTCAATAAAATTATGTTAATATAAATAATATTGATATAGATAACCTAAAAACAATAATTTGTTATAAGGAGGAAAAGCTTATGAAACATCGGATTAAAGAAATACTAAAACTAACATTAGGATATGCGATAGTAATAATAGTAATGTGGTGTCTGAATCTTATTACATTTGAGATTGGAACTGCAATTCTCTTCTATTTTTTAGGAGCATTTTCATATGCAATTTCAGAGAAAAAATCAACAAAACAAGAAGATAATGAAGAACAAACTGATAACGAAAAAGTCGGCGGTGGAGGTTTTTCTATTGGTAGTAAAACATTATTTTAAAAAATTAAAGGTCGCTGTTTTGCGACCTTTAATTTTTTAAAATTTTTCATGTATAGTCCTATTAATAACATCTAATTGTTGTTCCCTAGTTAATTTAATAAAGTTAACCGCATAACCTGAAACACGAATTGTTAGTTGTGGGTATTTTTCTGGGTGTTCCATTGCATCTTCTAATAATGCTCTATCAAATACGTTAACATTAATGTGATGTCCTGTTTGTTTGAAATATCCATCTAATAAACTTACTAAGTTATCTACCTGAGTATCTAACTCTTTTCCAAGTGTTCCTGGTGTAATTGAGAAAGTGTATGAAATTCCGTCTTCAGAATATTCATATGGCAATTTTGCAATTGTGTTCATTACTGCAACTGCTCCATTTGTATCTCTACCATGTAGTGGGTTTGCACCTGGTCCGAAAGGAACTCCTGCACGTCTTCCATCTGGAGTATTTCCAGTTGCTTTTCCATAAACTACGTTTGATGTAATAGTAAGCACTGATAATGTATGTTTTGAATTTCTGTAAGTAACGTGTTTTTGTAACTTACGTAAGAATGTTTTTACAACTTCTACAGCTATTTCATCTACACGGTCATCATCATTTCCGTATTTTGGGAAATCTCCTTCTATTTCGTAGTCTACTGCTAAACCTGTTTCATCACGAATAACTTTTACTTTTGCATATTTTATTGCAGAAAGTGAATCAGCTACTACTGAAAGTCCAGCAATTCCACATGCCATTGTTCTTAATATTTCTTTATCATGAAGTGCCATTTCTAATGCTTCATATGAATATTTATCATGCATATAATGAATAGCATTTAAAGCTTTAATATAAATTTTTGCAACATAATCCATCATTGTATCAAATTTTTCAGCTACTTCCTCATAATTTAAGTATTCAGAAGTAATTGCTTCAAATTTAGGTGTAATTTGTTTTCCACTGTTTTCATCTCTACCACCATTGATAGCATATAATAAAGTTTTAGCTAAGTTTGCTCTTGCACCAAAAAATTGCATTTGTTTACCAATTTTCATTGCAGATACACAACAAGCAATTCCATAGTCATCTCCTAAAGTAGTTCTCATTAAGTCATCATTTTCATATTGAATAGAAGAGGTTTGAATTGATATTTTTGATGTGTATTTTTTGAAGTTTTCTGGTAAATCTTTTGACCATAAAACAGTTAAGTTTGGTTCTGGAGCAGGCCCTAAGTTAACTAAAGTGTGAAGCATTCTGTAAGAGTTTTTAGTAACTAAAGTTCTTCCATCAACTCCCATACCACCAATGCTTTCTGTTACCCAAACAGGGTCACCACTAAATAATTCATTATATTCTGGAGCACGTAAGAAACGAATCATACGTAATTTCATAACAAAGTGATCCATTAATTCTTGTGCTTCTTCTTCAGTTAAACTACCATTTTTTAAATCTCTTTCAATATAAATATCTAAGAAAGTAGAAGTTCTACCTAAACTCATAGCAGCACCATTTTGGTCTTTTGTTGCAGCAAGGTATCCAAAATATAACCATTGAACAGCTTCTTTGCTATTACCAGCTGGAACAGATATATCAAAACCATATTTTTGGGCCATTTTCTTTAAATCTTCTAAAGCTAATATTTGGTCATGAATTTCTTCACGTTCACGAATAACACTTTCAGTAAATTCATCTACATTTAATGTATCTAATTCTTGTTTCTTCTCATTAATTAAAGCATCTACACCATATAAAGCCACTCTTCTGTAATCACCTATAATTCTTCCACGTCCATATCCATCTGGAAGACCTGTTATTAAGTGTGAGCTTCTAGCAGCTCTAATGTCTGGTGTGTATACACTAAATACACCATCATTATGAGTTCTTCTTAAATTATTATAAATGTAGTTTGTTTCTTCATCTACTTTATAACCATAAGATTCACAAGATTTTTCCACTATTTTAATACCACCATTTGGCATAATTGCTCTTTTTAAAGGTGCGTCTGTTTGAAGACCTACTATTTGTTCTAATTCTTTATTAATGTAACCTGCATCATATGCATTTACGCTTGAAGGGGTTTTAGTATCAACATCTAATACACCATTTTCTCTTTCTTTTTTATAAAGCTCTAAAACTTCATTCCATAGTTTATTTGTTCTTTCAGTAGCATTTGCTAAAAAAGAATCATCTCCTTGATATGGAGTGTAGTTTGCTTGAATGAAACCTCTAACATCAATTTCTTTAGTCCATTCACCAATTTTGTTAAAATTTTCCCATTGTTTAAATTCCATATATAAATCCTCCTAATATTAGTATTTTTATAATCATAATTACTATAATAATAACATAGTTCAAAATCTGTTTCAACAATTTTCTATATAAATTATATGGAAATATTAGTAAAAGGTTTACAATTATGTAAATTTATAGTATAATAATGTCATTGATACGTTATTAATAATATCAAAATTGATAATAAAAGGAGGGTAGTAGTTGTTTAGTATTTAACTAAAAAAAGGAGGAAAGACTTATGCAAAGAAATAGGCAACAATTAAAACAAAATAGAGGGCGGACAATCATATTAGATGCTTGTGCATTAAAGTCACAAGAGGCAATGAAAATTATTAAGGAAGCAGAAAAGGTTATTGTGCTTTTAGGTACTATTGTGGAATTAGATAAACACAAAAATAGCGTTGGTGAACAGGAAAAAAGGAATATATGTTATATTTCTAGAAAGATAAGAGAAGATACTGAAAGCGAAAAATATGAATGTGTAGCGAAGTATAATAAATATAGGTATAATGATGATAATATTATTGATTATTGTATTTGGAATGAAGGCACTATCATTTTAACTTGTGATAATTTATTATGTGCTAAAGCAAAAGCACATGGAATAACCTATATTTTTCCAAAAATAGAAGAAAGACCCTATAACAGAAAAAATAGCAAAGTAAATGATTCTTGTTGGTGTAATGTAAAAGGAGTTAATTATAGAAACGAAAGATTAACTATTTTAAATCAAACCTTATCTGACCCAAGTTTTAAAATACTTATAATAAGAAATGGGAAGCTTACTACAATTAATGTAGATCGCAATATGATATTAAAAATTGGAGATACTGTTATACGTGTACGAGAAAATCTTAAAGACGTAAAAATATCAATGTATGTAATAAAGCAAATTAAACCTTCAAAGTATGCTGAGCATATTGGAGATACAGTATTAAAATATCCAATAGCAAATAGTATAAGAAAAGTAGATTTACCAGCAGAATTGAAAAAAGAAATATGTCGTTTGGTAAATGAAGAAGCATATGAGGAAGAAACTAAACAAGAAGAAATATATTTGACAAATGGAAATATATATGTAAGGAAAGGTATTTACAATACTTATATAGAAGTAGAGAGAAATGGAACGCTTATAAAAAAGGAAAACTATAAAGAGGGAGACTTTATATATTATGTTAAAGTTAACAAAAAGAGTAGAACTATTACATTGCAAGTGTATAAAGTTTCAAAAACATTCAATAAGTATAATATAGAGAATATAGATGATTGTAATATAAAAAGTATAAATGAAATTTATAGGATTAATTGTTCAGAAGAATTAAAAGATAAAATACGTGATTTTTACTTACGTAATATTAAATACTAAACAAAAACTATTAATGCACAGGAATGCTATTCCTGTGCATACTTTTTTATATCTCTTTATTTGCTATTAATTTAGTAATGTCATAAACTAATTTTTGATTTTCAATAGAACAACTTTTTAATAGTTTATAAAATTCTATATCTAAGTAATCTTGTGAATTACTAGAAACGCCATTTAATATTTGACCTTCAGTAACACCTAAAAGTCCACAAATTTCTGCAAGTCTTTCTAAATTTATATGTATTTTACCAGTTTCAACTTTACTTAAATATGCAACAGAAACATCCATTTTCTCTGCTAAATTTTCTTGTGTTAATTTTACATCTTTTCTTGCTTGTTTTAATCTTTTACCTATTATTTCAAAGTCTACTGCCATTATAACCCTCCATCTTTTTTTGTAAATATAGCATGAATAGTAGTATACTAACAGATAACTATATATTAATATTAAATAATAAGTTAAACAAAATAATAAAAGTATTAATTTCTCAATAAGTATTTTTTAAAAAATAATATGTATAAAGTAAAAATTTACATATTAATTATTATTGTAATTCAACTAGATCATCCCAATACTTTTTAGGCATATATTGCATTTGAAGTCTTGAATTACTCCTTTCTTTAATAGCAATTGTTTTAAAAAATGCTGTCCATAATTTTTGATATTTTCTTTCATTTTCTGAGATATTAGGAATATTAATAGAAGAGCTATCAACAATTTTATATTCTTTAGTATTATATAAAAATACAACATTTCTATTTTTATCATGTATAATAAAATTTTGTGTAGGTAATCTTCTTATAAAATGCTGACCTAGATTTTCTAGTATATTATTATCTGGATGAATGGATGCATAAAATAGATTATTACCAATTTTAGAAAAACGAAGTAAACCGTTTAAATCGATGAGCTTCTCCTAACATTCTTTTACGCATAGAACATACCGCAAAAACAAAGTCTAAAGAAAGCATTGTATTTATTTTAGGACCAATTACAAAACCATTTAGAATATATTTTAGTATATTTAGTTCTTTTTCTTTACCATCAGATAGAAAAGCATAATAACTATTATATAAAGTATCATAAGAAATATTTTTATGAATTCCATCAAAAATTCTTTTAGCCTTTACAGTATCTGTTTTTACATCTTGTATAGTATCCAAAAAATTAATTTCTAAGTTATTTTTAGAAATAATTTTAAAAGGAATTATTTTTTTAATATAACAATCAAAAGCCATACTAAGAATACCTTCAAAAGTGCCATCATATACATAAGTTTTATTTATAACATTCCAGTTAAACATTTTTGTTTGTCCTCCTTTGTTGGCAAGAGTCTATCAAAATTATAAGAAAGTTCTTGTGCTTTAGGCAGAGTATCAAATAGGGAAGTTTGCACATAGCTTGAAGAATGTGTGGATAATCTTTCTAGAAAAAGCAAGTTTTCAGAAATAAAGCTCTGATTAAAGCTTTTAATAGGGTCAAAATATTTTCCATCACATGTAATAAAATAACGAGCACGTTTAAGTACAATTCCAAGTTTTTTTAAGTTCTCAAAGTTTAAATTAAATTCTCTTCTAGCAGTAATAATACGTTTGGCTGAAATAACTCCAATACCAGGAACTTTTAAAAGTGTATTATAGTCTGCTTTATTTATCTCAACAGGGAAGTTCTCTAAATGGCGGAGCGCCCAGTCACACTTAGGGTCTAATAAAGTATGAAAATTAGGGTGACTTTCATCTAATAAATCATCAATTTTAAAACCATAAAAACGTAAAAGCCAATCTGCTTGGTATAATCTATTTTCACGAAGAAGAGGTGGAGCCTCTAAAGTAGGCAAGTTTTCATCATTATTAACTGAAACATAAGCTGAGTAATATACACGTTTTAAATTTAAGTTATTATATAAACTTTCAGACAATTTCATAATTTTTAGGTCTGTTTCGGGAGTTGCCCCCACAATTAATTGAGTAGTTTGCCCAGCAGGTACAAATTTTTCTTTATATATTGACTTTTCTTGTTTAGAAATTGCAATATTTTGTGAAATATACTTCATTGGAGTAACAATACCAGCTTTTTCTTTTTGGGGAGCTAGTAATTTTAAACTATCATTAGAAGGCAGTTCAATATTAATACTAGTTCTATCAACTAAAATTCCTAATTTATCAATAAGTTCTTTACTTGAACCGTGGAATAGTTTTCACATGAATATAGCCGATTGAATTTATATTCTTTTCTTAAAATAAGTACAGTTTCATATAATCTTTCCATAGTAAAATCAGGATTTTTTATAACAGCAGAACTTAAAAATAACCCTTCTATATAATTACGTTTATAAAACTCAATTGTTAAATCAGCAATTTCCCTTGGAGTAAAAGTAGCTCTTTTAACATTATTGCTACACCTATTAATACAATACTTACAATCATAAATACAAGCATTACTCATAAGAATTTTAAGAAGAGAAATGCACCTGCCATCTGCACCCCAACTATGACAGATACCAGAAACATCTCCATTTCCAATTCCTTCTTTTGTATTTGTACGTCTGCTTCCAGAAGAACTACAAGAAGCATCATATTTAGCAGAATCTGCTAGTATTGTAAGCTTTTCTAATATATCCATAAAAACACCTCTTTTTTACGCTCAAATGTTTGTATGAATAATATAACATAATCCATTTAAAATGTCAAACAAAAATTCGTAAAAATATTGACTTTTTTATTTTTATAGAATATAATGCAAGCATGGAGGAAAAAGAAATGATATATAAATATAACAAATTAGTAAGAGATAAAATACCACAAAATATAGAAGCATTAGGAAAAAGATGCCATTATTATGTATTAAAAGAAGAAGAATATAAAAAAGAATTAGATAAGAAATTATTAGAAGAAGCAAACGAATTTATAGCAGCCCATAACACAGAAGAAATGGCAGACTTAATAGAAGTAATAGAGGCAATTAAGAAAAGTTATAATTTTGAAAGTGAAGAAATAGAAAAAGTACGTTTAGAAAAGAAAGCTAAAAAAGGTGGATTTGAAGAAAAATTATATTTAATAGAAGTTGAAGAAGAAAATAATAATGAAATAGAGGACAAAAATAAACAAAATAAGCAACAAGCACTATGGAAAAACTTGCAAGAAACAGATAGTTTAAGAAAGGTGCAACAATATATAAAAGCAGTAAATACAGTAAGAGGCTTTGAAGACCAACCTATTGAAGAAAGAATGTTATTATTAACAGAAGAAATAGGAGAGCTTGCAAAATCAATCAGAAAAAATGCAACAAATATGAGTACTGATGTAAATAAACAATACAGCTATGACTCAATAGAAAGTGAAGTATCTGACTGCTTATATGTACTAGCATCTGTATGCAATAGACTAGACATAGATATGTTTAAATGCTTAAAAGAAAAGGAAAAAGAAAATATACATAGAGTGTGGAAAAGGTAGGGGCACCATTTGTAGGAATACATAGTAGGACATAATCAATATGCCAAAATATAATTAATAGTAGAAAATAGGAAGGATAGAAAAATGAAAATAAACATAGTAATGGTAGAACCAGAAATACCACAAAACACAGGAAATATAGCAAGAACATGTGCAGCAACAGGGGCAAAATTACACTTAGTAGAACCACTAGGTTTTGAAATAACAGATAAAACCTTAAAAAGAGCAGGACTAGATTATTGGGATAAGCTAGAAATAGAAAATCATAAATCATTTAAAGCATTTTTAGAAAAATATAAACCAGAAGAAAACAGCATGTTTTTCGTAACAACAAAAGGTCAAACATCTTATTCAGAAGAAAATTATTCTAACCTAGATGAAGTATTCTTATTATTTCGGAAAAGAAACAAAAGGACTTCCAGAAGATATTCTACAAAAATACATAGAAAAAACAATAAGAATACCAATGCTACCAACACTAAGAAGCTTGAATTTGTCAAATTCAGTAGCAATTGTAGTATATGAAGTTTTAAGGCAAAATGAATTTGATAAGTTGGAGGAAACTAGTAAGTACTTTAAATAGAAGTCTAATTTAGGGTGAATACTTCGAAGTAAATTAAATAAATATAATTTTCAAGTTTAAACCTTTAACTTGAAAAAAAGAAAAATATGAACAAAAAATTTAATTTGATTTTAAACTATCAAATTTCATATAAAAAAACAGAGCCAATGTAAATTAACATTTGGCTCTGTTTTGTAAACAAATCATTCTTCCATTGTGAGAAAATAATCGACAGTCCTATCATCCCACTGACTCCGAAAACAGATGTCATCTGCATTAATGAAAACTGCTCTGTACTGAGTAACATGAGGAATCTCTGAAGGTTCGCTTACAACGACAATAGTCGTTTTCAGGAATTTTTCAGTAGCATTCCAAGAAAGAAGATATGCAGAATCATCTAATTCTTCGCACCGGTCAACAGTTGACATCAACTTATTTAATGCAATAACACTAAAAAGTATTCCAACTCCATAAGTTTGTTCTTTCATTTCTGCAAGAGCATCCAATGGACATTTGTCTTTTGGTACAATAATTACTTCTTTTTTCATATAAAAGTCCTCCTTAAATTGATTATAGTAAAAGTACCTTCAACTACATATATAAATATATTATATAGTATTTAACATAAAAAGTCAAGTTGGTGTAAATTTTATGCTTGCAACAGGCATAAAATGTGATATAAATAATATATTCTATTAGCACATTTAGTGCTTCGCAATTTTATAAAGAATTTTATTCAAAACTATTAAAATTAATTCATAGATTTTTAATCTACAGAAAAAACAAATTAAATTAAAAATAAAAAAATAAAGAAGAAGGCTTATTTAGTATATAAAGTACAAATATGCTACATAGAAAATAAACTTATAAAGGAGAAATTAGAAAGACTTGCATTTTTAAGGCAAAAAGCTATAATTGACGAAAAAGCAATATATGCAGCAGGATTAGAAAAGGGAGAAATGAGTGGAAAAGAAGAAGGAATAAAAGAATGAGAAAAGAAAAATCAATTAGAAATAGCTGAAAGAATAAAAACTAAAAATATGGATGTAAATACAATAATGGAAATAACACAATTGACAAAAGAAGAAATAGAAAAAATATAAAACAAGTTGATTATTTGAAATATATTTGTTAATATATAATTAACAAAATATGAAAGGAAGAGATAATATGGGATTAATAAAGGCAGGTAGTGAAGCTATAAAAACAACTTTAGCAGACCAATGGAAGGAGTACTTTTATTGTGATAGCTTAGAAGCAAATGTTTTAGTAGTAAAAGGAAAGAAAAGAGTAACGCAGGGGAGCTCAAATACAAAAGGAACAGACAATATAATTTCAGATGGTTCAGTTATAGCAGTAAATGAAGGGCAATGTATGATAATAGTAGAACAAGGAAAAGTAGTTGACCTTTGTGCAGAAGCAGGAGAATTTATATATAATAACGAAACAGAGCCAAGTATTTTTGTAGGAGGCTTAGGAAAAGGAATAGTAAATACTTTCAAAACAATGGGAAAACGTTTTGTAACTGGTGGAGGAGCAGCAAATGACCAAAGAGTATACTATTTTAACACAAAAGAAATAGTAGGAAACAAATATGGAACACCGAGCCCAGTACCTTTTAGAGTAGTAGATAAAAATATCGGTTTAGATGTAGATATAGCTATTCGTTGTAATGGAGAATATTCATACAAAATAGTAGATCCAATGTTATTCTATACAAATGTATGTGGAAACGTACAAGATAGATATGTAAAAGAAACAATAGAAAGCCAATTAAAAACAGAACTTTTAACAGCACTTCAACCAGCATTTGCAAAAGTATCAGAAATGGGAGTAAGGTATAGTAGCCTTCCAGGTCATACAATGGAATTTGCAGAAGCATTAAATGAAGTATTATCACGTAAATGGCAAGAAACAAGAGGAATAGAAATTGTTTCAATAGGAGTAAATTCAGTAAATGCATCTGAAGAAGATGAAAATATGATTAAAGAGCTTCAAAGAAGAGCAGTTATAGGAAACCCTAAAATGGCAGCAGCAACAATAGTAGAAGCACAAGCAGAAGCAATGAAAAATGCAGCTTCAAATACAGCTACTGGGCCAATGTTTGCATTTGCAGGAATGAACATGGCAAGCAAAACAGGAGGAATAGATGCAAACACTTTATTTGCAATGGAAAAAGAAACTGTAAAACAAAATGAGAATGAAGAAATAGGGGGAGTTGCCTCAAACTCTAACCAAGAAGAATCAAAATCAGAAAATAAAGAACAACCTTCAAAAGAATGGATATGTAAATGTGGTGAAAAGAATACAGGAAAATTCTGTACTGAATGCGGAAGTAAAAAACCAGCAACATATAAATGCAATAAATGTGGTTGGGAACCACAAGATAAAACAGTTCCTCCAAAATTCTGTCCAGAATGTGGAGATGCATTTGATGAAAATGATAAACAATAAAATCAAAAGGTTTAACTTAAAAATTAAGTTAAACCTTTTAGTTTTAAATAAATAATAAAATATTACGAGAATATTACAAAGATATTAAATAAAAATTACAATACTTAAAAAGTATTGACAAGTAAGCCAAAAAGATAGATACTATATACAATAAAGCAAATCGCCATAAATTTTAGGAGGTATAAAATGTCAGGAGCTATAATGAACAAAGTGTTAGACTTATTTGGAGTTGACACAGCAGAGGAAGAATACGATGAAGAAGAATATGAAGAATTAGAAGATGATGAAGAAGAAGTTGAAGAAAATAGAAACTTTTGGAATAGACGTTCAAGCAAGGTTGTAAATATGCCACAAACAAATCAAATAAAAATGGTAATATCACAACCAACAACTTTTGAACAATCAGAAGCTATATGTAATTTACTAAAAGAGAAAAAATCTATAATAGTAAATTTAGAATATGTAAATAAGGATATTGCAAGACGTATTGTAGATGTTGTAAGTGGAGCAGTACAAGCTTTAGATGGACATATACAAAAAGTTTCAAACTCAATATTTTTAATTGCACCATATAACTATGATATTACAAATGAAATGGCAAGAGAAGAGATAAAAAATAAATTATCTGTTTCATGGCTAAAAAATTCACAATTATAATATCTAGTAGTTTGGAGGAGTAAAAATGATAACACCATTAGAAATTGAAAATAAAAAATTTGCTAAACAAATGATGAATGGATATAGTGTAGAAGAAGTAGATGAATTTTTAGATGACTTAACATTAGATTATGAAAAATCATTTAAAGAAAATGCAGAATTAAAATCAAAAGTAGAAGATTTAGAAGCTAGTTTAGCACACTACAAAACAATAGAAGGAACTCTTCAAAGTACACTAGTAATGGCACAAAATACAGCAGAAGAAGTAAAAGAAGTTGCTAGACAACAAGCAGAACAAATAATTAAAGAAGCAGAAGGTAATGCAAAAAAATCAGTTGAAGATTTAGGACAAGAAATTCTTATGAAGAAAAAAGAATTAGAAGATTTAAAGAAACAATTTGATGTATATAAAGCAAAAATGGAAGCATTACTAATTTCACAACTAGAATTATTAAAAGATGTGAACAATGAAGATATATAAAAAATAAGGCACTTTTTAAAGTGCCTTTATTCAATAATAGAAAGGAAAATAATATGCAAAAACATCTAAAATCAAATAATGGTATAACTCTAATTACTTTAGTAATTACAATAGTAGTAATGCTAATATTATCATTTACAATAAGTATAAATGCAAATGATTATATTGAAAGAACAAAAAAAACAAATTTAGATACAGATTTGCAAAGACTTCAAGAAAAAATAGAAATTTATTATTCAAAAAATAAAGAAATTCCTATATTAAATAAATATACAAATGTAGGAATGTTAGAAAAAAAAGAAAATGATAATGAAAATTATTATGTTATTGACTTAGATAAATTAGAAGGAATAGAACTAAATTATGGAAAAGATTTTGAAAAAGCAAAACAAGTAGAAGGAGAAATATCAGATTTATTAGATATTTATATTATAAATGAAGAATCACATGTCATATATTATCCTAAAGGTGTAAAATTTGATAAAAAAATATATTATACATTAGTAGGAGACCAAAGCAAAATAAGTAATGAATTTCAGATATCTGAAATAGAATTATCAGGAGAAAATAGTATAGAAATAGGAGAAACTACAAAACTAGATTTTAAATTAATACCAAGCTTTGTAGAAACTAATGGAGTAAATTGGAGTTCACAAAACCAAGAAATAGCAACAGTAGATGAAAATGGAACTGTTACAGGTGTAAGCTATGGAATAACAAACATAGTAGCAACTTTAAAAGAAAATGAACAAATAACAAAATCATTTGAAATAAAAGTAACATATCCAACTGTACAAATTAGTATTATAGCAGATAAAAATAGTACAATAAATGGTGGAGAACCTAACTACTCAAACCCTATAATACCAAAAGGATTTAGAGCGGTAGATAGAACTTCAGGAGATGATACAATTCTAGAGACTGCAAAATGGGGAACAAAAGAAGGATATAAAAGTGGTTTAGTTATAGAAGATGAAAAAGCAAATCAATATGTATGGGTTCCAGTAGATGGTGAAATAGTGACATTAAGTAGATATATATTTAATGAAGATGGAACAGAAAACAAGGTAAGTGCAGATACAAAATATAATAGTTATGTGGAACAAGATATGGTAGGAGCAGTATATTCGTTGCCATATGGAAATAAAATAGCAAAAGATATTAACCGATTTATAGAAAGTGTAGAGCAAAATGGCGGATATTATATAGCAAGATATGAGGCAAGTTATGGAGAAAATGGAAAAGTAAAGTCTGTTAAAACAACTAAACTTGCAAGTTTAGTAACAGGTAATTCACCATCAGAAGAAGGGGTAATTTGGAATAATATAAAGCAAACAGAGGCAACTACTTTATGCCAAAATACATATTCTGAAGAATATGGAGTAGAAAGTGATTTAGTAAATAGTTTAGCTTGGGATACAACACTTGTATTTATTCAAAAATATTCAGAAAGTCCAAATTATAGTGTAGGTAAACTAGGAAATATAGGAACAAAAGAAGCAAAACTAACAGGAGAAACTCAAGATGTCAAGTGTAATATATATGATTTATCAGGAAACTACTCAGAATGGACAACAGAGACCTCAATAGAAACAGGAAAGCCATGTACAGCAAGAGGAGGAAATTACGAAAATGAAGAAAATGTTGCAAGTTCATATTTGGCAAAAGGAGCAGAAGAAGTATCAGAACTAATAGCATTTAGAAGCATATTGTATATAAAATAAAATTTTGTGTCCATTGGGGACGTTTCCATTTGGGTAATCTGTCCCCAATGGACACAAAAATAATTTTTTTTTATTTTAAATTAGACTTGCATATATTAATAAAGTATGTTAATATAATTAAGTATTAGTAATAGGGGTATAGTGTTAATGGTAGCACATCGGTCTCCAAAACCGCCTGTGTGGGTTCGAATCCTACTACCCCTGCCATAAAAATAAGGGGCTAGAAAATGTATGTTTTCTAGCTTTATTAATATAAAAATGTAATATATGGTAGGTATAAAAAATGGAAAAAGTAAAAGAACTAATAAAAAAAGTATGTACAAAAGAAGTAATATTTTATGCAATATTTGGGTTGTTGACGACAATTGTAAATATAGGAACATTTGCTTTAATGACGAAAATTTTAAAATGGAATGAAAACATATCAAATGTTATAGCAATAATACTAGCAGTATTATTTGCTTATATAACAAATAAAGATTTAGTTTTTCATTCACAGGCAAAAAAAATAAAGGAAAAAACAAAAGAATTTATAAAGTTTATAGCTGGTAGAGCATTTACTATGGTTGTTGAATTTGTAGGTTGTTATTTAATGTTTAAATTACCAATACCAGAAATTATAAGTAAATGTATAATAACAGTATTTGTTATTGTATTAAATTTCTTTATAAGTAAATTTTTTGCATTTAAGAAATAAATATAGGGGCTTATCATTAAGGAGGAATCTTTATGTGTAGCTCTTTTTTTAAGCCGTTTTATTATATAATTTTTAGTTTAATTATTATGATTTTAGTAATTTCATGTTTTTTTACGCCTACTATATCAGGAGAAATTATATTAAATTATGATTTGAATTCAATAGAAAATATACAAATAAGTAGCTTACGGTTTTGTGTGGCCTAGTCCAGGATATACAAAGATAAATTCATATTTTGGAAAACGAACATCTCCTACAGTAGGTGCATCTTCATATCATAAAGGAATAGATATAGGAGCACCAGAAGGAAGTAAGCTAATAGCAGTAGTAAGTGGTACAATAACGTATCTAGGTTTTCTGGGAGGAGGTGGATACACAATAACACTATCCAAAGATAACATGAAAATAACTTATTGTCATGTATCACCAAATTATATAGTAAATATAGGACAAGAAGTTTTGCAAGGCCAAGTAATACGGCTATGTAGGCCCAAAAAATGTATATGGAGTAGTGCGGAAACCAATATAAAGATAGTAATGGAAATCCAACAAATGGAGCAACCACAGGAGCACACCTACATTTAGGAATACGAATAGATGGTGAGTATGTGAATCCATTAAATTATTATTAGTGTCCATTGGGGACGTTTCCCTTTGGGTAATCTGTCCCTTTTGAGACAATTGTTATTTTATAAAATATTATAAAAGTATCAAAATAAAATTATGAATATTATATAAAAATTATTGAATATAAAAAGAAAATAATATACAATATAAATAAAAAACAAGAATGCACTTTTCTAAGTGAAAAAGCCACATAAGAAAATTGTATTCTTCCATACCATATTTTTAGGAAATTTACCACTAACATGTGCAACTTTCTTAAGAATATAGAAAAGGAGAAAAGTATTTTGAAAATTACAGATGTAAAAGAGTTAGAAAGAATTTCTAATGAAGTAAGAAAAAGCATAATAAAACAAGTATATATTGCAAAATCAGGCCATCCAGGGGGCTCACTTTCATGTGCAGATATATTAACTGTTTTATATTTTAACCAAATGAATATTGACGAAAAAAATCCAAACTCACCATTAAGAGATAGATTTATTTTATCAAAAGGTCATTGTTCACCTGCATTATATGCAGTACTTTCAGAAAGAGGATATTTTGAAAAAGAAAAATTAAAAGAATTTAGAAGTGTAAGAGGAAATTTGCAAGGGCATCCAGATATGAACAAAGTACTAGGAGTAGACATGACAACAGGCTCATTAGGTCAAGGTCTATCTGCTGCTAATGGAATGGCCCTAACTTCAAAACTAAATCATGATGGATTTAGAGTATATTGTCTTTTAGGAGATGGGGAAATAGAGGAAGGCCAAGTTTGGGAAGCAGCAATGACATCATACAAATACAAATTAGATAACTTATGTGTAATAGTAGATAACAATAATTTACAAATAGATGGAAACATAGAAAATGTAAAAGGATTAGATAACATAGAAGGAAAATTTAAGGCTTTTGGTTTTAATACTATAGTAATAGATGGAAATAACATAGAACAAATAATAAATGCCTTCAATACAGCTAAACTAACAAAAGGAAAACCAACAGCAATAATAGCAAAAACAACAAAAGGAAAAGGCGTATCATTTATGGAAAATGAGGCGGGTTGGCATGGAAAAGCACCTAGTGAAGAAGAATATAATGAGGCGATTGAAGAATTGAAAGAGGTGAAAAAATAATGAACGAAACCATAAAAATACCAACTCGCCAAAGTTATGGTGAAGCCCTAGCAAAGCTAGGAAAAGAAAATAAAAATGTAGTTGTATTAGATGCAGACCTTTCAACTGCGACAAAAACAAGTATATTTGCAAAAGAGAATCCAGAAAGATTTTTTGAAATGGGAATATCAGAGCAAGATATGATAAGTACAGCAGCAGGATTTGCTACTTGTCGGGAAAATTCCATATGCAAGCACATTTGCAGTATTTGCAGCAGGAAGAGCATATGACCAGATACGAAATAGCATATGTTATCCAAACTTAAATGTAAAAATATGTGCTACACACGCAGGAATAACAGTAGGAGAAGATGGAGCAACACACCAAATGTTAGAAGACATTTCGATGATGAGAACACTTCCAAACATGACAGTTATTGTGGCTTCAGATGATGTACAAACAAAATGGGCAGTAGAAGAAATATCAAAAATAAAAGGACCAGTATACTTGAGGTTATCAAGAATGGCAACACCTATTATATATAACGAAGCACAGAAATTTGAAATAGGAAAAGCAGTTCAAATAGGAGAAGGAACAGATGCTAGCATAATAGCTACAGGAGATGTAGTATGTGAAGCTATAAAAGCAAAAGAAGAACTAGAAAAACAAGGAATAAATGTGCGCGTAATAGATGTTCATACAATAAAACCAATAGATAAAGAAATGATAGTAAAATGTGCAAAAGAGACGAAAAAAATAATAACAATAGAAGACCATAGTATTATTGGAGGATTAGGCTCAGCAGTATGTGAAGTATTAGCAGAAGAATATCCATGCAAAGTAACAAGAATGGGGATAAACGACCAATTTGGAAAATCAGGAAAAGCAGAAGAACTGTTAAAATATTTTAAATTAACAAGTGAAGACATAATTGTAAAGATAAAAGAAAATTAAATATTGCAAATAACAAAAAGAGTAATGCGAAAAATTACTCTTTTTTAATGTGAAAAATAATCATAAATTTGCCTATTTTCCTTGCAAATAAAACACACTAATGATAGAATTAACCTATAAAAATGGGATTATTATAAAAACGAAAGGAAAGCTCGAAAATGGCCAAAAGAGGTAGAAAAAAACAAAAAAAAGTAAGTGTAGATGTAGCAGTAGTATCAATGATAATAATAAGTATTCTACTTGCAGTATTAATATATATGAAATCAGGTTTTATAGGTGAACATTTAAGCCCAGCCTTAGGTGGAATAATGGGAATAATAAAATACATAGTGCCAATTGGAATATTTGCAATAGCAATATATATTGGGGCACATAAAGAAAGACAATATTTATCAACAAAATTATTACAATACACAATATTTTTAGCATGTATTGCAATAATGCTTAGTGTATTCCAAATATCAGCAGGGCATATTAACATTTCTAAAGATATAACAAAAATAATAGAACAAGCCTATTATTTAGGAGAAAGGGATATAGGAGGAGGAGTAATTCGGAACAGCACTTGCAGTACCACTAATTAACCTAATAGGTTCACTAGGAACTGTAATATTAACAATTGGTGTAGCAGTAGTAGTAGTAATATTTATGTTTGCAATAAAGCCATCAGAGTTAATAGCAAATGCAGTAGATAATCTAGAAGAAAGAAGAGAAGAAAAGAAAAGAGATAGGAAAAAAGAAAGAAAAGAAGCAAAGTTAAATAATGTAGCACAAGTAGAAACAAGAAAAGAAACAGCAAGAGAAAGAAGAATTCGCGAAAGAGAAGAAGCAAAAAGAAAAGCTATGGAAATTGATGAAAATCAATTAACAATAAACTTAAATGGTTTAGAAGATAATAAAAAAATAAAAAAATATAATCATGATAAAGATGACCTAATACCTCTAGGTTTAGAAAATGAACCTTTTAAACCAAATGTTATTGAAAACAACTTATTTAAACAAGAAGTAGAAACAAAAGAAGAAAAAGTAAAAGAAGTGTTAAATTTAGAACACACAAAAATAATAGAAGAAGACAACTACGAATTTCCACCAATAGAACTTTTAAGCCAAGGAGAAACAAAAGGAATAAAGGGTGGAAAAAAAGCAGTAACAGACACAGCAACAAAACTTCAAAAAACTCTATATAGTTTTGGAGTATCAGCTAAGGTAGAAAATGTGTCAGTAGGACCAGCAATAACAAGATATGAATTAAAACCAGCAGAAGGTGTACGTGTTAGTAAAATAGCAAACTTAGCAGATGATATAGCTCTAAACCTAGCAGCAGAAAGCATAAGAATAGAAGCACCAATACCAGGGAAACAAGCAGTAGGAATAGAAATACCAAATAAAGAAAATGAAGTGGTTCACTTTAGAGATATAGTAGATACTGAAAAATTTGCATCACATAAATCAAAATTAGCATTTGCATTAGGAAAAGACGTTGCAGGAGAAGAAATAATAACAGATATAGCAAAAATGCCACATGTAATGATAGCAGGAGCAACAGGCTCAGGAAAGTCAGTATGTATAAACACATTAATATCAAGTATAATATATAAAGCAAAGCCAAGTGAAGTAAAACTAGTAATGGTAGACCCAAAAATAGTAGAACTATCAGTATATAATGGTATACCACACTTACTAATACCAGTAGTAACAGACCCAAGAAAAGCAGCAGGGGCATTAGCATGGGCAGTACAGGAAATGGAAAATAGGTATGCCACATTTGCAGCCAAAGGTGTAAGAGACCTAAAAGGATATAATGAAGCAGTAAAAAAAGAAAGTGAAATAGGAACACTTCCACACATAGTAATAATAATAGATGAGCTTGCAGACTTAATGATGGTAGCAAAAAATGACGTAGAAGATGCAATATGTAGACTAGCACAAAAAGCAAGAGCTGCAGGAATGCACTTAGTAATAGCGACACAAAGACCATCAGTAGATGTAATAACAGGTCTAATTAAAGCAAACATACCATCAAGAATAGCATTTGCAGTATCATCACAAGTAGACTCAAGAACAATACTAGACATGGTAGGAGCAGAAAAACTACTAGGAAAAGGAGACATGCTATTCTACCCAGCAGGAGCACCAAAACCAGTAAGAATACAAGGAGCCTTCGTATCAGATAGCGAAGTAGAAAAAATAGTAGACTTCGTAAAAACAGAAGGTGAACCAAAATATAATGAAGATATAATAGAAAGCATAGAAAATGCAAATAAATCAGATAGAGAAATGGTAGAAGAAGCTTCCGAAGATGACACCGACCCATTCCTAATGGACGCAATAGAAGTGGTAGTAGAAACAGGACAAGCCTCAACATCATTTATTCAAAGAAGATTCAAAGTAGGCTATGCAAGAGCAGGAAGAATAATAGACCAAATGGAAGAAAGAGGAATAATATCAGGTTACCAAGGAAGTAAACCACGCGAAGTGCTAATGAGCAAAGAAAGATGGCAAGAACTAAAAATGGGAACAACACAAGTAAGCACCCCAGCTGAACCAGTCTCAGAAGTAGCAAAAGCAATGGACACAATAAAGAAAATAGGAGCACTAAATTCAAACCAAGAAGAATACTAAATTTCTAATACACAAAAGAAAGGTAAGAAAAAATGCCAAAAGATATTTTTTCAAAAATAATAAAAGACTATAATAACGAATTAGAAATAATACTAGAAAAGAAGGCTTTTTCAAGTGATGTAAAAAACCTTCTTTTAAGCATGCTATATAAAATTGAAAATGCTTATGAAGACTACAAAAAAGTAAAGGTAAATGTATGTGAAAAAAAGCAATTTGCAGAAGAAATATTAGAAACAATAAAAGAAAAATGTGGCGAAATAGAAATAATAAAACCACTTTCAGAAGAGGGGAAAAATCTATATGAAAACAATATAAATTGTATAGTAGACAAAGAAAATAAAAAAATAAAAACTTTTCAAAACGAAAAAAGTATATTAGATGCAATTCTGCAAATGAGGCAACAAGACATACAACTAAATGAAAAATACGAACTAATAGAAAAGCCAATAAAAGAACTACTAAAAGTAGGAAACAATATGAACTCATTAGAAGTAATAAGAGACTTCAATGGCTGGTCATGGGATATAACAACAATTGAAATGAAAAATATAATATATAATAAAGTATATCAATTATTAATAATATTAGTAGGAAGCAAAATAATAGACACTTGGGTAAACAACAGAAAAAGCGAAGAAACAGAAGAAATTCCTAGTAATGTAATACTTAGTAGTAAATATAACGAAAACTATGGAATAACCAAAAAAGAAATGCAAGAACAAAAAGACTATGTAGAAGAAATAGTAACAAGATTTTATAAATTATATGGAAAAGAAAAAACAAAAAAATTCTTTGAAAGTTTAATACAAATAATCATACTAGAAAATTCAAAAAGTGATAAAGAATATAAAGAAAAAATAAGTAAAGAAATAGCAAAAATAAATGAAGAATTACAAAAAATGAAAAACAACAAAACATTTTTAGAAGAATTATCACTTCAAAAGAAAAAAATAACTAAACAAATAAAAGATATAGATACAATATTAAACGATGAAAAAGCATTAAAAGAACAATATGAAAACACAAACAAAAAGCTTCCAAATAAAGAAAAAATATTTAGTGTAAGTCATTTCAAATTAATGTATAAAAAGCAAAGAGAAAAACTATTAAAAGAAATAAAAAACATAAATACAAAAATGGAACCCGAGCAATTTATAGAAATAAAAAGAACCATGCAAGAAAAGTTAGAATTCTATGAACATATACAAATAGAAGAAATGAGTAATAAAAACACAGTAAGACTACTAAAAGAATTAGAAGAAATATTTTTAGAATGCATATTAGAAAAGATAGAAAAAGCAAATGAAAAAAGTCAAATAGAAAAAATAATATACGAATTAAGATACTACAAACTAATACCACCAATAGTAACAAAAGAAACTGGGGAAATAGAAAGAAAACTAATAAAAAAAGTATGTGAACAAAAAATACTAACAAAATTTAGTGAAGATGAAGAAACAAATTATCAAATATTAAAACAGATATTTACAAGCAAAATAATAGACTTAAGTGAAACCGTATACACACTGAAATATACAAAAGGAATACTAACCCTAAACATATATGACGGAAACACGCACGATGAAACAAAGCAAATCCAAATAACCGAGAAAACCGAACTAAGCGTAAAACTAAACAAAAAAATAAAAATATGGCAATAAATCAGCCAAAAGGGACGTCCTTTTTTAAAAAAAATTGCTAAAACGGACACTCCTTCAAAATAGTATTAAAAATAAACATAAACAAATTAATATAATTTGTTAAAAGGTTGTCCCTTTTAGCAAAAATTTTCGAAAAAGGGGCGTCCCTTTTGGAAAGGAAGAATTTTTATGAAAATTACTTTTTTAGGAGCAACTAAAACTGTTACTGGCTCTAACTTTTTAGTAGAAGCGGCAGGTAAAAAGTTTTTGGTTGATTGTGGAATGTATCAAGGTGCAGCGCAAGATGAATGGGAGAATTCATCACCTTTTGCATTCGATGTAAATGAATTAGATTTCATGCTACTTACTCATGCACACATAGACCACTCAGGAAGAATACCAAAACTATATAATGAAGGTTTTAGAAAACCTATATATGCTACAAAAGCAACTTGTGATTTATGTTCTATAATGTTACCAGACAGTCGGACACATTCAAGAAATGGAAATTGAGTGGAAAAATAAGAAAAGAGTAAGAAAAGGCTTGGACCCAATTCCACCACTTTATACAGCAGAAGAAGCACTAAAGAGTTTAGAAGTATTTTGCCCAGTAAAATATGATGACATAATAGATATAGATGAAAATATACATGTACGTTTCAATGATGCAGGACATATGTTAGGCTCAGCTATTATTGAAATATGGGCATACGAAAATGGAAAAAGAACAAAGGCAGTATTTACAGGTGATTTAGGAAATAACGATATACCATTATTATCTGAGCCAACTATGATAGAAGATACAGACTATTTAGTAATGGAATCAACCTATGGTGGAAGACTTCATAATAGAGATGAAAATAAAGCAACTGAATTTTTAAAGATAGTTTCAGAAACCTTAGACAAAGGAGGAACAGTTGTAATTCCTTCATTTGCAGTAGGAAGAACACAAGAAATACTATATGAACTAAATCAATTAAAAGAAATAATACAAGATGAGGATTTTAGAAAAAAATATGAAACTTTAATGAGAGTACCAGTATATGTAGATAGTCCTCTTGCAATATCTGCAACAGAGATATTTAAAGATAATATGGAATTATTTGATGAACAAACACAAGAAATAATGAGAAGCGGAGATAACCCATTAGAATTTCCAGGGCTTCAGTTCACAAGAACAGCAGAAGAATCAAAAGAGCTAAATGCAAAAAACGAATCATCAATAATAATATCAGCTAGTGGAATGTGTGAAGTAGGAAGAATAAAACATCACTTAAAACATAACCTTTGGAATCCAAACAGTACAATACTATTTGTAGGGTACCAAGCACCAGGAACCCTAGGAAGAAAAATAGTAGATGGAGCAAAAACAGTAAAACTATTTGGCGAAGAAATAGCCGTAAATGCAAGAATAGAATATATAGAAGGGTACTCAGGCCATGCAGACCAAGAATGGCTACTAAACTTCATATATTCATTTATAACAAAACCAAAAGCAGTATTCTTAGTACATGGAGAGCCAGAAGGCCAAGTGGTACTAAAACAAGAAATACAAGGAACAATCGAAATACCAGTAATAATACCAGAATATGGCGAACAATATGAACTAAATGAAGAAGTACAAAGATTAGGAAGAGTAAAAGGAACAAAACAACGCGAAAAACAATATATACGCTTAGAAGTATTAGGAAGAATACAAACACTAAAAGAAGAACTAGAAGATATGAGCACAATAGTAAAAGAAGAAATGCTAAATGAAGATGCAAACGATGGGGATATAGAAAAATTAAATGATAAAATAAAAGAACTAGAACAGCAAATTGTAAGAATAGTGGAAGGTTAATTCACATTTGGGACGTTTCCTTTTGGGATATTTGGTACAAGTGGGGTATCTGTCACTTTTGGAAACCAATAAAATAGATGTAGGGGGCGATTAGCAATCGCCCGCTCTTCAAAGCAATACCCTAAAAATCTAATATTAAATTTTTAATAAAGAAATATGTAATAAATTAAATAATAAAAAAGAACAAATAAACGCAAAGAATCCAAGAAGACAAAATGTCAAGAGAAGAAATTATATATCTAAAAGGAAATAACGGACAATTAGAACAAACAGAAGATGAAAATATAAAAAAGAAGTAGAAAAACTAATATACGCAAAAAGCCCAGACTGTATAATCAACTAAAGAAAAGAAGAAAAAGATGAGAAAAAGAGGGATACTTCGAAGAAATTACCAAGAATCCAACTTCTAACTTCTAATAAAAAAATGGAGTAAAATATGGAAAACAAATATTACAATGAAGCAATAATAGGAAATAAAAACATAGTAGCAAGCTTTAGTAAAAAGGGAGAAATGCTAAGGCTTTTTTACCCTACAAGAGATTATAGGCAGTTTATAGAAACTATCCATACAGGTTTAAAAGTAAATGATTCAGCTATAATATACTTACATGAAGATATAAACAATGAATATGAGCAATATTACACGCAAAACACAAACATAATAAATACAAAAATAAAAAACACATACTTTAACCTATCAATATTACAAACAGACTTTGTGCCAATTAAAAAAGATATCATAATAAAAAAACTAACATTTACAAATGAAAACACAATAGACCTAAATGTAAACTTTCTAATATATTCAAAACTATTATCAAACAATAACAATATGGTAGGCTCAAAAGTAGAAAACGATATATTAATGCAATATAGCCACGACTATACATTTAGCATTTTTTCAAAGACACCAATACTATCATATCGCCTAAACAATAGTGATGAAGATATAAAGTCAGGTATATTACACGATAAAGACTACATAGGAATGGCAAACGATTCAGCAGTAAGTTTTGATATAGGAATGCTAAAACCAGGAGAAAGTAAAGAAATAGAAATATTTATTCATATAAATGAGAATAATGAAAAATATAAATTTGATAAGATAATAGAAGAAATAGAGAGAATAAGAAAAACAGATACAAAAGAAGAACTAGAAAACACAAAAAAATATTGGGAACAATTTGTAAAAAATCATGACGGACTACAAATATTTACAAAAGAAGAAAAATGGCAAAAACTTATCACAGGAGAAGAACAAACAAACGAAAACACATACAAAAAATACCTAGAAATGCGAAAAGTATATGCACGAAGCATACTACTATTTCCACTACTATCAAATGAAGAAACAGGAGGAATATCAGCTGCAATAGAAATAGACGAAGCACGCACAAAAAGTGGGAGATACTCATATTGCTGGCCACGAGACGCAGTATTTTTGAGCAAAGCATTAGATATACTAAAAATGCAAGAGCAAACCACAAAATTTTACACAAACTTCAGTAAACAAACCCAAAGCAAAAACGGAATGTGGGAACAACGTTTCTACACAGACGCAAGACTAGCACCATGCTGGGGCTACCAAATAGACGAAACCGCAAGCATAATATATGGGGTATACGAACACTACAAAGTAACAAAAGACAAAAACTTTCTAAAACAAACCCACGAAATGTGCCAGAAAGCAACGGAAGCACTAACCAAGTTCCCATTGGAGACGTTTCCTAATGGGAAATCTGTCACTTTTGAGAACTTCCCTTTTAGAAACGTCCCTAATGAGAAGTCTGTCACTTTTGGGAACTGCAACAGTGAAGAAAGATTTATAACACATGAAAGTTACGACTTATGGGAAATGAATGAAGGAATACATTTATACTCACTAAGTGCAATATATGCAGCATTTAAATCAATGGCTCAAATAAAAAGAGAACTTAATATAGTAGAAGGAATAGAAGAACTAGAGAATAACGCAGAGAAAATAAAAGAATATTGTATAAATAATTTTTATGACGAAAACACTAAAACACTTAAAAGAAGTAATAAAGATAATATAACAGACATAAGCATGCTAGGTGCAGTAGTACCATTTGAAATGATAGATAAAAATAGCGAAATAGTAAAAAACACAATAGAAAAAATAGACCTAAACTTAAGAACTTACACAGGCGGATATATAAGGTTTGAAAATGATAACTACTTAGGTGGAAACAACCCATGGGTAATATCAACACTTTGGATGGCATTATATAATATAGAAAACCAAAAATTAGAAGAAGCAAGAAAACAAATAGAATTTGTAATAAAAACAGCAACAAATAATGGCTTCTTAGCAGAACAAATAGATAATGAAACAATGGGGGCAAAATGGGTAATAGGTTTAGGATGGTCACATGCAATGTATATAATTGCATTGGAAAGTTTATTGGAAATATAATTTGTAATATTAAAAGAGTTGGTAATTATGGAAAGAATTAATAAAAATATAGGAAGAAAAAATGGATTAAGAATACCAAATATGATTCCAAAACAAAATCAAATAGTGAATCACAATAAGCAAAAATAGAAATATCAAAAGCAGTTTAACAAGTACAAAATAATAAATATAAAACTGAAGATGAAATTGTATTGGAACATACAAATACATCAATGGCAAAAGTAAAAAAATATATTTAAAAAGATAATAAATAAAATAAAACAAATATTATCATAATGTCTCAATTAGAATAGTCCCTTTTGGGACACAACTAATTAAAATTTACTATTAAATAGAATAAGACCACTCTAAGCAGAATCATTGGAGTGGTACTTTATTTGTACACTTAAAAAAATATATAATATGAATTTGTCAAAAATACTAGTATTTAACATAAAAGTATGATATATTTCTGGTATGTTCTTAAGGGGCAAGGAACAAATCTAGTATATGGAAAGGCACGGTGAAGTTAAATGCCCCGTATGAAAAGAAAAATATCAGTATCAAAAGTATATCATATAATAATAAGAGGAATAAATAAACAAGATATACTTTTAGAAAAACAAGATTTCAGAAAATTTAGAAAAGAAATAAAAAGAGTAAAGGAAAAATACAAACTTGAAATATATTCGTATGCATTAATGAGTAACCATGTTCATATGGTTATAGAGGATGAAAATGGGAATTTATCAACTGCAATACAAAGTTTAACAATAAGCTATTCTAATTATTTCAATAAGAAATATGAAAGAATAGGCCATTTATTTGAGAATAGGTTTAAAAGTCATGCAATAGAAAATGAAAATTACCTAAAAAATGTAGTTAGATATATTCATAAAAATCCAGAAATTGCAGGAATAAAGAAGTATTTATGGACAAGCTATTATGAATATATAAAAAACAATCCTAAATTAATAAATCCTAAACAAGTTATGAATATATTTAATAATAATATAGAAAATTTTATAATATTTCATGAGATATATGAAAAAAAACAAGATTATGATAAAAATTATGAAATGATTTATAAATTACAAGATGAAGAAGCAATAAAAATAATTAAAGAAATAACAAATGAATGTAATTTAATAAAAATTCAAAATTATGAATCAGCAGATAAGAAACAAGCTATTAATAAAATACTAAAAATAGAAGGAATAACAAAAGTACAAATAGCTAGAATATTAGGAATTAACAGAAAAACAATAGAAAGAATAGGAAAGGAGATGTACCAAAAGGGACAGATTACCCAAAAGGAAACGTCCCCAATGGACAAATAAGAAAAATGGCTAAAACAAAAACAGTGTTTGTATGTAATAGCTGTGGATATGAGTCAGCAAAGTGGCTTGGTAAATGCCCAGCATGTAATGAATGGAATAGCTTTTATGAGGAAAAGTTAGCTAAAGCATCAGATGGAAGTTTTTTAAGTGATAAGAAAACAAAAAGTGCTAAACCTTCTAAGTTAAATAGTGTTGAAGGCAAAGAGGCTGTTAGAACTTCTACTGGTGTTAGTGAATTAGATAGAGTTTTAGGTGGAGGAATTGTTAAAGGCTCACTAGTACTACTTCGGTGGCGAGCCTGGTATTGGTAAATCTACTTTAATTCTTCAAATTTGCAACAAAATGAAGGGTGAAGGTAAAGTATTATATGTTTCAGGAGAGGAATCTGCTGAACAAATTAAAATGCGTGCAGATAGGTTAAATATCAAAAATGATGATATAATGTTTTTAGGGGAAACTGATATTGACCTTATTTCACAGGCTATTGAAGAAATGAAACCTAAATTGGTTATTATAGACTCTATTCAAACAATGTATAGTGATGAAATTTCTTCAGCAGCAGGAACAGTTAGTCAAGTTAGAGAAATTACTGCAAGAATTATGAAAATTTGTAAACAGCAAGCTATTACAACAATTATTATAGGTCATGTAACAAAAGAAGGAAATATAGCAGGACCAAGAGTTTTAGAACATATGGTAGATACTGTTTTATACTTAGAAGGAGAAAGATATTTTTCATATAGAGTTCTAAGAGGCGTAAAAAATAGGTTTGGTTCAACAAATGAAATAGGAATGTTTGAAATGAGAAATGAAGGAATGGTAGAAATTTCAAATCCATCATCAATACTCATTTCAGAAAGAGACGATAACCCAGCAGGCTCTGTTATTGTAGCAAGTATAGAAGGAACAAGGCCACTTATGATAGAGCTTCAAGCACTAACTTCTCAAACTGTATTTGGAATGCCAAGAAGAGCTGCAAATGGTGTAGATTATAATAGACTTACACTTTTAATGGCAGTATTAGAAAAGAAAGCTAAAATGCCACTAGGTTCACAAGATATTTACCTAAATGTAGTAAGTGGAATAAAAATTCAGGAGCCAGCAATAGACTTAGGAATAATACTTGCAGTAGCTTCAAGCTTTAAAAATATAAGTATACCAACAGACTTAGTAGCAATAGGAGAAGTAGGCTTAACAGGAGAAGTAAGAAGCGTAAACATGATAGAAAAAAGATTAAAAGAAGCAGAAAAGTTAGGATTTAAAAAATGTATAATACCAGAAAATAACAAAAAACTATTGAAAGATGAGTTAAAATTAGATATAATAGGTGTGAAAAATATAGATGAAGCATTAAGAATACTAAAATAATAAATATAAAATCCGATTAAGGATATATAGAATAAAAATATATTCTTAATCGGAAAAAAATACAATAAACTTCCCAAAAGGGACAGATACCCCATTTGGAAACGTCCCCAATGGGAACTTAGGGAGAAAAATATGATTACTGAAGTTTTAAAACTTATTGCACCTGGAACTCCTATACGCCATGGATTGGAAAATATTTTAAAAGCTAAAACTGGTGCACTTATTGTTATAGGAGATAGTAAACAAGTTTTAGATATTGTTGATGGTGGTTTTAGCTTAAATATTGATTATACTCCATCTAGGTTATATGAGCTTGCTAAAATGGATGGTGCTATTATTTTAAGTGCAGATTTAAAAAAGATTTTGTATGCAAATGCTCAACTTATTCCATCTTCAGATATTTCAACAACTGAAACTGGAACAAGGCATAGAACTGCTGAAAGAACTGCTAAGCAAACAGGCGAAATAGTTATTAGTATTTCTCAAAGAAGAAATATTATAACTGTATTTAAAGGTTACGATAGGTATGTATTAGAAGATACAAGTAAAGTTATTTCAAAGGCAAATCAGGCACTTCAAACTGCTGAAAAATATAAAAAAGTATTTGACGAAAAACTTAATATATTAAATGAATATGAATTTAATGATATTGTTACTTTGGAAAATGTTATAGTTGCAATTCAAAGAGCTGAAATGGTTATGAAGATTGCAGATGAAGTTCAAAAGGCTATGGATGAATTAGGAGAAGAAGGTAGACTTTTGGAAATGCAATTAGAAGAACTTATGGGAGGCTTAGAAAAAGAAGAATTACTAATAATTAAAGATTATATTGCACCAGGTAAAAAAAGAACGTCTGAAAATGTATTAAAGGAAATAAAGAGCTTATCACATGAGGAATTAAATAACTCTCAAGTAATGGCGAGAATTTTAGGCTATAATGACTTTGATAATTATGATGAAGTTGGAGTTTATACTAGAGGTTATAGGGTACTTAATAAAATACCAAGAATGCCAAATAATATAGTAGATAACTTAGTAAAATCTTTTAAATCTTTTCAACATATACTAGTTGCAGATATCCCACAATTAGATGAAGTTGAAGGTATAGGGGAAGTAAGGGCAAGAACAATAAAACAATCTTTAAGAAGAATGCAAGAACAGTTTGTTTTTGATAATTTAATATCGTAAAATTGATTTTAATATATACAAACACATAAGGTTACTCTACAAATTTTAATTACTAATTAAAAAATTTGTGTAGTATTAGATTTTGATGTAGAGGGATTAGCAATCGCCTGCACTTCGTAGGAATTGCTTAATGAATAGTGAATAAAGAAGAGTGAATAATATATGCTTCGCATGAGTGAAGAGTACAAACTCTTCGAGTTTGAAAGGAAGGTAAATACAAATGAAAGAAAATAAAATATTAACAATAATTATGATAATTGCAATAATAGCAGTTATAGTAGCAATAGCGTTTTTAGGCTATGGAATATATAAAAAGGAAACATTTAAACCACAAAAACCAGTAGCAACAATAGAAATAGAAAACTATGGAACTATAAAGATAGAATTATATCCAGACCAAGCACCTAATACAGTTACTAATTTTATAAAATTAGCTAATAATGGTTTTTATGATAATTTAACATTTCATAGAACAATACCAGACTTTATGATACAAGGTGGAGATAAATCTGGAAATGGAACAGGAGCACCTACTTTAAAAGATTTAGATGAGAACTTATCAAGTAAAAATTATGCAATAGAAGGTGAATTTATTGCAAATAAATACAATAATACTCTAAAATTAGAAAGAGGAGTTATAGCAATGGCTCGTTCTGATTATAGTAATATAAATAAAGCTAAAGAAGGGTACAACTCAGCAGGTTCACAATTCTTTATTGTACAAAAGGACCAAGATTCTCTAAATGGTATGTATGCAGGTTTTGGAAAAGTAATAGAAGGTATAGAAGTAGTAGATAAAATTGCTAATGTAGAAGTATTTTATAGAGATAGCGACTTAAAGGAAGGTGAAGAAGCACCAAAGGATGAAAATGGAACACAAATATCTTCAGATACACCAAAAGAAAAACCAGTTATAAAAAGCATAAGAGTAGAAACATATGGTGAAAATTATGGAATGCCAGAAACAATAGAACCATTTAACTATTATAATTGGTTAATGAAAAATTACAGTACTCAAGCACAATAATTAAATAAATAAACGGAGGAAGAATGCAAATAAGAAATGTATAAATTCTCCGTTTTTTATACTATATTAAATTTAAATTGTAGGGGCGAGCATAACTCGTCTGTGCTTAGAAGAAAAATCTTAAATTAATAGTGAAGACTACAAACTCTTCGGGTTTGAGAAAGGAATGTGATAAAAAATGGAAAATGATTTAAGTAAAAAAAGAGAGAATTACATTAACTGGGACGAATATTTTATGGCAGTAGCAAAATTGTCAGCTATGAGAAGCAAAGACCCATCAACACAAGTAGGAGCTTGTATAGTAAGTAATGATAACAGAATACTGTCAATAGGTTATAATGGAGCGCCAAATGGTTTTGATGATGATAGGTTTCCATGGGCACGTGAAGGAGAAAACCTAAATACAAAATACCCATATGTATGTCATGCAGAATTGAATGCAATATTAAATTATAGAGGAAGTAAAAAAGATTTAGAAAACTCAAAAATATATGTAGATTTGTTTCCATGTAATGAATGTGCAAAAATAATAATACAAGCAGGAGTAAAGCAAGTAATATATTTATCAGATAAATATAAAGATGAAGAGAATAATGTAGCTTCAAGAAAACTATTTGATGAATGTGGAGTTAAATATAGTAAAATTGAGTTAAAAGAAGAAAAAGAGATAAAAATAGATTTAAAATAAAAAACAAATTAGCTAGTACATTAGTACCAGCTAATTTGTTTTTTATTATTGGTCAATATAAGCTTTTAATTCTGCAATTAATATTCTTAACTGTGCTGATGCTCCAGTTATAAGTATAAAATTACGATTGCTATCAGGGATGTTTTCAATAACAAATTTTACCCGATTATATAATACTTTTGAAGGTAAGTCATATAAAATTAAAGAAGATTCAAGAGAACTTAAGATTGACCGTACATATTTACAATTTTCATCCATATAACGTTCTAAATTCATAATAGTTAATTTAATATTTGCTTTTTGCATTTTTTTTAAAGTTTCTTGTTCTTGATTTGTAAAATTTTTACCCATAAGAACCTCCTTTTCATTAAAACTAAATTATTAGTTAAAAAACACAATATTTGTAGACATAAATATACCATGTATTTGTGAAAAAGTCAAATATAAAAATTAATAAAATTATAATTAATTATTATAGTTTTACAATAGAACAAGAAAAAGAAATAAATATAAAATTAAAGTAAATAAAAAAGTAAAAGAGAATTTTTATAATAGAAATTCTCTTTTATATATTTTTGTGATTAAAAGTCTCAATAAATAAACTAACTAATAGACCTAAGAGTAGAAATAATATATTTATAAAAGAAAAACTATTAGGCAATAAGATTAAAGTAGATCCAATTGAAAAACCAATTATTGAATACATCGTTTGAATAGAAAACTTTTTCATAAACAAATTTATTACATTTAAAAAAACTATCCCACCAGCAACTAAACCAAGGCTCATTGGAATTAATAAAAATAAATTAATTGTAGATATAGCTTCTAAGTATAATCCATATACCCCTAAACACATAAGAATAATAGTACTACTAACTCCTGGAAATACAATACCAATAGACATTAAAAAACCAGCAACAAATAAGTATAAAAAACTAATGTTAGAAGAGGCAAAAGTATTAATGTTACCTTCTAAAAATATTAAAAAAATAGAAAGTAAAAGTGTAAAAATAGTATAACATATATAATGGAGCCTAAACTTGCCCTTACTATGAGTCTCTTTAAAAAGAGAGGGGATACTACCAAAAATTAAACCAGCAAAAATATATTTTAATGTATTTTCAAAATTAGAAAATAAACAATTTAAAATATTACCAAATAGAAATACTCCAATAACAATACCAATAAATATAGGCAATAAAAATAAAAAATTTTTCTTAAAGTCTTTAAATATATTTAAAATACTATCAATCAATTTTTCATATATTCCAAAAACAACACACAAAACACCACTACTTATACCAGGCAAAATGCAACCGTGCACCTAAAGCGATACCCTTTAATACACTAAAAATAAAATTCATCTATTCTCCTCCTTCAAAACTGCTTAAGTTTTGTACTATTAACTATTTGCTTTTACTAAGTAAAATTACCCCAAACTAAAAAAATTAAATATATTAATACTATAAATATAATCTTCACACATAAAAATAATAAAATTGATTTTCTAACATAAAAAATATATATAAATATTGTATGAAGAAATTTATTATGATAGAATAAAATAAAAAAGTAAAAGGAATGAAAATGGAAATAAAAAATTTATCAATAGAACAAAAAATAGGGCAAATGTTAATAATTGAATTACAAGAAAAACAAATTACTGTAGAAACAATAAATATTATACAAAAATATAATATAGGTGGAATTATATTATATAGAAAAAACTACGATAATTATCAAGAAATGTTAAAGCTTATAAACAAATTAAAAGAAATAAATACAGTAAATGAAATACCACTTTTTATTAGCATAGACCAAGAAGGTGGAAGAGTAAATAGAATGCCTTCAGAAATTTTAAATTTAAAAAGTGCAAGTAAATTATCAAGTACATACAATATAGAGATAGTAAAGCAAAGTGCAAAAATAATTTCAGAAATGCTAACAAAAACAGGTATAAGTATGAATTATTCTCCAGTATTAGATATAAAAAACTTTGAAGAAGACCACGCAATAGGAGATAGATGTTATGGTGAAAATAAAGAAGATGTTTCAAAATATGGAATAGAATTTATGAAAGAATTATCAAAAGGAGGAATACTTCCAGTAATAAAACATTTTCCTGGTCATGGTGCTACAAAGCAAGATTCACATATCATGCTACCAGTTGTTAGAAAAAACAAAGCAAAATTAGAAAACGAAGATATGGAGCCATTTAAAAATGCTATACAAAATGGTGCAGAAGCTATAATGGTTGGCCATATTTTAGCAAAAGATATAGATAGAAAATATCCAGCATCATTATCCAAAAAGATGATTCAAGAATATATAGTAGAAAAGTTAAAATTTAAAGGGTTAATAATTACAGATGATTTAAAAATGTTAGCAGTCAGATTAAGATATTCATTAAAAAGAGCAGTAACTCTTGCAATTAACTCTGGAAATAATATGATTATACTAGGAACAAAATATAAGAAAATAGAAAATATAATAAAAAATGCTTCGAAGAAGGTTAAAAAAGGAAAAATCGATATAAATATAATAAATGAAAGTGTAGAAAAGATTATAGCCGTAAAGAAAAAGTATAATGTTAGTGATAATGAGGTTGTAGGATTTAATATAGAAGATATCAATAAAAAAATAGAAGAATTGAATAGTAAAATATGATTAAAAACCCCTTACTAATTACTAAGGGGTTTTAAATATTAAATAGGATAGGCACAATAGAAAAAATTTAGCATATAATTCTATATGAGTAAATTTTGGAGGTACATATATGATGCTAACTCTTTCTATATCAAGCTTTTTAGCTTTTTTAAGCTCAGCGGTATTTGTTGTAGGGTATATTTCTAGTAACAATTTATTCCCAGAGCCACTATCAGCAGAAGAAGAAAAAATGTATTTAGAAAAGATGCAGGTACAAGGGGATGAAGAAGCACGAAATATACTAATAGAAAAAAACTTAAGGTTAGTTGCACATGTTTGTAAAAAATATGCAAATACAAATGTAGAACAAGATGATTTAATATCTATAGGAACTATTGGTCTAATAAAAGGAATAAATAGTTTTAAATTAGACAAGAATGTAAAGTTATCAACATATGTATCACGTTGCATAGAAAATGAAGTATTAATGTATTTTAGAAGCAGTAAAAAAACAAATGCAGAGGTATCATTAGAAGACCCAATAGGAAAAGACAAAGATGATAATACAATAACACTTCAAGATGTTTTAGAAAATAATGAGAGAAATATAGAAGAAGAAGTTGATTTAAAAATAAAAATAAAAAAATTATATGAAAAAATAAAAGATGTTTTAAAAGACAGAGAACAACTAATAATAGAATTACGTTTTGGATTAGACGGAAGAAAACCAAAAACACAAAATCAAATAGCAGATATGCTTCGGAATTTCACGTTCCTATGTGTCAAGAATTGAAACAAAAGCAATAGGAAAATTAGCAAAAGAAATGGAAGATTAAAAAAATGGATATTTTTTGAAAAAATATCCATTTTTCCTTGCTATTTTGTGGAATTTATTATATTATTATATATGTAATATTATATAAAGAAAAATACTTAGAAAGGGGCTATCCGTAAATGAAGAAAACATTAGCCATTATTGCCATTTTTATATCTATACTTTTTAGTACAATGGTTTTTGCCAATAATGGGGAAAGAATAAGTAATAAAGAAACAAATAAAAGCGAAACAGCAGTAAGTAAAATAGTAGATTTTAAAGATAAAGAAAAAAAGACATTAGAAGATTATAAAGAAGCATATGGATCAGACAGTTATGGTTTAACAGCATATGCATTAAATAGGATACAAATATATAGTATACCATTTTGCTTTCTAGGAATAGCACTTAGTGCTATATATCAATATGTATTAGGAATAAGAAAATTAGACACAAGAGATAAAGGTTTTGCAATTATGATATCAGTAATAACAATATTTGTAATAGCACAAATATTGCCACTAATATTCGCAATTGTAGTAAAAGGTTGGAGGGGTTAACAAATGAAAGTTTTATTTGCTGTAAGTAATGAAAATATTTCCGAAACAATAAAAAAGAAATATCAATCAATGTATAAGGAAATTATATTAGGCAAAAACGTTTATTACTTTAATGCAATATTAAAAGAATTACAAAAAGATAAAAGTTATGATAGAATAGTAATAAGTGAAGATTTAGAACCATTTGCAAACAAAAATTATGAAACAATAGATAATTTCATATTTGAAAAATTAGACAGTATATCTGATGAAGCGGTAACAAATTTAGGAGAAGATATTCCTATAATATTAATAGCCACAGATAGACGTACTAAAGGAGAGCAGGTTTTAAATAAATTATTTGGAATTGGAGTTTATAGCACTCTAATTGGACAAGATAGAAGCATAGAAGAAGTATGTAAATTAATTAACAAACCACGTTCAAAGAAAGAAGCTAAAATATATTATAAAATAGATTCAGGAGATGTTGATTATAAAGCTGAATCACAAGAAGATGTTAGTGAAGTAGAAATACAAAATATATTAACACATTATAAAAGATTAGGTAAAAATGAAGATAAATACATTGAAAGTTTTGATAGTATAGCAAACCAATATACAGATGAGCAATTAAAAGTAATTATAAAATTCTTACCTTTAGGAGTTAAAGCAGTACTAGAAGCAAATAGTCCGAAATATCAGCAATTAGCAACTTTTGCAGGTGAAAGTGCAAAATTAAAAAAACAACAACCTTATAATTCAACACAAATAAATCCAAAAACAAGTAAACCAAGAAATACAAACCAAGCAATTGTAGATAATGGAATAAAAATAGAATCTATTGGAAATACAAAAGTAAATAAACTAAGTAAACCAGTAGTAATACCAACAACAGTTTCTACAAACAATGTGAAAAAAGTATCAAAGCCAGTTACTTCTAAGCCTAATACAGAAAATAAACAAAATACCTTACAAGAAATAGAACAAGTAAAAAAAGGAAGAGGAAGACCTAGAAAAGTTCAAATAGAAGAAGTAAATGTAGAAGAACAGCCTAAGAAAAAAAGAGGAAGACCTAGAAAAATAGAAAGTCAAGAAGAAAATGAACTACCAACAAAAAGAGGAATATATAGCAAAAATACTTTAAGAGAAAATAACCAAAATGATATATTACCAGGATTTGAAGAAGAAACATTATTACCAGGTTTTGAAGCAGACGAAGTTTTATTACCAGGATTTGATGAAACAGAAAAATATACATCATATGAATCAAATAAAACACAGGCAAATAATACATTATTAGAAAATGATTTATTATCAGATTTTGAAGAAGAAACAATAAATGAAGCAAAATATGGATATATGTCAGATTATGAAGAAGTAAAAGAAAATAATATAGTTAATGTAGAAACTTCAGAAAAAATTGAGTTAGATAAACTATTAACTTCAGACAAGAAAGTAGTAGCATTTGTAGGAACATCAAAAAATGGGACATCTTTCTTAATAAATAATGTAGCAGAAATTCTTTCAAACCAAGGAATAAAAATAGCAATATTAGATTTAACACAAAATAGAAATTCATACTATATATATACAAAAAATGAAGAAGCCTTAAGAACAAAAGCAATAAATTGTACAAGTAAGCTATTAGAAGGAATTGCAGAAGGAGTAGAGGTTAATAAAAACTTAGATGTATATACTTCGTTACCAGGGGAAAATAATGGAATAGAAAACTATACAAAAATATTAAGTACACTAGTACAGAAATATTCATTAGTATTATTAGACTGTGATTTTAAAACAGAATTAGGATATATAAGTAAAAGTCAAGAAATATACCTAGTACAAAGTATGGATGTACTTACAATACAACCACTTACAGCATATTTAAGAGAATTAAAAGCAAAAAATGTATTAGATCAAAATAAATTAAGAGTAGTTATTAATAAATATGTAAAAGTAAGAAGTGTTACAGAAAAAACAATAATAGCAGGAATGGCATTTTATAATGACCCATCAATGTCATTTATGACAGAATTATTTAATAGAGAAAATATAAGATATACAGTAGTTCCATTTGAAATGCAAACATACACAAAATATTTAGAAGGATTAATAAATTGTAATATAGCTACAAATGGTTATTCAAAAGACTTTATGAATAGTTTGAAAAAATTAGGTAATATGGTATATCCATTATTATCGAATAGTTCAAAGTATAACCAATATTCAGGAGCAAGTAATTTTTCAAATGATATGAATCATATTTTAAATAAAATGAAAAACAAATAAAATATAAAAAATAAATGAACTAAACAGGAGGTGCAAATATTGATAATCCTAGTAATCATATTATTAGTAGCAATTATAATGTTATTAATGATATATAACATGCTTATAAATAAAAAAATAGATAAATATAATAACTTAAATCAAAAAGTAGTAAGTTTAAACGTACTACAAGAATTTATGAATACTATAAGCGACGAAAAATCAGCAGATGATAAAATAAGAAAAATAAATGAAATACTAATAGAAAAATATGATATAAAGTATTCAACAATTGTAGTATACAATGGTGCAGAATATGCCATAAAAGCAACAAATGTAGATGTTAAGCATTGGGATACACTAAAAAATTTACACTCTGAAGAAATATTTAAAGAAGCAATACAAACAGCAACTCCTAAATATATAACAGTAGAAAAAGAAGGTGAAAGACTTCCATATCAAAAAATGGAATTTGGAAGAGCAAAATCAGCAATGTTCTTCCCACTATATATAGATAATGTCTATATAGGATATTGGATAATAGAAAGTGGAATTCTACATGACTTTGATAAAATAGATACAACAGTATTAGAAGTAGTAAAAAATAATATAATTTCAGTAATAAAAACAATAGAAAGTCAAAGCATAGTAGAAAATATAGTTAGAGATGATTTGTTTACAGGTCTAAAATCAGAAGAATATTTATATAGTGAAGGAAAAAGAAAAATAGACCAATTTACAACATCAACAATATGTATGTTTGAAATAAAAAATATAGTAGATATTAACGAAAACTTAGGAAGGCATACAGGAAATGATGTTATAACAAAAGTAAGTGAACTTGTAAAACAAAACATTTCGGCAGATTATATATTTATAAGATATATGGGACCTAAATTTGTAATAGCATTTTCAGGAGTAGAGATAGAAGGAGTTTCTGAATTTATGCAAACAATAAAAAATGGACTAGAAAGTTTAGTAATAAAACAAAATGAACAAGATTACTATGAAGATGAAGAGCCTTTAGAAGTTAGTCCAAAAATAAATGTAGTACTTACAAATTACTATAAAGGAACAGCAATTGAAGGAACAACAAAAAAATTAGAAGAATACTTAAATTTAGCACCACAAGATGAAAATGATATAAATTATATTTAAAAGTAGTTTAATAAACAAGAAAGGAAAGGTATTATAATGGCAAATGATGAAACAATGTGCTTTAGAATGCCAAAAGAAGAAGGTTTAGACAGCAAGGAAATATTAAGAAAAGTATATGAAGCTTTACAAGAAAAAGGTTATAACCCAATAAATCAAATAGTTGGATATATTTTATCAGGAGATCCAACATATATAACAAGTCATAATGGAGCAAGAACATTAATAAGACAAATAGAAAGAGATGAGTTGTTAGAAAAAATGGTTAAAAATTATATTAATATATAAAGAATTAGGAGAAAAAAGTAAGTTGCGAAAACTAGGAATAGATTATGGAGATAGTAGAGTAGGAATTGCTATTACAGATGCCTTAGGAATAACAGCCCAAGGCTTAGAAACTATACATCATAATGGGAATGATAAAATAGTATTAAAAAGACTAGAAGAATTATTTAATGAATATGAAATAGATACTATAATAATAGGAATGCCTATAAATATGAATGGAACGAAAACTGATAGGGTAGAAGTAACAAAAAAATTCATACATAAATTAAAATGTAAATTTCCAAAAATACCAATAGAAGAAATAGATGAAAGACTAACAACAGTAGCAGCACATAAAACTATGAACTTTTTAGATGTAAACAAAAAGAAAAAGAAAAATATAGTAGATACAATATCTGCAGTATACATATTAGAAATATATATGAACAAAATTAAGAATAGTAAATAAAAAGTATACAAACAAAAAAATAACAAATAATAAATTTAAAATGATAATTATTGTAGAAATACAATTATTATATATAACCTATAAAAAGGTAAAACGAAAGGAGAAAGAAAAAATGGATGAAAATGAAATGATGAATGGCGAAGAGGAATTAAATAACATTATAATATTAAACGATGAAAATGGAGAAGAAGTTCCATTCGAATTCTTAGATGTTGTAGAATTTGAAGGAGAAGAATATGTAGTTCTTTTACCAGTAGAAGAAGATGAAGAAGATTCAGGAGAAGTAGTAATACTAAAAATAGAAGATACAGAATCAGAAGATGAAGAATCTTATGTAAGTGTAGATGATGAACATACTTTAAATCAAGTATTTGAATTATTTAAAGAGAAATTTAAAGATGAATTTAACTTTATAGATGACGAAGAAGAATAAAAAACGGTAGGAGGGGGGAAGAAAATTCCGACCTCTTTTTATTTTTTATAATAACTAAATTTTAATGATTAATTATAATTATATGAAACAATATTAATAAACTTTTCAGTGAAGAGAGAAGATTACAAACTTGTTTAAAAAAGGAGAGATAAAATTAAATGAAAAATTTAAGTAGTTGGCTAATAACAATATTTGTTATGATGTACTGGTTATTTAGAGTAGTTGTAGCAATAACAGGAAGTATGGGAATAGACTTTATAGTTTTACCAATAGATACTAATATAGAAATAGCACTATTATTTATAGTACTAATATGCATACCATTTATATTCAAAAGAAAACTATTAGGTTCAATAGTATATTTAGGAGCATATGGGTGGTATTTTGGAAGAGGATTAATAGAAAATATTATAAAACTAATAAACAATGAAACTCTAAATATGCAAACATACACAGAAATGTTCTTTTCACTAATAGGAGTAGCACTTCCAATACTAGTATTATTTGATATATTATTAGATAAAAACAGAACAAAAAATCCAACAGACAAAAAAACAGACTGGTTTTACAAAAACGAACAATACGACAGAAAGTTAGATGAAAGAGCAGATAAGAACAATTATAGGACTTTATAATTATATATAAAGAAGGAGTAAGAAAATGAAAAAGATATTATTTGCAACAAGTAATGAAAGTAAATCAAAAAGATTTAGTAAAGGATTATTAAAAAAGAATATAGAAGTTTTAAATTTAAAAGACTTAAATATAAAATTAGAAGCTAAGGAAGATGGAAAAACAGCAATAGAAAATGCTTTAATAAAAGCTCGTGAAGGATATAAAAAAACAGGTATGTCAACTATAGGTATGGATGATACATTATATTTAGAAAATGTACCAGAAGAAAAACAACCTGGATTATTTGTAAGAAGAATAAATGGAAAAACATTAACAGATGAAGAAATGATAGAACATTATATAAATTTAGTCAAGAAATATGGAAATAATGGAAAAATTAATTGTAAATGGATATATGGACTTGCTATAGTAAATGAAAAAGGAGAAGAAAACACTTACACTTGGAGTAAAGATAACTTTTATATGGTTGATACTAAATCAAATATAATAAATTCAGGATATCCATTAAACTCAATTTCAAAATATAAAATTATTGATAAATATTTTACTGAAATTACTGATGAAGATAAAGAAAAAATTAAAATAAGTGAAGATGATGTTGTAGAATTTATTAGTAAATATAGTTAAAATTATAAAGTAGGAGGCAATTATGAATAATAACAATGATATACGAATTAGAGATATTCGTTCAAGAATGCCTTTGATAATCTTATAAGTTTACTACCAAATTCGATAGTTACAATTTTTGTAGGAAGACAAGCAATAGAAATTGTTTTTAAGTATTTATTATTAAAGAAAACAGGTCAAATAAAAAAACAACATGGTTTCATTTAGATGCAAAATGGATTTTATATAATTTTTCATTAATTATTTTAGAATTAATACATTTTGCAGATTTTGAAACAAAATTCAAGTAAAATAAAAGTAATAAAAAAAGAAGGTGGATAAAAATGAATGAAAATATCGATGGGAAGGAAAATAAAACCGTAATCAACTGGTACCCAGGCCACATGGCTAAAACTAAAAAGCAGATAATAGAAGATTTAAAATTAATAGATGTAGTAGTAGAAATACTAGATGCCAGAATACCAAAAGCTAGTGTAAACCCTGATATTAGAAAATACATAGAAAATAAGAAAAAAGTAGTAGTTTTAAACAAATGTGATTTGGCAGAAGAAACAGAAAATTCAAAGTGGGTAAAAGAATTTGGAAAACAAAATGTGCCAGCAGTTTTAGTAGATTCTAACTCTGGAAAAGGTGTGCAAGATGTAATTAAACAAATTGAAAAAGTATATGAAGAAACTAAAAATGAATATTCAAGCAAAGGTAGAGTTGGTAAATCTATAAGAGTGATGGTAATAGGAATTCCTAATGTAGGAAAATCATCATTCATAAATAGAATTACCAAAAAGACATCTGCAAATGTTGGAAACAAGCCAGGAGTAACAAGGCAAAAGCAATGGGTGCGAGTAAATGAAAAAATAGAATTATTAGATACACCAGGTGTATTATGGCCAAAATTTGAAGAGGAGCAAATAGCACTAAAACTAGCATATACAGGAACTATAAAAGATGACATATTACAAAAAGTAGATATTGCATACAATTTATTAAAGTATTTATTAGAAAATGAACAAGAAAGAATAGTAGAAAGATATAAAATTTCAAAAGAAGAGATACAACAAGAGTTTGAAAACACTGATAGAATGGAAAATGAAAATATATTAGAAATAATGTATAAAATAGGAAGAAAAAGAGGCGCAATAGTTTCTGGTGGACATGTTGATGAAGAAAAGGTGGCTAATATAATATTAGAAGATTTTAGAAGTGG
>CATLFA010000010.1 GCA_949927585.1 uncultured Clostridiaceae bacterium
AAAAATAAACAATAAACAATATTGAAAAAACTCATCTTTTCTTTCTCCTTAGAAAGGAGGTGATCCAGCCGCACCTTCCGATACGGCTACCTTGTTACGACTTCACCCCAATCATTGATTCTACCTTCGACTGCTGCCTCTATAAATAGTTGGCTCACAGGCTTCGGGTATCCCCAACTCTCATGGTGTGACGGGCGGTGTGTACAAGGCCCGGGAACGTATTCACGGCAGTATGCTGACCTGCCATTACTAGCAATTCCGGCTTCATGAAGGCGAATTTCAGCCTTCAATCCGAACTGAGACTGCTTTTTGGGTTTTGCTTGCTATCACTAGTTTGCTTCCCTCTGTTACAGCCATTGTAGTACGTGTGTAGCCCAGGACATAAAGGGCATGATGATTTGACGTCGTCCCCACCTTCCTCCGATTTATCACCGGCAGTCCTTCTAGAGTTCCCACCATTACGTGCTGGCAACTAAAAGCAGGGGTTGCGCTCGTTGCGGGACTTAACCCAACATCTCACGACACGAGCTGACGACAACCATGCACCACCTGTATGCAGACTCCGAAGAGCTATTCTATCTCTAGAATATTCCTGCATATGTCAAGCCCTGGTAAGGTTCTTCGCGTTGCTTCGAATTAAACCACATACTCCACTGCTTGTGCGGGCCCCCGTCAATTCCTTTGAGTTTCAACCTTGCGGCCGTACTCCCCAGGTGGAATACTTACTGCGTTTGCGACGGCACAGATTGCATGACACAACCTACACCTAGTATTCATCGTTTACGGTGTGGACTACCAGGGTATCTAATCCTGTTTGCTCCCCACACTTTCGTGCCTCAACGTCAGTTATTGTCCAGAAAGCCGCCTTCGCCACTGGTGTTCCTCCTAATATCTACGCATTTCACCGCTACACTAGGAATTCCGCTTTCCTCTCCAACACTCAAGAATAACAGTTTTAGTTGCAGTTCCTCAGTTGAGCCGAGGGATTTCACAACTAACTTATTATCCCGTCTACGCACCCTTTACACCCAATAAATCCGGATAACGCTTGCTCCCTACGTATTACCGCGGCTGCTGGCACGTAGTTAGCCGGAGCTTCCTCCTTAGGTACTGTCCTTTTTCTTCCCTAACGACAATAGTTTACAATCCGAAGACCTTCTTCCTATACGCGGCGTCACTGCGTCAGAGTTTCCTCCATTGCGCAATATTCCCGACTGCTGCCTCCCGTAGGAGTCTGGGCCGTATCTCAGTCCCAATGTGGCCGTTCAACCTCTCAGTCCGGCTACTGATCGTTGACTTGGTAGGCCGTTACCCCACCAACTATCTAATCAGACGCGAGCCCATCTGTTAGCGGATTTCTCCTTTCCCACTGACACCATGTGGTATCTATGGCATATGCGGTATTAGCAATGATTTCTCACTGTTATTCCCCTCTAACAGGCAGGTTGCTCACGCGTTACTCACCAGTCCGCCACTAAAGCCATTGTTGTAAGTCTATCTTCATTTTCTTCGAACAAGTTCTCTGTCCATGTTAATTTCATTACAACGACTTCCGTTCGACTTGCATGTCTTATGTGCGCCGCCAGCGTTTATCCTGAGCCAGGATCAAACTCTCTTGTTAATGGTTTTTATATTTTCGGTTATTAGTTTTAACAACCTACGTATAAATCATTTTTGAGTTTTTTGCTCATTAATAAATTTTGGTTTTGTTTTTTATTTTGGTAGTACTAATTACTACCGCTTGGTTTTTTCAAAGGTTTGTTTATTGTTTACTTTTCAATGTACTTTTTGTTACTCACTTTGGTGTGTAACGTTTTGTATTTTACTACTTTTAAAACAGAATGTCAATACTTTTTTTAAAACTTTTTAAAAAAGTTTTTTATTTGTATTTTTGTGCAAAATAATAAACTAGTAAGCTGGCCTTCTCAACATTTTTGCCTAAGTTTTTTTACTAATTTATAATTTATTTTCATCTGTTTGCTAGGTACTTTTTTATAATACCATGAATAAATTATAAAGTCAATACATTTTTTGAAATATTTTGATGAATTTTTATCTAAATTTTAGTTAATTTGTTCTTATGCTTTTTTGTATCTTATGTGTTATTCATCACAATTATTATATTAACATAATTTTATATAATTTTCAAGTATTTTTTTATAGTAATTTATGTAATATTTGTTGTGTTTTTCCTTTTTCATTTTTTATAATTTTGATTTTTTGTTTTTAATAATTAATATGCAAATATACCATAATAATTCATTCTTTTTTATGAATTTTTTTATTATATATTGAAAATACTAGTAAAAGAAAATATTTTTCTAAAATTTGTAAAAAATAGAAGGAAAAAATATTTTTTTGACGAATATAATAATTGTACATAAGAAAACGCAAGTTACTAAATGTACAATATTATAAAACAGTGGAAAGAGGTGCTCAAATGCAAATAACAGATGTACGTTTAAGAAAAGTTAATTCAGAGAACAGAATGAAAGCTGTTGCTTCTGTAACATTCGATAATGAATTCGCAGTACACGATATCAAAGTTATCGAAAGCCAAAATGGATTATTTATTGCTATGCCAAGCAGAAAAACTCCAAACGGAGAATTCAAGGATATAGCTCATCCAATCAATGCTGAAACAAGAGAAAAAATTCAAAAAGCTATATTAGAAGCTTATGATGCTCCTGAAACAGAGGAAGCTCCAGAATCAGCAGAATAATAAATGTTAAAAAAATTCCAACTAAGGTTGGAATTTTTTTGTTTTAAATTAGGTCGTCTACTTTGACGACCCTTATAATAATGAATTATTTAACTGCTTCAATTTCTTGTTTTGCTTTTATATATTTTATATGTTCAACATTACTATTTTTGCTTCGCTCTACCATTTGATTATATATTTTATCTCTCAACTCTTTTTGTGCTTCTTTTTTAGGTAATTCGTTGTTTGGATAAAATGGTCCATCTATGTAGGTTACTATTTTTATTTTTTCTTTATTTTTACCATACTTTTGATATGTATTTGTCATGCAAAATGATGGTGCTTGTAGTTCTACTGGATATTTGAAGGATACATCTTTGAAGTTTCTTATTTTTGTGTAGTATGGCCATATATGTGCTTCTGGGTATATTGTTATTGAATTTTTATTTCTTATTCTCTTTCTTATTATTTCTAAGAAATTCTTCATTGCTGTTTTGTTGTCTGGTGTTGGTATTGCTCCTAACATTTCTATTATATGTTCTGCTCCTTTTATTGAAACATTTGCTGGGTTTACTATTAGGAAGTTTCTTTTAGGGTAATTTCCAACACTTGTTATAAATGTATCCGCGAAGGCCTGAGTATGGTTTGCATATATGAAATATCCTTGTTTTTTACATTCTTTTAATTTTTCTTTTCCTACATATTTTAAACTAAATTTTATTTTTTCATATCCGACTTTTATAGGCATGCTAAAAACATTTTGTATGAGATATGAGCATATCTCCCATAGAAAGTTATGCTCATATTTGTATTTTTCGTCTATTTTTCTTGGTGTTATTTTGGCTGTTGAAAATTCTTCATTTAGTTCATCTTTGTAGTATATAACTTTTTTATAGTTCATCTTCTACACTCACTTTTTGTTCTTCAGTAGTATATTCTAATGGGATTTTGTAAAAATCTTCATATACTTTTTTCCAAACTTCATAATTTTTTTGTTTCATTATTTCTTTATTTTCTCTTTGAGTTTTTGTTTCATCTGGATATATTGGTTCTTCTATATTTATTATATATTCTTGTATTGGGAAACCGTCTTCTCCAATGGTATCGCTGTCTTCCATTGTTATGAATATTGGAATTATTGGCACATTGTTTCTTGCTGCTAAGTTGAAGGCTCCTATTTTTAGTGGCTTTGGTTTTTTGTAATTCCACCATAAGCTTTGCTCTGGATATATTAATATGAAGTCTCCTCTTTTCAGTATTTTATCTACTGATTTTATAAATTCTACCATTGTTCTTTTGTTAGAACTTAATGGCAAAGTATCACAGTTTCTAAACAGAAAGCCATAAAAACCTGAAAAGTTAGTATAATTTCCTTCTCTTATTACTTTATACATTTTCTTTGTTTTAGATGCTTTTGTTTTTCTAAATACTTCTTCTATTGAAAATGAATCAAATGGGTTGAAGTGGTTACATGTTATCATTGCTCCTGTTTTTACTTTTTCTATATTTTCAATTCCATTTATGTTTTTTATTACTAATTTACTATCTTTTATTATATAGTCAAGAAATTTTTCACCTATCTTATTTGCTATCATATTTTTTAATTTACTGTATCTTTTTTCTTTTAGATAATCTATGTTGTCTGGTGTTAGCATTATTGTTTCTGGATCATTCTCTGCATCTATATCGAAATTTCCTTCTCTTTCTAGCTTATCTATTTTTTCTAAAATTTCTAGTCTATCTTGAGATTTTTCTAATACTTCTTCCTTTTGCTCTTTCATTACCCTCTCCTATTTTCTCTATCATCGCCTACACATGAATTTTCTTTTGTCGCAAGTTCTGCCAAACCTTTTTCAGCTTCTCTATCTTGGAATTTTTGTTCTTCTGTATAACTATCTTTTATTTTTACGATTTTCTCGTAAAATTCTGTCTTTTTAGCATATTCCCAGAAGTATTCATTATATGTTACATCTTCAAAATGCCATGGTTTATATGCAAAATTATAATGTATTAATTTTATTTCTTCTGGTTTTGTTTCATTATTTACATATGGCATTACATCCCATGCATGGTCTACTAATGTTACTCTTCCTTTGCATAATCTATTTAAGTAGTCTTGGTCTTGTGCTACTGAAAATTTAACTGTTCCTAATAAATATAAGAATTTTTCTTGGAAATTAAATTTTCTTAGTTCATCTAAGTTCATTAGTAATACACCTGCATTAAAATAATTTTTATAGCTAGCAACTCCTACTACTAATTCTGCATAATCTTGAAATACTTTGTTATATTGAATTATATCATCTGGTGTAGCAGCTACTAAATTTGTTCCCATATCTGTATTATATAATTCTGATATATCTCCTACTACTATAATATCACTATCTAAATATAACACTTTATCATATTGTGGATATAGCTCTGGTAAGAATAGTCTAAAATATGTTGTATTTGTGTAATAATCACGTGTATATAGTTTATCTTTAACTTTTTCTATATAATAACTTAAATCTACAAACTCTATATTTACATTTTCGCTTTCAAATTTTTTAATTTGTTCCATATGTTCTTTTTGCACATTTGTGTGAAGAACTTTTATTAAATATTTATATTCTTTATTTGCATTGTCTATTAATGATTGTAATGCTACTGCTAAAAATGGAGTGTACCCATCATCTATAGCAAAAAATATTGGTATTATTTTTTCATTTTTATTCATATATTTTCTCCTCTTTTTCATATTCTTCTTTTAATTTTACATATTCTTCTAAATCTTTATCAAATGCATAGCATTTTAACACTTTATGAACTTTTTCTATATGCCATTGTTTGTAGTTTTCTGTTCGTGGATATGGTAATAGTAATAACCTTTTACAGAAATGACATATTACTGTATCTTTTTTATTGAATTTTGATTGTTCATTATATATTCTTGGTAAAAGTAATTTTTTTGTTGTTGACCTATATATTGCATCTTGGTCTGCAAATAACATTTTCTTTGTTTTTATCAAATCTCTTGCTTTTTCTAGAAGCCCAGTCTCTTTGATCTTTTTCATGTTTAATAGTAACATTCCTGCATTTATATAGTCTGGCCATATGAATATTGAGCCATATTTTTCTCTTACTGCTGCATATTCATATTCTGAAACATCTATATTATATAGTTTTGAAATATCATCTCCTGCCATCATATCAATGTCCAAATATAAAATTTTATCTGGCATTTCTGGTACTAAGTCTGCTAATAACCTTAGTAATGTATATGGTGTACAGTATGCTGTTTCGTTTTTACATTTTCCAAATTCTTCTTCATATAAATTTGTGATATCTAATTTTATTACTTCATTTTCTTGTTTTTTTGCTTTTACTACTTTGTTTAAAAATTTTATTTGTTCGTCTGTTATACATGTATATTCTGGTTTTATTCTTGAAACATCCATAGTAAAAATATAACATTTTATTGTTTCTTTGGTTTTATTTGTAATTGATATAAGCTCTGTTAAGGCTCCATCAAATACTTTTTGGTTCCCACATAAAAGTATATTTATCATTTTTCTATTCCCCTATTTTATTTTCTTTTTCATTATATATTATTATTCGATTTTTTTCAACATTTTTTTATTTCTTGAATGTCATTATTTTGTCTTTTTTCTTTTATATCATTTATCATTACTATAATTACACTAATTATTACAAACAAATAAAAATTTATTCCTCTTATTAGCATCATAGCTCCGATTTAGCATTTCTGATGGAAATACTTTTCTATATAATGCAATGAATCCACCTTCACTTACTCCTACTGCTCCTGGTGATGGTATTCCTGATACTGTTGCAAATAGAATTGATTGTACCATTATTATTTCAAATATATTATGGCTGTTTAATCCTAGTGAACAATATACCCAATATGAAATACTGTAATATAGTATAAATTGTACATATGTTGTAAGTAAATTTTTTACTACTACTCTTTTATGCTTTTTTATATAATCTGCACTTCCTTGATATTTTTCAAGTTCTTTTTCAAATTTTTCACGTTTTTCTTCTATGTTCTTTATTCTAAAGAATTTTAATATTTTTAAAGCAATATTTATTAGCCATTTTGTCATTCTTTTTGAAAATATTGATATTAGTAATAATATTAATGCACTTAAGTTTAGCATTATTCCTATAATGAATAACCATATTAAACCTGTGTTTAAATATTTATAATTAAAACATATGCTAAATAATGCAATTGATATTGTTGTTATTTGCATACAACTTAAATTTATTAGAAGTGCTAATGTTGAATTTGCAACTGATATATTATCTTTATGCATATAATATATTTGCATTGGCTGTCCTCCACTTGCTGCTGGTGTTATTGAACTGAAGAAGAAACCTATTAATGCATACTTTAAATTCATTAAAAAGTTTGACTTTTCACCTAGTGCTTTTAATGTTCTTCCTATATTAATTGCTTCACAGCAAAAATATAAAATCATACATGTTATTGCTATTAATATATAAGTCTTTTTTGTACTTATAAAAGCATAAAATATTTCTACTATATTAGCATCTTTTAATATTATATAAAATGTTAATATTATAAGAACAATAAAGAGTATAAAATTTCTAATCATCTTTTTTGTTTTTTTCATTTTGTTTTCCCTTTTATCATATTTTTCTTTTATATTATCTTCTATTTTTAAATTTTAGTCAACACTTTTTGACCATGTATTCACATATTAATAAAATATTAATATTCATATAAATTTTATTATTCAAAGTAGAATCTATTTTATCTTTTCTATTGCTTTTTTGGAAAGAAAAAAACAGTAGTAAAATCGTTTAAATCTTACTACTGTAACTATTTGGTGCCTCGAAGTGGAATCGAACCACTGACACAGGGATTTTCAGTCCCTTGCTCTACCAACTGAGCTATCGAGGCAATTATAAAAAAAATGGCGACCTGGAACGGGCTCGAACCGTCGACCTCTAGCGTGACAGGCTAGCGTTCTAACCAACTGAACTACCAGGCCGTAAAAAAATGGTGGTCGCTATAGGGCTCGAACCTATGACCCCCTGCTTGTAAGGCAGATGCTCTCCCAGCTGAGCTAAGCGACCTTGTTTCTTTCGACGAGATTAAGTATACAAGATTTTATATAAATTGTCAATACTTATTTTAAAATTTTTTGTATTTTTTTTATTATTGTTATTTAAACACATTTATTAATACCAATTTGACTTCTTCAATAATATAATATTTTTATTAATTTACATACTCGTAGAAGATATTTTAGAACTAAATATCTTCTACGATATATTTTCTATTCTTCTTATCCAAATGTTATTAATAATATTAATGCACTAATTAACATTCCTGCATTCATTTTTGGGTCTGACATTGTTTGCTCTTTTTCTATATCTTGTGGTATTTCTTCTACTATGTCTACTTTTGCATTATCTACCCTACTATAATTAAATCTAATTTCAAATTCTTTTTCTTCATTTGTTTCTACTTTTATGTATTTTGTACCCATTAAAACATCATTTTTTGAATAACATTCTATTTTTATATATTTATTTTGTGCTCCAGCTTTTACTTTGCATTTAGCAAAACCATTTACTGATGTTGCTTGTACTTCTGCTTGTGTTATTAATGTTGAATATGATTCTACCTTTTTATATTTGTATGTTGTATTTATTGCTATAAATATCATGATTTGTGAAAATATAAAAAATAGTAATACCCAAGAACCATACATTAGAAATTTTTTTAGTGTTGCCATTTTTATTCTCCATTCTTAATTTAATTACATTTTTCTAAATACTCCCGCTACTTTTCCTAGTATTTCACAATTTGGTACTATTATTGGATCCATTGTACTATTTTCTGGTTGTAATCTTATATGATCTTTTTCTTTATAGAATGTTTTTACTGTTGCTTCTTCTCCTATTAGTGCAACTACTATTTCTCCATTATTAGCTGTATTTTGTTTTTTTACTAGTATATAATCTCCATTTAGTATTCCTGCTTCTATCATACTTTCTCCACGGACTGTAAGCATAAAGCTTTCACTATTTCCTACAAAATCTATTGGTATTGGGAATGTGTCTGTTACATTTTCTACTGCTAAAATTGGCTCTCCTGCTGTGATTTTACCTATTACAGGTACTTCTACCATTTCTCTTCCTGTGTAGTAGTTTTTAGTTTCTTTAGCTATTTCTTTGTTATCTAATCCTTTTAATAGTCTTAGGGTTCTTCCTTTTTGGTTTTCCTTTTTGATATACCCTTTTTCAGTTAGTTTTGCTAAATAGCTATGTACAGTTGCTGTTGAACTTAAACCTACTGCTTTTCCTATTTCTCTTACTGATGGTGGATATCCTTTTGTTTCAACATTTTTTTGTATAAATTTTAATATTGCTTTTTCTCTTTTATTTAATTCCATAGGGTCTTTTTTTGTTCTCATTTTTATCACTCCTAATTTTATTTTTTTATATCATATCACACAAACAAAAGAATGTCAAACAAAAGTTTTAAATTTGTTTGACATTTTTTATATTCTTAGGAAAGTCATTTACCTTAGTTAAGTTGATTGTTAGAACATTATTGAGTCACAGATAACTTATGTTTAGTGACACCAAGAAGGTAAGTCTACTATATTGATTAGTTAATTTTTCTTATGTGGCTTTGCCACTTATAAAATTTTATTATTGTTTTTTATATTTTATAAATCTCTTATTAAATCATTATATTCATTTACTAATTTTTGTGTACTAAATTGTATTTGTTTTCCTTGTACTTCCCACTTTCCTTTATTATTTATTAATAAGTCTATTACTTTTTCTTGAGTATCTAATATATTATTTATAGTAGTACTTGCTTCTTCTAAACTCTTTACCATTTGTTTTAAGTCTTCTTCCATTTTGTCTCCTAGCATTAGCTCTCTATATAGTTCTACAAAATTACTGTCTAAGTTTTTATTTTCTATCTCTTGCATCATTTTTTCTTCACTTGTCATATTTATTAGTAAATTCATTTTTTCATTAAAATCTGTTTTTGTTTTACTTATATATTCTTTTGAATTTGTAAATTCTGGTCCATCATTTTTATAATTATCTACTGTTAAAATTTCTGCCATTTTTTTGTCTTGCATTATATTCATTGCTTCTTTTATATTAATAGAATAATTATTTAAATATTCTTTTATTGTTTTTTCTACTACAGCATAATCTCCTTTTGTTTTTATTGTCATATCTATTTCATCTTTAGTTATGTCTGATTTTCCTATTGTGTCTACTTCTTTTCTTAAAGTAACTCCTTGTTTTAAATCTAAAGTAGCAAAGTAACCTATTACCCCTACTATAATTAATGCTAATATTGCAACTATTACAATTATTTTCTTTTTCATTTCATTTTCCTCCTTTTATTTTTTAATCATACCATTCAAGTTCCCAGTCAACTACTCTTACTGTGTCTCCTTCTTGTACTCCCGCTTCTTTTAAAGCCTTGTTTACCCCTAATTCATCTAAACATTTTTGGAAATAATGCATTGATTCGTTATCTTCTAAGTTTACTCTTCTCATTATTCTTTGAACTCCTGGTCCATCTACTACAAATATTCCGTCTTCTTTTTCTATAGTAAATTCTTCTTTTTCTTCTAAGGTATAAAGTTTTCTTTGTTTTATTTCTATATTTTTTTCTTTTGGAAGTGTTTTTAGAACCTCTGTTACCCTAGTAAGTAGCTCTTTTAAGCCTTCTCCTGTTACTGCTGATATTTTGAATATTTCTATATTTTTTTCTTTTGCCATTTTTTCTAATTCTTTATATAATGTTTCATCTTGCATACTATCTATTTTATTTGCTACTATTATTTGCTTCCTATTTGCTAATTTTTCACTATATTGTTTTAATTCTTCATTTATTATATTAAAGTCTTCTACTGGATTTCTTCCTTCTACTCCTGATACATCTATTACATGTAATAATAATCTTGTTCTTTCAATGTGCCTTAAAAATTGAATTCCTAAGCCTACTCCTTGGCTTGCTCCTTCTATAATTCCTGGTATATCTGCTATTACGAAACTATCTCCATATTCTGATTTTACGACTCCTAGGTTTGGCTCTAAGGTTGTAAAATGATAATTTGCAATTTTAGGGTTAGCTGATGTTGTTCTTGATAAGAATGTTGATTTTCCTACATTTGGGAAACCTAACAATCCTACATCTGCTATAAGTTTTAGTTCTAGTATTAGTTCTTTTTCTATTCCTTTTTCTCCACCTTGTGAAAATCGAGGTGCTTGCCTTGTAGATGTTGCAAAGTGTGAATTTCCTTTTCCTCCTCTTCCACCTGGAAAAATTAGCTCTTTTTGATCTTTTTCTGACAAATCTGCTAAAACTTCATTCGTCTCAGCATCTTTTATTATTGTTCCTATTGGAACTCCTATATATAAGTCATCTGCTGACTTACCATATCTGTGGTTTCCTTCTCCATTTTTACCATTTTCGGCTATAAATTTCTTTTTAAATCTGAAATCTATTAGTGTATTTAAGTCTTGATCTACATAGAAATATACATCTCCACCTTTTCCACCATCTCCACCATCTGGTCCGTCCAGCTGCTACATATTTTTCTCTTCTAAATGAAACAGCACCATTCCCGCCGTCACCAGATTTTACTAATATTTTTACGTAATCTGTAAACATTTTATTCTCCATTTCTATAAAGTATATTCTTTTATTTCACAATTTTTTAATCCTAAGTTTAGAAATCTTCCATCTTCTGGTATTCCATTAAAATATCCGTAGAATGCTTTTGATATCCCACTATGTGCTACTATGAGTACACTTTTATAATTTTCTTGTTTTAGTTTATCTAAAAATTTATATACTCGTCCAAAAAACAATTTTATATTTTCAGATGTACCATATTGTATAGTTGTATAATAATTCCAATATTCCTCTCTGTTTGTTACTTCTAATGGCTTTCCACTTAAATCTCCACAGCTTCGTTCTCTTATCATATCATCATAAATAATTTTATTATTATTTATATTTAATATATCTGCTGTATGTTTTGCTCTCGTTAGTGGAGATGAAATAATAATATCAAATTTCATATTTTTAATTTTATCTTTTAATTCTTCTGCTTGAGCTATTCCTAGTTCTGTTAAATCTTCGTCCTCTGTATTGTATTGACTTATAGCATTATGACGAACTTGACCATGTCTTACTATATATACTTTCATTTTATTCCTCCATTTTATAAAATGTATTCTTTCATTTCGCAATTTTTTAATCCTAAATCAAAAAAGCTTCCGTCTTCTGGTATACCATTGAAATATCCATAAAATGCTTTTGATACTCCACTGTGAGTTACTATTAATACTTTGTCATAATTTTTAGTTTTCAATTCTTCTAAAAAAATAAATACTCTTTCAAAAAAATCCTTAATATTTTCAGCATTTCCATGGTTTTTAATAGAATAATAATTCCAATAGTCCATTCTATATGCATTGTCTTCTACTGGTTGTCCACTTAATTTACCACAGTTTCTTTCTCTTAGTCTTTCGTCAATTATAATTTTTGTATTATTTGTATTTAATATTTCTGCTGTATGTACTGCTCTTAAATATGGCGATACATATATAATGTCAAAATTTATATTTTTAATTATTTTACTTAATTCTTTTGCTTGCTTAATTCCTAGTTCTGTCAAGTCTTCAAATGGATTTGTATGCTTTTTTAACACATTACTCATAATTTGGCCATGTCTAGTTATATATACTTTCATTTTACTTTCCTTTATATTTTATTTAAGTAATTACATTGGAGTGCGGGCGATTATTAATCGCCCCTACATCTTTTTAGGCTAAATTTTAAAAATCAAATTTTAGTTATTATTTCGAATAAGTTGCCAAAATTCTGACCTCTAACTTCAGTCTTCTTATTCAAAATAACTTAATTTCATTGCTCCCTTTACTTTTTTCATTGTTTGTTTTGCTACTTGCTGTGCTTTTTTTGTTCCTTCCATTAGAATTTTATCTACTTCTTCTGGGTGTTCTTCATAGTATGCTCTTTTTTCTCTTATTGGTTTTAGCGTTTCTGATATGTTTTTTGCAAGTTGTTTTTTACATGCCACACAGCCCCTTGCTCCAGCTCTGCATTCTTCACATACTGTTTTTACTTCGTTTTCTGTACTAAATAATTTGTGGTAGTATGATACCATACATATATCTGGGTTTCCTTTATCATCTTTTCTTATTCTTCCTGGGTCTGTTACTGCACTCATTACTTTTTTTGTTATTTCTTCTTCACTATCTGATAAGTATATTGCATTTCCTAAAGATTTTCCCATTTTTTCGTTTCCGTCTAGTCCTTTTATTCTTTTTCCACTTGATAATACTGGCTCTGGCTCTACTAAAACTTCTCCATATATACTATTAAATTTTCTTACTATTTCTCTACATTGTTCTATTAGTGGAAGTTGGTCTTCTCCTACTGGTATCAATGCTCCTTCGAAACATGTTATATCTGCTGCTTGGCTTACTGGATAACCTAGGAAACCATATGTTACACTTTCTCCAAATAATTCTTTCTTTTGAGCTATTTCAGTTTTTACTGTTGGGTTTCTTTGAAGTCTTGCTATTGTTACTAGGTTTGAATAAAATACTGTAAGCTCTGCTACTTCTGGTATCATAGATTGTATATATATTGTTGTTTTTTTAGGGTCTATTCCACACGCTAAATAATCCATTGCTACTTCCCTTACATTTTTATGTACTTTTTCTGGGTTATTAAAGTTATCTGTTAATGCTTGCACATCTGCTATTAATATATATGGGTCATATTCATCTGAATTTTGCAGTTCTACTCTCTTTTTTAATGAGCCAAAGTAATGACCTATATGCAATTTTCCTGTTGGTCTATCTCCTGTTAATATTCTTTTCTTCTCTGACATTTAGTTTCCTCCATTTTATAATATTTGTTCAAGTTTTTTCTCTAGCTTTTTAAATTCTATTATATATTTATTTTTTATATCATTATATATTCTTCTTGATTTTTGTTTGTCATATAAATGTGAATGTTCATTTCTTGATAAAATAAATATTTTGCAATATTTATACTTCTTTTTCTTTCTATTATATTATAACTAATTATTGTTTTTTTTACAAGTGTATTATTAAAACTTATAAACACAAAAATAGAGCCAAATTTAGCTCTATTTTTGTATTACTCATTTGGAGTAGTCTAATATCAGTCCATGTCTCCAACGGCATCCAGCAAATCTTCAATTCTTTCCTGAACGAATTCCCGCTTTGTTACGGTGTCTATAGCTTTTGACAGGTTTGCCTTTACTTCTACCCGCCGCTGCTCCTCGCTGGCAATATAAGTTACAGTATCTGCATAATAGCCAAAAGCGTCTGCTGTGCTACGTGCCTCTTCTGCGCTGATACCGCCTCTCATTTTGGCTTTAATGAGGTTTCCGACCGAGAAAGACTTTTTGACGTTTTTCAGGTCCTCCCCTGAACTTGTCAGATTGATATCAATCTCATCAATCTGTTTTTCATAGTCGCTCACCTTACATTTCCCTTCTGCCACGCGTGACTTTACTTTTTCAAGCAATCTCCGTACTGCGCCGATTTCCTGTTCCAAGTTCATTTCATTAGCATTGTTTTCTACTGTCATACTAAAACCCCTCCTTAGAGTTTATTTGAAATTAATATTATTGATTACATTCATATTATAGCATAAGTTTTCATAATACGCAATAGCTTTATGTATATTTATTGCTAATTTTATGTAATTTTTCAATAATTATATTCTAATGAAACTCACCTTCTTCGTTTTATTACACATAAGTTATCTGTAACTCACTAAAGTTCGGACACCTAATTTAACTATTGTGGATGACTTTCTTTTGAAAATAAAATTATTTATTTTCACTTCAAATTGCGTAGGCTCAAAGTTTCATAGGGTTTTCTAAGAATATAAAAAATAAGGAACTCCTTTAATAAGAATTCCTTATTTTTATTTATTGTTATGCTTGTGCTTCCTCTACTGGGTAAACACTTACTTTCTTTTTATCTTTTCCTAATCTTTCAAATTTAACTGTTCCATCTTTTAATGCAAATAATGTATCATCGCTTCCGATTCCTACATTTGTTCCTGGATGGAATTTTGTTCCTCTTTGTCTTACTAGGATATTTCCTGCTAGAACAAATTGTCCATCAGCTCTTTTTAGCCCAAGACGTTTTGACTCACTGTCTCTACCGTTCTTAACACTACCTTGACCTTTCTTATGAGCCATGTTTTCTCACTCCCTTCTTCTAGGTTTGTTTTTATATCTCTTTTTATTTAACTATGCTTCTAATGTTGCTTTTTTTGTAGTAGCTTTTTTAGTTGTTGCTGGTTTTTCTGCTACTTCTTCTGTTTTTGCAACTTTTTCAGCAGCTAATGCTATTTTTGTTATTTGAACTTTTGTATATGGTTGTCTGTGTCCTTGTGTTCTTCTATAGTTCTTTTTAGCTTTATATTTGTAAACTATAATTTTTTTACCTTTACCATGTTCAACTACTTTACCTTCTACTTTAGCACCTTTAACGTAAGGAGCACCTACTTCTACTTTTTTATCATTAGATACTAATACTACTTCTTTGAAAGTAACTTTTTTACCTTCTTCTGTATCTAATTTTTCGAAGAATACTACATCTCCTTCTGATACTTTGTATTGCTTTCCACAGCTTTCAATTATTGCGTACATTAACGTACACCTCCCTTTATATGTATACTCGCTAAGCATAAAATACTAGGCAGCTAATTATTTCATTAACATTTTGTGCCCGACCTAGGCGGCTTACAGTTAAATATTTTAACATATTATTCCTTACTTGTCAATTATTTTTAGCTTAAAACCTAAATAATCTCCACTAATTAAGTAAAAATCTATTCCTTCTACATTTCCTTCTACCGCTTCTTTATGAGAACTTGAATGTAAGTGCCCATAATAGCATTTTTTTACATTATATTTTTTGATAACTTCTAAAAACTCAGAATCATAAGTATATTCATTTTTCATTTTATTTTTTGTAATTGGTGGATAATGCATTATGCATATTAAGTCTTTTTCTTCTCCATACTTTTCAATTGCATCTTTTATAGAAAGTTCTAATCTATTTGATTCTCTCTTAATCATTTTCTCACTGTTTTCCGAATCCAAAAGAGCCCATCCTCTTGTTCCTACTATTATTTTATCTTCAATTTCAAAACTATTATTATACAAAAAATCTATATTATCGAAATCGTTTTCTTTTAAATATTCCCTCATATTCTTTAACGTAGTCCACCAATAATCATGGTTTCCTTTTAATAATATCTTTTTACCTGGAAGACTATTTAAATATTCAAAATCTTTATATGTATCTTGTAAATATGTCGCCCACGAAAAGTCACCAGCAATAATTACAGTATCTTCATTGCTTACTTTTTCTTTCCAATCATCTTTTAATTTATCAGTATAACCTTTCCATTCACTACCAAATATATCCATTGGTTTGTCTATACCAAAAGGCAAATGTAAGTCTCCTATAACATATATAGCCATATCTTCTCCTTTTTGAGTCAAAAGGGACGGCCTTTTTTGACTCAAAATAGTCAAAAGGGACACCCCTTTTTATATTAATTTTTCTTTTAAATTTATAGTTATTCTCTATATTTCTCGTTCTTTTTACTGTTCGATTGCTTTTGCTAATTCATCATCTACTTCTTTCATTGTCAGAATTGGTAATCCCTCTACCTTTATTCCTCTTTCCCATTCAATTCTTCTTTGTTTTTGAGAAACTTCACCTTCACTCATTTTATTATTGGCCTCCTTCAATGTTTAATTTTTTTAGTCAAAGGTGTGTCCCTTTTGACTATTTTGAGTCAAAAAAGGCCGTCCCTTTTGACTCGTTTTGGTAATCTTTTTTGAAAAAGGGACGTCCCTTTTAGTTGATTTTTAAATTTGGTACTGCATTTAGGTGTAATGTTGATGTTATTTTGTTTATGTAGTTATAGTATCCAGCTGAGGCTATCATTGCGGCGTTGTCGGTGCATAGTATTGGTTCTGGATAGTATACTTTAATTCCTTTTGTCTCTTCTAATTCTTGGAATCTTTCTCTTATATACCAGTTTGCTGATACTCCACCTGCTAAGGCTATTGTTTTTAAATTTAATTTTTCGCATGCCTTTATTGAGTTTTCTATTAGTACGTCTGTTACTGCTTTTTCGAAACTTGCTGCTAGGTCTGCTTTATTTAGGTCTGGTGTTTTATGATTTAAGTTTATTACTGCTGTTTTTATTCCACTAAAGCTGAAGTCTAGGTTTTCGAAGTGCGTTTTTGGTAGTTGTATGCGTGGCTCTCCTTCTTTTGCTAGCTTGTCTATTTTTGGTCCTCCTGGGTAGCCTAAACCTATTACTCTTGCTACTTTATCAAAGGCTTCTCCTATTGCATCGTCTCTTGTTTTTCCTATTATTTCAAATTCTTTGTAATTTTTTATATGTACTAAGTGTGTGTGCCCTCCTGATATTACAAAGGCTATAAATGGTGGTTTTAGTTCTTTATGTGTTATATAGTTTGCTGCTATATGACCTTCTATGTGGTTTGTTCCTATTAGTGGTTTTCCTGATGCATATGCTAGTGCTTTTGCATATGATACTCCTACTAGTAATGCTCCTACTAGTCCTGGTCCGTAAGTACATGCTATTCCATCTATATCTTCTAGTTTTACATTTGCATCTTTTAGTGCTTTTTTTACAACATTTGAAATAGCTTCTACATGATTTCTAGAAGCTATTTCTGGTACTACTCCACCAAATTTTTCGTGTATTTCTATTTGTGAACTTATTACATTTGATAAAACTTCTTTTCCGTTTTTTACTACGGCTGCTGCTGTTTCATCACAACTTGATTCTATTCCTAATATTAATATATCTTTCATCTTTTTCATTTCTTTCTATTTTATTATAATTATTTAAAATTCGAATAGCTGGCGATTACTCTGCATAACTTATCTCTAACTCGCTACTCGCTCGAAGAGCTAAGAAAAAAATCGCCCCTACAATTAATTCAATATTAAAATATTTTTATATTGTAGGGTGCGGGCCTTGTGTCCGCCCGTCTTTTATAATTTTTTCATCAAATAATTTATTTTAGATGGGTAGACGCAAGGCCTACACCCTACATCATTTTTTCAAATATAAATGATATTTCTATTACATTATTCTTCCAAATAAATTTAGTATAAGTTTTAATATTCCTTCATATGCACCTGATATTATTGGTGATATTATCATTCCTGCTATTGGTGTTATCCATATTACTATAAATATTATATATAGTATTTGATAGTTTCTATCCATCCATTCTTTTGCATTATATGGTAAAAAATTTCTTAGTATTTTTGAACCATCTAATGGTGGTAGTGGTATTAGGTTAAATATTCCTAAACCTAAGTTTACAGATACACATATCATTAACATTTGTATTATTACTGCTGTTACTTGGTTTGCAGTTACTATTTGCATTGTGTATGAAGTCATACTTATATAGCTATTTGTTGCAATTAGAGTTATTCCTATTATTATACTAAATACTATTGCTAGTATGAAATTCATTAGTGGTCCTGCAAATGAAACTATTGCTTCACTTGCAGACATGCTTCTATCTCTATTGAAATTTCTTGGATTTATTTCTACTGGTTTTCCCCAACCAAAACCTGCAAATACTAACATTATAGAACCTATTGGGTCTAAATGTGATAACGGATTTAGATTTAGCCTTCCTTGCCTTCTTGGTGTGTCATCTCCTAATTTGTCTGCTGCAAATGCGTGTGCAAACTCATGAAAGGTTATTGCTATTAGTACTGCTGGTAATGTTAATACTAAATTTAACAATTTATCTTGGCTTGTAAGGTAACTCCCAATATTCATAATTATGAATATTGCTAGTATTACATATAATATTCTTTTATCATATCCAAATGAAAACATATTTATAATCTCCTTATTTATCTTTCTATTTCATTTTAATTAAGTAATATACACAATTATTTAGTTCATATTTGTTTGTATCATTCAATTAAATATACAAACTTAAATTTCAAATTTTATAGTTCGTCTATTTTAAATGATAAGTACCCTTCATATAAATAACTGTTATCTATACCTTTCATATATACTTCTCTATCATTTATTTTATCTGTCAAACTTTGCTTTAATAGCTCTTTAATTTCCGTATCTTTTATTGGGCTACGTTCCATTGCTAGTAAGTAATCTGTTTTATCTACTTTACTCCAATCAACTACTAGGTTTAATTCTTTTTTTAAAATTAAATCAAGCCATATTCTTGTACTTCTTCCATTTCCTTCTCTAAATGGATGTGCTATATTCATTTCAACATATTTTTCTATTATTTCTTCATATGTTGATTGTGACATTTTTTCAATGTTTTTAATTGCTTCTTCAAGATAAGCAAGAGGTACAAATCTAAAATTTCCTTTTGCTATATTTACTTTTCTTAAATTTTCTGCGAATTCATATATTTCACCAAATAAGTATTTATGAATTTTTCTTAAAGTTTCAAATCTTCCTGATTCTAGTGTGTCTAAGTATCCTGTTTAAAACATTTTCTTTGCAGATATTTTACTAATTCTTTCTTCTTTTGCTAATTCTGCTTGGTCAGTAATATTTAATTTATTTTCTAAAATCATTTTTATCTCCTCAACAATATATTAGTTAAGTGGTTTCATTGTTGGGAATAGTAGTACGTCTCTTATTGATGCTGAGTCTGTTAGTAGCATTACTAATCTATCTATTCCTATTCCTAAACCTCCTGTTGGTGGCATTCCATATTCTAGGGCATTTATGAAGTCTTCATCCATCATGTTTGCTTCTTCGTCTCCTGCTTCTCTTGCTTGTACTTGTTTTTTGAATCTTTCGTATTGGTCTATTGGGTCGTTTAATTCTGAGTAGGCATTTCCATATTCTCTTGTTCCTATAAATATTTCGAAACGTTCTGTTAGGCGTGGGTCTGATGGTTTTCTTTTTGTTAGTGGTGATACTTCTACTGGGTAGTCATATATGAATGTTGGTTGTATTAGCGTTTCTTCTACTTTTGCTTCAAATATTTGATTTATTATTTCTCCTCTTGTTAGTTTTAACTCGTCTATTTCTACTTTTAGTTCTTTTGCTGCTTTTAGTGCTTCTTCGTCTGTTTCTATTTTACTAAAATCTACTCCTGTTACTTCTTTTATAGAATCTATCATTGATATTCTTTTCCATGATGGTGTTAGGTCAATTTCTGTTCCTTGATATGTTATTTTTGTTGTCCCTAATACTTTTAATGCTACTTTTGATATTATTTCTTCTGTTATATCCATCATGTCGTTGTAGTCTTCATATGCTGAGTATAATTCTATATTTGTGAATTCTGGATTGTGTTTTATATCCATTCCTTCGTTTCTGAACATTCTTCCCATTTCATATACTTTGTCAAATCCTCCTACTATTAACCTTTTTAGGTATAGTTCGTTTGCTATTCTTAGGTACATGTCCATATCTAATGTGTTATGATGTGTTATGAATGGGCGTGCTGCTGCTCCACCTGCTATTGTATTTAATATTGGTGTTTCTACTTCTAAGTATCCTTTTTCATTTAATATGTTTTTTACTTCCCTAAGAATTTGTATTCTTTTTAGGAAGGTATCTTTTACTTCTGGGTTTACTATTAAATCTACATATCTTTGACGATATCTTAGGTCTGTATCTTTTAGTCCATGATATTTTTCTGGTAATGGTCTTAATGATTTTGAAAGTAGAGTTACTTCTTTAGCATGTATTGATACTTCTCCTGTTCTTGTTTTGAATACAAAACCTGTTATTCCTATAATATCTCCTATATCGTCTTCTTTGAATTGTTTGTAACTTTCTTCTCCTAATTCATTTATACTTACATAACTTTGTATTTTTCCTTCTCCATCTTGAATGTGGCAAAATGATGCTTTTCCCATTATTCTTTTTCCCATTATTCTTCCCGCAACGGTTACATCTTTTCCTTCTAATTCATCATAGTTTTCCACAATTTGTTTACTTGTGTGTGTTCTATTAAATTTTGTTATTTCAAAAGGGTCTTTTCCCTCTGATTTTAGTTTTGCTAATTTATCTCTTCTTATTTGCAATAATTGGTTTAAATCTACTTCTGGTTCTTGGTTGTTTTCCATTCTTAATCTCTCCTTACTTTTTCTTAAAATTATACGTTTATATTATATATTAAAATAGGATAAATGTAAACTGTTTCAAGTTATATTTTAAGAATGTTTTATATTTAAATAATAAAATATGTAAAGCATTTCTTATAAAAACTTGATTATTTTACATAACTGTGATATTATATTAAAAGTTTTATTGGTAATGTAACCTAAAATATAATTATATTAAAGGGGGATATTTTATGTGTAAACTATTAATTGATAATATTTCTCGGTCTGAAGAACTCTGTAATGAATTAGCAATAATAGAAAAGAAAAAAAGAGAATTAAAAACAGAGTTAGAAAAATTACAAGAAAATTGTGAGCATAATATTATTATAGTTGCAAGAGTCAATCCTGGATATGAGGTTTGGTCTAAATGCCTATTTTGTGGAAAGTACTATAATGTTCCACATGAACTTCGAGAAATTCCTAATCATATTGTTTTAGATGCTTATAATTATAAAAGATTTAAATGTTTTTATTCAGATGAAGAGATTTATAGTATTATAACTAACAAAGCAAAAGAATATCTGTCAGAGAATCCAAATATGCAATCTAAACAACTAGCTCAAAAATTGGAAAATTTTTTTAATTAAAATAAATGTAGTGTTGGCCAATTGCTAACACTACATTTATCTTTTATTTCCAACATCTTAGCTCTTTTGCGTGTTCTAGTGCTATTTTTGTTAGTTCTCCGTTTGATATTCTTGCTATTTCTTCTATTGTTTCTTGTTCTGTTAGTTTTTTTACTGTTGTTTTTGTTTTTTCGTTTTCTACTATTTTTGATATGTAGTAGTTGTGGTCTGCTTTTGCTGCTATATTTGCTAAGTGTGTTATTGCTAATAGTTGATGACTGTTTGCTATTTTTCTCATTTTTTCGCTTACGGCTTTTGCTGCTTTTCCACTTATTCCTGTATCTATTTCATCAAATATTAGTATTGGTACTTTGTCTACATTGGCTAGTACTGATTTTATTGCTAGCATTATTCTTGACATTTCTCCTCCTGATGCTATTTTTATTAGTGGTTTTTCTTCGTCTCCTATGTTTGTTTTTATTAAGAATTCTACATTATCTAGACCATTTCTATTAAATTCATTATTCTCATTAAATACTACTTTACTATTAAATGTTGCATTTGACATCTCTAAATCTTTTAGTTCTATATTTATTTTTTCTGATAGTGTTTTTGATTTTTCTATTCTTATTTTGTTCATTTGATTAGCTAAAGTTGACATCTGTTTTTCTATTTCTTGAATTTCTTTTCTTAATTTAGTATTTCTCTCATCTACATTCTCAATTTCGTAAATTTCTTTTTCTAGGCTTTCTTTATATTTTATTATTTCTTCTATAGTGTTTCCGTATTTTCTTTTTAATGAAAATATTAAGTCTAATCTTGATTCTATTTGGTTTCTTTCTTCAGCATCAAAGAAAATATCTGTATTCAGGCTTGATATATCTCTTGCAAGCTCTTGTATGTCATAATATATACTTTTTATTTGTGCTAGTTTTTCATTATATATATTATCTATGTTTTCTATTTTTTCTAGGGCTTTTATTGATATATTTATACTGTCAATTGTTTGAATACTTAGTGCTTCATCTGCTATTTTTAAATTTTCTGTTATTTTTTCGGAGTTTAATATTATTTTTCTTTGTTCTTCTAATTTTTCATCTTCTCCTATTTTTAAGTTTGAAGCTTCTATTTCGTCATATTGATATTTTAATAAATCTAGTTTTCTTTGTCTTTCTTTTTCATCTCCATAATTATTTTTTAGTTCTTCTCTTATTTCATTGTATTTATTGTATAAAATTCTATATTTTTCTTTTAATTCACTAATTTCTTTTCCTATAAAACTATCTAGATAGCCTATATGTGAACTTTTTTCTAGTATTGTTTGGTTATCATTTTGCCCATGTATATCTATTATATTTTTCATGAATTCTTTTAATTCATTTACAGTAACTAACCTTCCATTTATTTTACATGAGTTTCTACCGTTTGAATATATCTCTCTTGAAACTATTATATTACCTTCTATTGAATTTTCATTTTCTGGCAAGTATATACATACTTCTATATATGAGTGATCTTCTCCTTTTCTTATCATTTCTTTTGAAAATCTGCCTCCTGATATTATTCCGAAGTGAATCTATTATTAATGTTTTTCCTGCTCCTGTTTCACCTGTTAAAACGTTAAAACCTTGGTTTAAATCTATACTTAAATCATCTATTATTCCTATGTTTTTTATATTTATTGTTGAAATCATAAAATACCTCCTTAATATTTTTTGCCCATTAAAAATTACAGGTAATAATAATACTCTTTATATTTATCTTATATGCAACTTTTATTTATTATTGTTTAAACATTCTTACTATAAAAACCTTTATACAAAACATTGTTTGTATAAAGGTATTATATATATGAACTTTTGTTTTGTCAATAATTTTATGAAATTTTGTTCGTTTTTCTTAAATAATTTATATTTGTTTCCTATACTAAACTTTTGCGTACCTGGGAACTTCATTATTAATGATGATATATATTGAATATATGCATATGGTTTTGGTATTAACGTAAATCCTTTTTTATTTTTTCGTATTTTATTTAAGGATAAGAATTAATTTTTATCCTTATTATATTTTTATACATAGATTCGTAAGTTATTAACAAACTATAATAAATACATCCCCTTTAACATTGAGCTCTACTGAAGGTAAAGTAAATCCTATTGGTATTGGTACACTTTTTCCTTCCCCTATACTTACTGCATATACTGTAGATACCTTTTTTGATGATACTACTTCTTCTCCTGTTTGTGTTGATACATATGCTGGTATACTACTTTCCCTTTTATTTGGTGTTTTTACTATTGTTCCTTCTTCTGTTTCAGGTGTATTTTCTGGTAATTCTCCTAATAAACCTAATTCTTTATATAATTCTTTTAATTGTTCTTCTTCTGAAGTTTGAGCATTTATATATTTTTCTCTATTAAATATTCCATTTTCTCCTAAACTTAAATTTATTCCTATTCCTGCTAATATTATTAATACTATTATTGTTATTATTAGGGATATTAATGTTATTCCTTTAGTTTCTATATATTTGTACTCTTCACTATTTACTTTTTGCTTTTTGCTTTTCATTTGTTCTTCTCTCCTTATTTTTTTGGATGTTTTCTTAGTATATTATATATTTTTAACCTTTTAATTACAATAAATTATATTAATTAATATAATTTAAACATAATTTAATTTCCATTTTTATATGTTTTTTGCAAAAATAAAAAGCCTAAGTTTTACTTGGCTTCTTATTTTTGTTATTTTTATTAAACTAATTCTAATATAACAACTTCTGCTGCGTCACCTTTACGTGGTCCTTTTTTGATGATTCTTGTATATCCACCAACTCTTGCTTCATATTTTGGTGCTATTTCATTAAATAATTTTGATGGTAAGTCTATATTATTTCCTTTTTCATCTTTTACTTTATTTAACATTTTCATCATTTTTCTTCTAGCATTTAATCTTGTTGGCATATCTTTTTGTCTTTTTTCAGTAGTTTCTTCTTTTACTACTCTTAAATATTCTTTTCCATTTTTGCTTTTTACTAATTCTGTTACTTTATTTCCTTTGCTATCTAATTTTGCTTTTATAACTTTTGCATCTACTGTTTCAAAGTTATCTTTTTCTTTTACAGCAAGAGAAATTATACTATCTGCCATTGCTTTTAGTTCTTTAGCTCTAGCTTCTGTTGTTTCTATCTTTTCATGCCAGATTAAATCTGTTAATCCTGATTTTAACATGGCTAAACGAATATCTGTTGTTCTACCTAATTTTCTATTAGTTGCCACTTGTTTCTCCTCCTTCTCTATCTTGTTTGAGTTCCTGACTGGGACACATCTTTTCCTATTGTCATTACTTCCATTACAAGATATGTCCTACGCGTGATATTTCTATTATTAAATAATTTAGTCTTCTTCTTTAGCAAAGTCTAATCCTAGTGAGTGTAGTTTTGCTACTACTTCGTCTAGTGATTTCTTTCCTAAATTTCTAACCTTCATCATTTCTGATTCTGTCATTTTTGCTATATCTTCAACAGTTGAAATATTTGCTCTTTTTAAGCAGTTGAATGATCTTACAGATAATTCTAAGTCTTCTATTGACATTTCAAGAACTTTTTCTTTCTTGTTTTCTTCTTTTTCAATCATTACTTGTGTATTTTTTGCTGTTTCTGATAAATCTATAAATAATTCTAAATGTCCTGTCATAACTTTTGCTGCTAAACTTAATGCTTCATATGGCGCTAATCCACCATCTGTCCATAATTCTATTGTTAATTTGTCATAGTCTATATTTTGACCAACTCTAGTATTTTCTACTGAGTAATTTACTTTTTTTACTGGTGTATATATAGAATCTATTGGTAATACGTTTAGAGGCATATTATCTTTTTTATTTTTTTCTGCTGAATTATAACCTCTTCCCATTTCAGCTGTCATTTCTATTTGAAGATGTGCACCTTCTGAAAGTGTTGCTATATGTAATTCTGGATTTAGTACTTCTACTGAGCTATCTGTAATGATATCTCCTGCTTTTACTTCTCCTTCACCTTTTACATCTATTCTTATAACTTTTTCTTCATTTTCATGAAGTTTTAGTCTTACCATTTTTAAATTAACAATAATTTCTGGTACGTCTTCTACAACATTTGGTATTGTAGAAAATTCGTGAACTACACCTTCTATTTTAACGCTTGTTATTGCTGCTCCTGGTAATGAAGAAAGTAATATTCTTCTTAATGAATTACCTATTGTAACACCATAACCACGTTCTAATGGTTCACATACGAATTTAGCATAATTTGTTTCATTATCTATTTCTAAGCATTTAATATTTGGCTTTTCAAATTCTATCATTTTTACCTCCTATTTTAGAAGTTTTAGCTTAGGTTAAATTTTCTACCCTTTTTATTTTACTTCTTAAAACATAATATATTAATTCTAAAGATTTTTAAAATCTTTTCAACTATTATTTTGAGTAAAGCTCTACTATTAAATGTTCTTCTACTGGAAGGTCAACATCTTCTCTTGTTGCTAATCTTACTACTTTACCACTTAAAGTTTCTACATTTTTTTCTAGCCATTCTGGAACTGGTCTTGCTCCATTTTCTTCTACATTTAGTTTTATTGCTCCATTATCTTTTCTAATTTCTCTTACAGCTATTACATCTCCTGCTTTTACTAAATAAGATGGTATATCTACCTTGTGACCATTTACTTCAAATGCACCATGTACTATAAGCATTCTTGCTTGTGCTCTTGAAGATCCATATCCTAATCTATATACAACATTATCTAATCTACTTTCTAATATTTGTAGTAAAACTTCACCAGTTTTACCTTTTGTGTTAGAAGCCATATCAAAATATTTTCTGAATTGCTTTTCACTAACACCATAAAATGATTTTGTTTTTTGTTTTTCTCTTAATTGAGTACCATATTCTGAAAGTTTCTTTCTTTTTTGTCCATTTTGTCCTGGAGCATAGTTTCTTCTTGATATACTACATTTATCTGTATAACATCTTGAACCTTTTAAGAATAACTTTTGTCCTTCTCTACGGCAAATACGGCATTGTTCATCTTTATATCTTGCCATTTGTATTTTCTCCTCCTTATCATTTATTTTTATTAAATGAGATATATTTTTATAATTCTTCTCTTATTTTGTTTTCGAAGTTGGAGATTGATTTTATAGGTTGGAAGTTGGCAATTGGTCTTTAAGGTAATTTCTTCAAAGTTTTACCCTATATTCCAACTTTTAACTTCTGATTTCCTATTTTAACTTCTAACTTCTAATTATTATACTCTTCTTCTTTTTGGTGGTCTACATCCGTTGTGTGGGATTGGTGTAACGTCTTTGATGCTACTAATTTCTAATCCTGTTGCTTGTAATGAACGGATTGCAGCTTCACGACCTGAACCTGGTCCTTTAACAAATACTTCTACTGTTTTTAGTCCATGTTCCATAGCTGCTTTTGCAGCTGTTTCTGCAGCTTCTCCTGCTGCAAATGGTGTACTTTTTCTTGAACCTTTGAATCCAAGTTCTCCAGCACTTGCCCAAGAAATTGCATTTCCTTGAACATCTGTTATTGTAACTATTGTATTATTAAAGCTAGAATGGATATGAGCCATACCTTTTTCGATATTTTTTCTATCTCTTCTTCTAGGTGTTGTTCTTTTTGTTACAGGTTTTGCCATTTTGTCTTTCCTCCTATTTTTTATTTTCTATCTATTTTTTCTTGCTTTTGCTTACTAATTTTCTTGGACCTTTTCTTGTACGAGCATTAGTTTTTGTTCTTTGTCCTCTTACTGGTAAGTTTCTTCTATGTCTTAAACCTCTGTAGCATCCTATTTCCATTAATCTTTTAATGTTTAATGCTACTTCTCTACGTAAGTCACCTTCTACTGTGAAACCTTCCATAGCTTTTCTTATTGCTTGCTCTTGGTCTTCTGTTAAGTCTTTTACTCTAGTGTCTGGATTAACTCCAGCTTCTTTTAATATTTTTTGAGAACTAGCTAGTCCTATACCATATATGTAAGTTAGTCCTATTTCTACTCTTTTTTCTCTAGGTAAATCTACTCCTGCTATACGAGCCATATTTTTTAGCACCTCCATAAATAAATTCTAGTTTGTCTTTGATATTTAAAGGTGAAATGCATTGGAAAAGGATCCAATCTTTAAATACCTTTTAGACATGTATATAAACACAAATCTTCTTTATAAACTTTGTAGTTTACAGCCGCTTCAGACTTGTGTTGATATCAAAATAAAGTTTTAAATTATCCTTGTCTTTGTTTGTGTTTTGGGTTTTCGCATATTACCCTTATAACACCTTTTCTTTTAATTACTTTGCATTTGTCACATATTTTTTTTACTGATGGTCTTACTTTCACTTTAATACACCCCCCATGATTATTTAATGAATAGTGAATAATGAATAGTGAATAGTAAATAATTGGGTTGTATTATTGACTATTTTTTTCATTATTTATTCAAGTTCTATTTTTTCAAAGAATGTTTGATTATTCTTTGTTCTGCATTCTTTTTCTATTTTGCTCTCCATGTAATTCTTCCACGTGTTAAGTCATATGGTGAAAGCTCTACTTTTACTTTATCTCCTGGTAATATTTTTATGTAGTTCATTCTTAACTTTCCAGAGATATGAGCTAATATTTGATGTCCATTTTCAAGTTCTACTTTGAAATTTGTGTTTGGAAGTGTTTCTACAACAGTTCCTTCTATTTCAATAACATCTTCTTTTGACATTTTTTCCTCCTAATAATTCATTTATGTACAAAGTTGCACATAATAACGTATATAGTATATTATATTTCTATAGTATTGTCAATACTTCTGGCTCATTTTCTGTAATTAAAATTGTATTTTCGTAATGTGCTGCATTTGTACCATCTTCTGTTATTATTGTCCAGCCATCATCTAATTCTAAAATTCCATCTTTTCCATATATAACCATTGGCTCTATTGCAAGTGTCATACCTGGCTCTAGTCTTATTCCTCTTCCTGCTTTTCCGTAGTTTGGTATTCCTGGATCTTCGTGCATACTTCTTCCTATTCCATGACCTTGAAATTCTTTTACTACACTAAATCCGTTTTTTTCTACATATTCTCCTATTGCATGACATATGTCACCTAATCTATTTCCTTTTTTTGCATATTTTATTCCTTCAAAAAATGCTTGTTTGGTTACTTCTATTAGTCTCATTGTTTCTTTATCTATGTTTCCTACTACATATGTTCTTGCACAGTCTCCATTAAATCCATCTTTTAATGCTACTAAGTCTATACTTACTATATCTCCTTCTTTTAAGATGACTTTTTTTGAAGGTATTCCATGTATTACTTCATCATTTACTGAAGCACATATTGAGCCTGGAAATGGTGGAATACCCTTGACTCCACTTGGATATCCTTTTTCTGCTGGAATTGCCCCATTTTCTCTCATTGTATTTTCTGCTATTTTATCTAGTTCCCATGTTGATATTCCTGGTCTTATTGCTTCTTCTATTGCTTTTTGCGTTAGCGCTGCTACATGGCATGCTTCCCTCATTTTTTCTATTTCTTGTTTTGATTTTATTGTTACCATTTTTATTACCCCGTTTCTTTAAAACCTAACTTATATTATAACATAAAAACTAGAAAAAATAAACATTTTTTCTAGTTTTTATAATATATTATTTCTTTAAATATTCTTCTATTTCCTTTGCTACATCTTCTGATGTTTTTCCTGAGTGTATATTTAGTTTTACTGCATATAGTAAATCTTTATTTTTATAGTATTCTACTAATTTTTCTGAAGTTTCATGATATGTTTTTAATCTTTGTTTTACTGTTTCTATTTTGTCATCTTCTCTCTGTATTAGTTTACTTCCACATTTATCACATATTTCTTCTTGTTTTGGCTTTTTGAATTCTAGGTTATATACTTCCCTACATTCATTGTTTGAACATACTCTTCTTTTTACAATTCTATCTATTATATCTTTGTCTGATAACTCTAGCTCTACAGCTATATTTATTTTATTATTATGCTTATTTAAAAAGTCATCTAAAGCTTTTGCTTGCAGTATTGTTCTTGGAAAACCATCTAGTATAACTCCATTTTTACAGTCTGGTTCTTCTAGTCTTTTTTCTACAAGCTTTATTGCTAGTTCATCTGGTACTAAATTCCCCTTTGATATATAGCTTTCTATTTCTTCTCCTATTTTTCCTGCTTTTTTTACATAGTTTCTAAATAATTCTCCACTTGATATGTGTATTATTTCTAATTCTTCTGATAGCATTTTACCAACTGTTCCTTTTCCTGAACCTGGCTTTCCTAGCATTATAATGTACATTAATCATTTCCTCCATCTTTTATTTTACTATTATTATATAATTCGTCTGGGCATATATCTGCTCCATTTTCCCATTCAATTGACAGCCCTGAAGCTTTAACTTTTTCAAGTTTTTTCTTTTAGGTCATTAAATATACTAAATTTAAAGTATGGCTTTACATCAAATATTTTTATTTCACCATTATCAAATTTTATTTCTATTTCATAATTGTTTAAAGGTTTTACATCTATAGCCTTTGATATCATTTTTAGTTCTCCAATTTATTTTTTATTTATATATAATATAACACTTTTTTACTGTTAAGTATACATGTTTTTTTATTTTTCTTGATTTTTTATTTTTTGAATATTACCTTCATAAGTATAAAAAATGGATGCAAATGCATCCATTTTTTATTGTTATTTTTTATTCTAAGAATCCTTTGTAATGTCTCATTACTAATTGTGATTCTAATTGTTGTACTGTTTCTAGAGCTACACCAACTACGATTAGTATTGATGTACCACCAAATGCTAGGTTTAATGTTGTAAACCTTAATAGCATTGGGATAACTGCTATTACTGATAAGAATAATCCACCAAATAATGTTAATTTTGATATTATTGCTGATAAATATTCTGTTGTTGGTTTTCCTGCTCTTATTCCTGGTACGAATCCACCATTTTTCTTTATATTGTTTGATACTTCTGCTGGATTAAATGTTGCATAAGTATAGAAATATGTGAATCCTAATATTAATAGTAGGTATACTATTGCATTTGCTATTGAATATCCAACTGGAACATTTGATGTTGATGTTGCAATTGAAAATTTATATACTCCTGCCCAGAAACCTGTGGCGGTTGCTATATCCTTCACAAACATTTGAATAATCATTGCTGGGAAAGTCATAAAACTACTTGCAAATATTACTGGTATAACACCTGCCATTACTAATTTTAATGGTATATGTGTGTTTTGTGCTCCTACCATTTTTCTTCCTACAACTCTTTTTGAATATTGTACTGGTACTCTACGTTCAGCTTGTTGTACAAATACAACTCCTGCTATTAATAGAATTGATCCTATTATAATTCCTATAGCAGTTAATAAACCTGTTGTAGAGAAACCTGCTACTGTAAATATTAATCTCCATATTGTTGTTACTGCACTTGGTAGACCTGATATAATACCTACAAATATAAGCATTGATATTCCATTACCAATTCCTTTATTTGTTATTTGGTCTCCAAGCCACATTAATATTGCTGTTCCTGCCATTAATGATATAACTACTGTTGCTCCTGTCCAAAAACCTGTGTCAATGAATATTCCTGAAGAACGATATGATAAATAAATTCCTAATCCTTCAACAAGTGCTAACACTATTGTAAGCATTTTTGTGTATTTATTTATTTTTGCTCTTCCTTCTTCTCCACCTTCCTTAGTTAACCTTTCTAATGCAGGAATTACCATTCCTAATAATTGTATTACAATTGATGCTGTAATATATGGGCTAATTGACATTGCAAATATTGATAATCTTGAGAAAGCTCCTCCTGAAATTAAGTCTATTAACGATGCCATTCCTTGCCCATCAAAAGCTTCTGCTAGCTGGAATGAATCTACTCCAGGTACAGTTATATAACATCCTAGTCTAAACACTACTATTAGTATTAATGTATACATTAATCTCTTTCTAACATCTGGTGTTTTTAAAGCATTTTTTAATGTTTTAAACAACTAAATCACCTCTGTCTTTCCACCTAAAGCTTCGATTGTTTCTTTAGCTTTTTTAGTGAATCTTACAGCTTTAACAGTTAATTTTTTATCTAATGTACCTGTTGCAAGGATTACTATTCCATCATTTGCTTTTGAAATGATTCCATCTGCTATTAAACTTTCAGCTGTAACTTCTTCAGTTGTAGCTTTATTAAGCATTGTTAAAGTTACTTCTGTGTAGTTTTTAGCGTGTATGTTTGTAAATCCTCTTTTTGGTAATCTTCTATATAATGGTGTTTGACCACCTTCAAATCCACGTCTAACTCCGCCACCTGATCTTGCTTTTTGTCCTTTATGACCTCTACCAGATGTTTTTCCTAAACCTGAACCTATTCCACGTCCTACTCTTTTTTTGCTTTCTGTTTTTTGTGCTGGTTTTAATTCGTCTAATTTCATTTCTGAGATTACACCTCCTTGTATTATTTGTCAAGGGACACTCCTTAGCTTTAACACTCATTCTTCTAGTTTCTAACGGTGACTATCTTTTCATATGTTCATTGCTTCTGTGACAAGATATGTCCCGTGTGGGGTTTAGTTTTTTAAAAAACTAAACTCTCCCCTTGTGAATTAATGTTCAAATAGCTGTAGTGTTCTCCTTAATTATATTATTTCTTCGACTTTTTTTCCTCTTTTTTTAGCTACTTGTTCTATTGTTTGCATTTTCTTTAATCCTTCTATTGTAGCATATACTACGTTTCTTGGATTGTTTGTTCCTAGTACTTTTGTACGGATATCTTTGTATCCTGCAAGTTCTAGAACTGGTCTAACACTACCACCTGCTATAACTCCAGTACCTTCTGCTGCTGGTTTTAGCATTACTGTAGCACTACCGAATTTTCCAAGATACTCATGTGGTATTGTTGTTCCTACTACAGGAACTTCTATTAAATTCTTTTTAGCTTCTTCTATTGCTTTTTTGATTGCGTCTGGAACTTCTGCTGCTTTTCCGTTACCAACACCAATGTGTCCAGCTCCATCTCCAACTACAACAACTGCACTAAATCTGAATGTTCTACCACCTTTAACAACTTTTGCAACTCTGTTAATAGCAACTACTTTTTCTTTTAATTCAGATGTATTTTCTGTTTGCACTTTTATTTTCCTCCTTTTCCTCAGTAAGGGGACACATCTTTACCCTTTGTCACTCCCACTAGGGACAAGATATGTCCCCTACTTATGAATTAGTGATGTCAGTATTTTAATGTTCTCCTTTTTATATTTTTTGTTTTTTAGAAATCTAAACCTGCTTCTCTTGCAGCTTCTGCTAGTTCTTTTACTACACCGTGGTATACGTATCCACCTCTGTCGTAAACAACATTTTTTATATTTTTTTCTAAAGCTCTTTTTGCAATTAAAGCTCCTACTTCTTTTGCAGCTTCTTTATTTGCATGCTTTGTTTTTACTTCTTTATCAAGTGTTGATGCACTTACTAATGTAGTTTGCTTAACATCATCTACTATTTGTACAAATAGGTTTTTATTACTTCTATATACACATAGTCTTGGACATTCACTTGTTCCGCTTATTTTAGTACGAACTCTTATATGTCTTCTTTCTCTTGTAAGCTTTCTATCTATTTTAGTAATCATTTTTTACTCCTTTCTTAGCATATGTCAGGGAACACACCTTACCCTTTTGTCACTCCCACTTGGGCAGAAGGAATTTCCCCTCCCCTTGTGAATTAGTGTTCAAATAGCTATAGTGTTCTCCTTTTTAACTATTATTTTTTACCAGCTTTACCTTCTTTTCTTCTAATATGTTCATCAGAATATTTAATACCTTTTCCATGGTAAACTTCTGGTGGTCTTTTTGTTCTAACAACTGCTGCTGTTTGACCAACTACTTCTTTATCTATTCCTCTTACTATAATTGTGTTTGCATTTGGAACTTCAAATGTAATTCCTTCTGGAGCATCCATCTCCACTGGATGAGAATATCCTAAATTCATTACTAATTTTTTTCCTTGTAATTGTGCTCTATATCCAACACCAACTATTTGTAATTCTTTTTTGTATTCGTTTAGAACACCTTCTATCATGTTATGTATTAATGTTCTTGTTAATCCATGTAAACTTCTATTTTCTGCTTCGTCATTTGGTCTTGTTACTGTAATAGTATTACCTTCTATTGAAACAGTCATGTTTTTATGAATTTCTCTTTCTAATGTTCCTTTAGGTCCTTTTACTGTTAAGTGCATACCGTCTAATTTTACTTCTACACCTTCTGGTACAGTAATAGGTTTGTTTCCTATTCTTGACATTTTAGTTTTCCCTCCTTCTTTCAGACGTCGGATGTCAGAGGTCAGAGGTCGGACATTTCTACCCTTCCTTTTTCTCTTTCTTCCATTATTCTTTTATATTTATTATTCTATTTATAATCTTCCATCTTCTGTCTTCTGACTTCCGACTTCTAAATTACCAAACGTATGCTAGGACTTCTCCTCCTAAGCCTTCTGTTCTTGCTTCTTTATCTGTTTTTATTCCTTTTGATGTAGATATTAAAGCAATTCCTAAACCATTTAATACTTGTGGTAATTCATCTTTAGATGCATATACTCTTAATCCTGGTTTACTAATTCTTTTTATACCATCTATTACTCTAGCACCTTTTTCATCATATTTTAGTGCTATTCTTATAATTCCTTGAGTATTATCTTTTATTTCTTCAAATGATTTTATATATCCTTCTTCAAATAATATGTTAGCTATTGCTTTTTTCATATTTGATGCTGGGATATCAACTGTTTTATGCTTTGAACTATTTGCATTTCTTATTCTTGTTAGCATATCTGCTATTGGATCAGTTGTATTCATTAACTTTTTTCCCTCCTTTTCTTGCTTCTATTTTACCAACTTGCTTTTTTAACTCCTGGTATTTCACCTTTATGTGCTAATTCTCTAAAGCATACACGGCATATACCAAATTTTCTAATATAAGCATGTGGTCTTCCGCAAATTTTACATCTATTGTATTCTCTTGTCTTATATTTTTGTTCTCTTTGTTGTTTTACTTTTAAAGATTTCTTAGCCATTGGCTTTCTCCTTTCTTTAATCCTCTAATTTTTAAAAGGCATTCCTAATAATGTTAGTAGTTCTCTTGCTTCTTCGTCTGTTTTTGCTGTTGTAACAAAGATTATATCCATACCTCTTACTTTATCTACTTTGTCATATTCAATTTCAGGGAATATTAATTGTTCTTTAATTCCCATAGAGTAATTTCCTCTACCATCAAATGAATTTTTTGATACTCCTCTAAAATCTCTAACTCTTGGAAGTGCTACATTAAATAGTTTGTATGCAAAATCATACATTTTTCCACTTCTTAATGTAACTTTACATCCCATATTTACACCTTCTCTTATTTTAAAAGCAGCAATAGCTTTTTTTGCTTTTGTTATGATTGGTGATTGACCTGTAATTAATTTTATATCATTCATAGCATTTTCTAATGATTTTGGATTGTCTTTTATATCTCCTAAACCAATGTTTAAAACTATTTTCTCTAATTTTGGAACTTCCATTACAGATTTATAGTTAAACTTTTTCATCATTGCTGGAACTACTTCGTTTATGTATTGTTCTTTTAATATTTCCATGGTCTATATGCTCCTCCTTTTCTATTTTAATTTTGTATTGCATTTTTTACAAACACGTACTTTTTGATCTTTTTCTATTTCATAACCAATTCTTGTAGCTTTTCCGCATTTTGGGCAAACTACGTTTACTTTACTTGAGTGAATAGCGCATTCTACTGGTATTATTCCGCCTTCTTCTCCTTGCTTTCTTGGTTTAACATGTTTTTTTCTTATATTAATACCTTTTACTATTATTTTTTCTGTTTTTGGTATTACTTCTAAAACTTCTCCTGTTTTACCTTTATCATTTCCTGATAAAACTTTAACATTGTCACCTTTTCTTATTTTCATTTTTATTTTTCACCTCTTCTTTTCTTCATTTTAAGGTTATTTTATTTTTTAGCTAGTCAGAAGTAGCCTTTTCTAAAGTATACAAGTTCGCTTTGCTCACTTGCATTTTTAATTAGATACTACTCTTTATACAGTCATGCGATAACTAATAATTTGTAATTTCTCTTTCAGCCTAAGGGCTTCTCTCGAAAACAAATTATAAGTTCCTGCATCTTTAGTCTGTACGACTCAAATGTCTACTAGACATTTTCGTTAACAGCCTAAAGAACTTCTGGAGCTAATGATAATATTTTCATATAATCTTTATCTCTTAATTCTCTTGCAACAGGCCCAAATATACGAGTTCCTTTTGGGTTTTTATCTTCTTTTATTATAACTGCTGCATTTTCATCAAATCTTACATATGATCCATCTGCTCTTCTTATTGGTTTTACTGTTCTTACTACTACTGCTTTTACAACATCACCTTTTTTTACAACTCCACCTGGTGTTGCTGATTTAACAGAAGCAACTATAACGTCTCCAACTCTAGCATATTTTCTATATGAACCACCTAAACATCTAATGCACATTATTTCTTTTGCACCAGTATTGTCGGCTACTTTTAATATAGTTTGTTGTTGTACCATTTTTAGCTGGCCTCCTTTTCTCTATCTTGTTTTAGTTTCTGACGGGGACAAATCTTTTCCTAGTTTCATGTGTTCCGCGATAAGATATGTTCCATGCGGGGTTTTTCGCATTATTTATTATGAGAATTCATCTTCTCGCTTACCATTAACCTTTATGAATAAAATCTGTCTCTTTCAAAATATTTCTATTATTTTATAATTGCCTTTTCTACTATTTTTACAAGTCTGAATCTTTTATCTTTTGATAAAGGTCTTGTTTCCATTACTTCTACTTTATCTCCGATTCCACATTCATTATTTTCATCATGAGCTTTTAATGTATATGTTCTTTTTTGAACTTTTCCATATGTTTTGTTTTTCTCACTTGTTTCTACTGCTACAACTATTGTTTTATCCATTTTATTTGATTTAACAATTCCTGTATAAGTTTTACGAAGATTTCTTTCTTCCATGATTTTTGAATCTCCTTTCCTTTCCTCGGTATGGGGACACATCTTTATTTTAGGTCATCTCCACTTGGGACAAGATATGTCCCTACATGTGAATTAATGATGTCAGTTTTTCTAATTTCAGCCCCTTCTACCTCATATTTTTTAGTTTTGGCTTTCTGCTAATTTTCTTTGTGTTAATATTGTATTTATTCTTGCAATGTCTTTCTTAACTTCTTTTATTTTCATAGGATTATCTAATCCATTTGTTGCTAAACTAAATCTTAATTTGAATAGCTCTGATTTTAATTCTCCTAATTCTTTTTCTAGTTCTGGTGAAGACATTTCTTTTATTTTATTTATCTTCATCTTATTCACCACCTACTTCAGTTTCTTTTTTTACAAACTTAGTTTTTACAGATAGTTTCATTGAAGCAAGTCTTAGTGCTTCTCTTGCAGTTTCCTCTGGTACTCCTGCTATTTCGAACATTACTCTACCTGGTTTTACAGCTGCTACCCAATATTCTACGGCTCCTTTACCTTTACCCATACGAGTTTCAGCTGGTTTTTTTGTTATTGGTTTGTCTGGAAATAATTTTATCCAAACCTTTCCACCTCTTTTTATATAACGAGTCATAGCAACACGGGCTGATTCTATTTGATTTGTTGTGATTAACCCTGCTTCTAATGCTTGTATTCCGTATTCACCATCTGATACGAAGTTTCCTCTTGTTGCTTTTCCTCTATTTCTACCTTTTTGTTGTTTTCTATATTTTGTTCTTTTTGGCATTAATGGCATTATTTGTCTCCTCCTTCCACTTGTTTCTTAGCTGGAAGAACTTCTCCTTTATATATCCAAACTTTTACACCGATTTTTCCATATGTTGTATCTGCTTCTGCAAATCCATAATCTATATCAGCTCTTAATGTTTGAAGTGGTATTGTTCCTTCTTTATAGAATTCAGTTCTAGCCATGTCTGCTCCACCTAATCTTCCAGATACTGCAGTTTTTATTCCTAAAGCACCTGCTTTCATAGTTTTTTGCATACATTGTTTCATAGCTCTTCTGAATGAAATTCTTCTTTCTAGTTGTCCTGCGATGTTTTCTGCAACTAATTGTGCATTTGTGTCAACATCTTTAACTTCAACTATATTTAAGTTTACTTCTTTTCCTATCATTTTTTGTAATTCATTTTTTAAGTTTTCTGCTAAGTTTCCGCCTTTACCAATTACTAATCCTGGTTTTGCAGTGTTAACATTAACTTTTACAAATTTAGCAGTTCTTTCAATTTCTATTTTTGAAATTCCACTAACATATAATTTTTTCTTAACATATTCACGGATTTTGTGATCTTCTACTAGGTAGTCTGCAAAATCTTTTTTATTTGCATACCATTTTGAGTCCCAGTCTTTTATTACACCAACTCTTAATCCATGTGGATCCATTTTTTGTCCCATTGTAATAGACTCCTTTCTATTCTCTTTCCTTTAATTTTATTGTTATATGACTTGTTCTTTTACGTATTCTAACTGCTGAACCTTTTGCTGCTGGTCTTATTCTTTTTAATGTTGGACCTTGATTTGCATATACTTCAGCTACATATAGTTTTTCATGTGCCATATTGTGGTTGTTTTCAGCATTTGCTATTGCTGATTTTAATAATTTTTCTATTATTTCAGATGCAGCTTTTGGTGTAAATTTAACTGTTGCTAAAGCTTCGTCAACATTTTTACCTCTTATTAAATCTGCTACTATTTTAACTTTTCTTGATGAAATTCTAGCATATTTAAGTGTTGCTACTGCTTCTGGTATTATAACTTCTTGGTTTTCCACGTTTTTTCCCTCCTTGTTTGATTGGAATACTGCTTTCTTCCCAATTGGGGACTGTCCCCAATTGTAGCACTAAATTTTATAGTTTATTTATTAATTATAATCACTGTTCTTTTCCCAATTAGGGACAGTCCCCAATTGTAACTTCTCGATTATTTTTTAGTTGTTTTTTCTCCTGCATGACCTTTGAAAGTTCTTGTTGGAGCAAATTCTCCTAATTTATGACCTATCATTTCTTCTGTTATATAAACAGGTACATGTTTTCTACCATCATGAACAGCTATTGTGTGTCCTACCATTTGAGGGTATATAGTAGAAGCTCTTGACCATGTTTTTAATACTTCTTTAGCTCCTGTTTCGTTCATTGCTTCAATTCTCTTCATTAATTCTGGTGCAATGAATGGAGTTTTTTTGCTTGATCTTGACATGTTTTATTTGCCTCCTTCTTATTTTCTTCTCTTAACTATCATTTTGTTTGATTGTTTATTTTTCTTTCTTGTCTTGTATCCTAGAGCTGGTTTACCCCAAGGTGTCATTGGTCCTGCGTGTCCTACTGGTGCTCTACCTTCACCACCACCGTGTGGGTGATCTACTGGGTTCATTACAGAACCTCTAACTGTTGGACGTATTCCCATATGTCTTGTTCTTCCTGCTTTTCCTATTTTTACGTTTTCATGGTCTGTGTTTCCAACTGTTCCGATTGTTGCTCTACATCTTGCTAATACTAATCTCATTTCTCCTGATGGAAGTCTTACGTGAGCATATTTTCCTTCTTTAGCCATTAATTGAGCTTCTTGACCTGCTGCTCTTACCATTTTTCCACCTTGACCTGGGTTTAATTCAATGTTGTGGATTAATGTACCTACTGGTATGCTTTCGATTGGCATACAGTTACCTGGTTTTATATCTACTTTTTGTCCAGATACTACTTTATCTCCATCTGTTAACCCTACTGGTGCTAATATGTAAGATTTTGTTCCATCTTCATATTCTATTAATGCGATATTTGCACTTCTGTTTGGATCGTATTCGATTCCTATTACAGTAGCTACCATATCATCTTTGTTTCTTTTAAAATCAATTATTCTATATTTTTGTCTGTTTCCTCCACCTTGATGACGTACAGTTATTCTACCATATGAGTTTCTTCCTGCTTTTTCTTTCTTTACTGTTAATAAAGATTTTTCAGGAGTTTTCTTTGTTATTTCATCAAATGTAGAAACTGTCATGTTTCTTAGTGATGGAGTTGTTGGTCTAAAATGTTTCATTCCCATTTTGTTTTTCTCTCCTTTTAATTTTATTTAGTAGATTTTTTCCTGCTCTACTTGCAGATATTCTTTGTTTTCCGAGTTATTTCTCGATAACTTTTGATTTTTTTTACTTTTCATTGTAATGTAAGTAATTTATGCTCCCATAAATTCATCAATTGAATCTTTGTATTTCTTAGTCATTTTTGTAGTTTTTCCGCCTTTTGCAAGATATGTTTTTTCTCCTGGGTTTGTATCGATTGTTACGATTGCTTTTTTCCAGTCTGAAGTTTTTCCTTCATATCTTCCCATTCTTTTTGTCTTTCCTTTTACACTAATTGTGTTTACTTTTAATACTTTTACTTCAAATAGTTTTTCTACTGCGTTTGCAATATCAACTTTTGTAGCTTTTTTGTTTACTTCGAAAGTATATTTACCTTCTTGCATTCCATCATTACTTTTTTCTGTTATAACAGGTGCTATTATTATATCTTCTGGTCTCATTATGCGTACACCTCCTCTAATTTTTTAACAGTGTCTAGAGTTACTACTAAATTTTTGTATTTTAATAAATCATATACGTTTATTGTATTTACTAATGTAGTTTTAACTCCTTCAATGTTTCTAGCAGATTTTTGAACGTTTTCGTTCTTTTCTGGTAATAACATTAATGTTTTACCTTCTACTTTTAAGTTGTTTAATACTTTTACCATTTCTTTAGTTTTTATTTCTTTCATTTCTAAAGAATCTACAACTACTAATTCGTTTTCTAATACTTTTGAACTTAATACTGATTTAACAGCAAGTCTTCTTTCTTTCTTATTAACTGTGTAGTAGTATGAACGTGGTTTTGGTCCTAAAGCTATACCACCTTTTATCCATTGTGGAGCTCTTATAGAACCTTGTCTTGCTCTACCTGTTCCTTTTTGTCTCCATGGTTTTCTTCCACCACCACGAACTTCACTTCTTGTTTTTGTATTTTGTGTACCTTGTCTTTGATTTGCTAAAAAGTTAACTAATACACTATGTACAACAGCTTCATTTGGCTCTATTCCAAATATTTCTTCTTTTAATTCTACTTCGCTAACTTTTTTTCCTTCTATATTATATACGTCTATTTTAGGCATTTACTTCTTCCTCCTTCCTTTAAGCTTTTACGCTCATTTTTATTTTTAAGATAGCTCCTTTAACTCCTGGAACACTACCTTTTACTAATATTACGTTTTTATCTAGGTCAACAGCTACTACGTCTAAGTTTTGAATTGTAACTGTTTGAACTCCCATATGTCCTGGTAATTTTTTACCTTTGAAAACTCTACCTGGAGTTGATGTTGGTCCCATTGAACCTGGTCTTCTGTGATACATTGAACCATGTCCCATTGGTCCTCTACTTTGTCCATGTCTTTTTATAACACCTTGGAATCCTTTTCCTTTAGATGTTCCTTGGATATCAACGCTGTCTCCAACTGCAAATACGTCAGCTTTTAACTCGTCTCCTACTTTTAAACCTTCTAAAGAATCTAATCTGAATTCTCTTAAATGTTTTTTAGGTGTTATGCTTGCTTTTGCATAATGACCTTTTACTGGTTTATTTACTTTGTTTTCTTTTACATCTCCGAAACCTAATTGTACGGCATCATAACCGTCTGTTTCTACTGTTTTAATTTGTGCTATAACGCATGGTCCTGCTTCTATAGCTGTTACTGGAATAACTTTTCCTGTTTCGTCAAATATTTGTGTCATTCCAATTTTCTTTCCTATTATTGCTTTTTTCATTTTTTAATTTTCCTCCTAACTATTGGCTAATGTTTCTATATTATTCATTAGCATGGTTTGATTTTTTTAATTATTATAATTTGATTTCTATATCAACACCAGCTGGTAAATCAATTTTCATTAAACTATCAACCGTTTTTTGTGTTGGATAAAGAATGTCAATAACTCTTTTATGTGTTCTCATTTCAAATTGTTCTCTTGAATCTTTGTGTTTGTGTGGAGAACGTAGTATTGTTACGATTTCTTTTTCTGTTGGTAATGGAATAGGTCCAGATACTTTTGAGCCATTTCTTTTAGCAGTTTCTACTATTTGAGCAGCAGACTTTTCTATAAGTTGTGCATCATAAGCCTTTAATCTTATTCTCATTTTCTCACTTCCTACTTTGTTTGATGTTGCCATTATTTTTTCCTCCTTTTTTAATGTTTTTGGTCGGAAGTTTTAAACGCACCCTGGTGTTTCTTTCATTTCCATTTTAAAACCCAATGATTGCATGAAAAATCTTGGGATAAGTGCTTTTTATTTTATAAAACTTACCGCCTGGTCTAAGCCATGACATACTCCATAGAAGTTCCCTCCATTCCTTAGCTCCCTAAGGATGTAGCCACATTCTACTTCATCGCTTTGTTTACATGCTTCTATTATTATACAACGCTTGTAGCCGTATGTCAACAAGTATTTAAAAATTTTCTATTTTTTATATATTTTGTCACATTATTTTTTTGAATTGAGTTTTTTTAATTTATTTCTTTTTTTAATATTTTTTAGTTTTATTTTACAAAGAATATATATTTCTTATGTATTATTTAAGATTTTAATTATTAAATAATATTTTTAATTTTAATTATATACCTTATTATATAAATAAAATAAGTACACTTTATAATTTGTAAAATGTACTTATTTTATTTATTTGGCATTTCTATTTTTACATATCATCTTCTTCGTCATCATTTTCTTCTTCGCTTCCACATCCGTGGCAACTTGAGCAATGACCTGAACAACAGTCTTCTTCGTCATCATTCCAGTCAAGTTCTATTATGTTGTTACATTCTGGACATTTTATTTCATTTTTTTCGTCGTCTAACATATTTAAATCTGTAACAAATTCATAACTACAATATGGACATACTATTTCAAAATCAAACTCTCCATTTTCTTCTTCATCATATATGTCATTTTCTATTTCACTTACTGATTTATTTATTTTTTCTATTTTTATATCTAACTCTTTTTGCTTTTCTTCTACTTTTGCTAATTTATTGTCTACCATATCACTCATTTTTTCCATATTGCTAATAAATAATGATGATAGTTCTATAACTTTTTGCTTTACTATTTCCCTTTCGTTTTCATTAGAAATTGTATTTTCAATTTCTGATAATATTCTATTATATTCTTCACCTAATTTTGCCATTTTTTTACCCTCTTTCCATTTATTTTATTATTTACATTTTCTGTTTTTATATACATTTATCAAGCAGTATTGCTCATTTACTACTTTTAAAATAAAAGTCAAAAATAAATGTGAAATATAAATTTACTACATATTATTTTTGACTTTTACTACATTTATTTTTTATACTCTTTCCATATAGTCTCCAGTTCTTGTGTCTATTCTGATAACATCTCCTATGTTAATGAATAGTGGAACTGATACTTCATATCCATTTTCTAGTGTTGCTGGTTTTCCAGATGTTGTTGTTGTGTTACCACTAAATCCTGGTTCTGTATATGTAACTTCTAATTCTACGAACATTGGTGGCTCTACTGAAAATACATTTCCTTTGTATGAAAGTATTTTTACATTCATGTTTTCTTTAATGAATTTTAAGCTATCTCCTAATTGTTCTTTATTTAAAGGCATTTGCTCATATGTTTCATTATCCATAAAATAATATAATCCACCATCTTCATATAGGTATTGCATTTCTTTCTTTTCTATTTCTGCTCCTGGGTATTTTTCTGATGGATTGAATGTTTTTTCTATTACTGCTCCTGATATTACATTTCTTAATTTTGTTCTAACAAAAGCTGAACCTTTTCCTGGTTTTACATGTTGAAATTCTACTACTTTGAATACATTTCCATCCATTTCAAATGTTGTTCCATTTCTAAAATCTCCTGCCATATATACTTCTGCCATTTTTATATCTCCTTTCGAATTTTGTATTTCTTTTTATAACTTTATTTATATTACCACATTTTTCTAGGAAAAGCAAGTATTTTTTGCGCATTATTGTACCACTGTAATTTGTACTTTTTGTTGTAAGGTCTTAATTAGTTAGGAATGCGTATTAGAAATACTAAATTACACCTATTATGAATTTTTAACATTTTATAAATTCAACTTATGCACTAATAGTGTAATTTGGCGAATTATTACTTGTATTGGTTTTAAATATAGGATCTTATGATTATTTCATGTTTTATTTATTGTTTATCAACTATTATATATTCTTTACTTGATTTTGTTAAATTTTTTGATGCTTCTTTTCCTACTAAAACAGTGTCTTCTATTCTTACTCCAAACTTACCTGGTATATATATTCCTGGTTCGTTTGTTATTACCATGTTTTCTTTTAAACTTTTATCATTTCTACTGCTTATAACTGGTATTTCGTGTATATCCAGCCCTACCCCATGTCCTAGTGCATGTATGAAATCATAACCATTTAGTTTAAAGTCGTTTTCTACCATTTTTGAAATTGTTTTTATATTTGCTCCATCTTTTAGTTCTTTTTTAGTTTGAAGCTGATTTTTTAATACTAAGTCATATACTTTTTTTACTTCTTCTGGTATATACCCTACAAATATTGTTCTTGTCATATCTGAACAGTAACCTTCGTATTTGCATCCAAAGTCTAGTGTTATTACATCTCCTAAATCTATTTTTTTATCAGTAGGATGTGCATGTGGTTTTGATGAATTTTTTCCAGATGCTACTATTGGTTCAAATGATACTCCTTCTGCACCATTTAATCTAAAATACTTTTCAATTTCTAATGCTATTTCTTTTTCTGTTTGCCCTACTTTTATAAATTTTGTTAAATATTCGAAACAGTCATCTGTTATTTTACATGCTTTTGTTAGTTTTTCTATTTCTTCTTCGTCCTTTATCATTCTTTGTTTTTCTATGATATTTTCTGTTTCTTGTAGGTTATTGGCTTTGTATTTATGCATGTATTCTTTGTATTGTGCATATGTTACATAGTTTTCTTCAAAGCCTACATTTTCACAAAACATAAAGAAATTTTCGTATTCATCTTTCGAATATTCTTTAAATTCATGTACTATTATTTCATCATCTATTGTTAATACATTTTGAACTTCTTCTATATATCTTCCATCTGTTAAAAATATATTTTCTTTTCTTGTAATTAATAATATTCCTTCTGCTACAATATTTGTTAAGTATCTGATATTTACTGGATTTGAAACTATCATTGCTTGCATATCTAACATTTTCATTTTTTCTCTTAACCATTTAATTTTATTATTCATAGAAAACTCCTACTTTCTAATCTTTTTTATTATACCTTATATTTTCCAAAAGTAATTATTTTTATTATTAGTCCTGATATTTCTAATAATATATTAAATATTATATCTGCTGGAACTACTATTGATATAAAACTTGCTATAACTATAAATGGTCCAAATGGTATATATTCATCTTTACTTTTTATCTTTGTAATTAATAAATATATAGTTATTATTGCAGCTATAAAAAATGCGGTTATCGAAATAGCTATTATATTTTTCCATCCAAAGAATAGACCTAGGGCTCCCATAAATTTTACATCTCCAAAACCCATAGCTTCTTTTCCTGCTATCATTCCACCTATTAATGTTATGGCTAAAAAGATTCCAGCACCTACTAATCCTCCTATTAAATTAGATATTGCTAAATCTGGACTATGTATTCCCTCTATAAATGTAGTTATTAATCCTACTTCAAATATAGTTAAATTTAGTCTATTTGGAATAATTTGAAGTTTATAGTCTATTATAAATGCAGATATAAGCATTGGAACTAATATCATATATTTTATTAATTCTATTTTATATAAAATATTTTCTTTCCAGCCTATAAAGTATAATAATGCTATATATATTATTGCTGTGCATACAGTAAGTATGTATTTAGGTTTCATATTTTTTAAATATATAGTGAAAAGTTCTTTTGAAAATACTTTCTTGTATTCAGGCAATCTATTATTACACCAATCTACAAATTGCCCAATAACTAAGCCTAAAATTCCTACTAAAACATAATACATTATATTTATATCATTTATATACATCTTTTATTTTCCTCTTCTACTTAAATATTTTTTTATAATTATATTTTCTAATGGTCTTTTTATTTTTGTTATTAATAAGTCTTTTTCTGCAATTGGTTTTACTAATATTGAAAATAAATTACATCTATTTGCACCAATAATATCTGTAAAAATTTGATCCCCAACTGCTGCTATGTTTTCATTTTTTTCTTCTAATAATTTTATAGCTTTTTTAAATCCTCTTTTAAATGGTTTTGTTCCAAAATAGAAGTATGGTAAATCTAATTCTTTGGCTACCATTTTTACTTTTTCTTTTTTATTACTATTAGATAAAATACAAAATTTAATTTCTTGATGTTTTAAGTCCTCACACCACTCTTTTATACCTTCTGGTATATTTTTATCAAAGTCTAATATTGTGTTGTCTACATCTAGTATTAATGCTTTTATATTGTTATTTTTTAAAAATTGTATTGTTATTTCTTTAACACTTTCCATATATATACGTGGATAAATTAACATTTTGCTCCTCCATGTTTTTAATTACTTTTATATTACCAATATGTACTGTTTTTGTCAAGCAAAAAGAAGCAACCTTAAGTCGCTTCTTTTTATTTTTTGTCAAAATTTATTTACAAAATCTATGTCTTCCTATTGTTACTGTCATTGGTCTTGACCATATCCATTTGTTTGTTGCAGTTGATGGATTAAAGTAATATATTGCTCCATATGATGGGTCCCAACCGTTTAAAGCATCTTGTGCTGCTTTTATTGCAGTACTGTTTGGGCTTAAGTTTATTTGTCCATCTCTTACTGCATCAAATGCTCCTGATTGATACACTACTCCAGATATAGTATTTGGAAATTTTGAACTTTTTACACGGTTTAATACTACTGCTGCTACTGCTACTTGCCCTGAATATGGCTCTCCTCTTGCTTCTCCATATACTACCCTTGCTAATAAATTTAAGTTGCTTGAACTAGAAGATGAGCCACTTGATGATGAGGATGTGAATATTCCCATAGCTCTAAGTGTTGCTGGACCTGCTATTCCATCTACTGCTAAACCATTTTTCCTTTGAAAATATTTAACAGCCGCTAGTGTCTGGCTTCCATATATTCCATCTACATTACCATTATAATATCCCCATCTTTTTAGCTTTGTTTGTATTTGTGTTACTTCACTTCCTCGTGAACCATATTTTGAAAGAGCTTGTATTTCTTGGTTTCTTACAAATACATTGTAGCCTATAAATATGCTAAATAAAATTGAAATTATTATTATTGGTTTTATATTTTTCTTTATTTTAATTATCATAAAAAACAACTCCTCTTTTGGAATTATTTTCTCCTAAAAATATGTTTTTATTCAATTTAAATATAAAAAGAACTAACTTTTGAAATAATCTTAAATTATTTCAAAAGTTAGTTCTTTTATAGTATATTTCTACCACCACAATAAATTTTCTATCAAGCAATGTAATGTATCTTTTTCTATTGTAAGTGACTCATTATTAATAATTTCTCTCATTACACTAGCATTCCTAGAACCTCTTATTTCATCTCTAAACAATTGGTTTAGAAATTCTGAATTTTTTGACAATTTCGCTTCTTCATAATTATCTTTAGCCACCATTTGCCGAATAGAACTATATGGTGATTTACTGGCCTGTACTCTATACTTTTCCTTATTTTCAGTATACAATTCATACTGTTCCTGTTCAGTCAAATAATTAAATTTTATTCCTACTATTTTCACCTTTTCCATTTACTTACCTTCTTAAATTTTTAAGATTTGGTTTACAATTACTAAGTTTCATTCATATTATATAACTTTTACATAACTTTGTCAAAATTAACTTTCATAATTATGTAAAAAGTTAACTTATATTTGCATATTTTTCAAAAAACTTTTCGATTTTTTTGACATTTTAGTTATCAAACTTAGGCTCACTTGTTAGCCTTATTCCTAAGTTTTTCATTACATTGTTTTCTTCACTTGTAACTATGTATGAAGAGTGTGCTTCTAATCCGTTCTAATTTTTCTAGTTGTTCTATTGCTTTTTCTATGCTTTTACTTTCTCTACTACATATACTAAGTGTTATTAGTACTTCTTGAATATTTAGATAATAGTTTTTTCTGTATGATATTTTTTGTTTTGTTTTAAATATTCCTTCTAATACTTCTGGTGATAGTAAATATTCTTTATCTGGAATACCTGCTAATTGTTTTAAGCTATTTATTAGCATTGCACTTGATGCACTAAGTAATTTCGATTCTTTTCCTGTTATTATTTTTCCATCTTTTAGTTTAATTGCTACTACATTTGCCTTTTTCTTTTCTGAGGCTTTGATAGTCGGTTCTACTATTCTTCTATCTTCTTTATTTAAGTTTAATTTTGTCATTAATGCACATATTCTATCTACAACTTCTTGTGATGTTGTACCTTTTTTCATGTCACAGATAGTTGAATAATATCTTCTTATAATTTCTTGACAACCTGCATCTTTTGCTACTTCGTCATCTATGATACAATCTTTTATCATATTAACTCCCATATCTGTTGGTGAGTTATATATATTTTTTCCCATTATTTCATTTAGCATATTTTTTAGTATAGGGAATGTTGATATGTCTCTATTATAATTTACTGCTTCTACATTATATTGTTGCATATGGAATGGATCTATCATATTAATATCACCTAAATCTACTGTTGCTGCTTCATATGCTACATTTACTGGATGTAACAAACCTAAATTCCACACAGGGAAAGTTTCGTATTTTGCATAGCCTGCTCTTATTCCATTTTTGTTTTCGTGATACATTTGTGATAAACATGTAGCAAGTTTTCCACTATTTGGACCTGGCGCTGTTATTACTACTAGTTTTTTTGTTGTTTTAATATATGGATTTTTTCCGAAACCATCTTTACTAAATATCTTTTGTACATCGTTTGGATAGCCTGCAATTGGTTCAAATAAATATGGTATTATATTTTTCTTTTTTAAGCTTTTTGCTAGTTTTTCTACTCCCTTTTGCCCTGTGTACATATTTATTGCTACACCACTAATTAATATATTTAATTTTTGCATTTTTTCTATTAGTCTTAGTAAATCTTGTTCATAACTAATTCCATAATCAGCTCTTATTTTATTTTTTTCTATATCATTTGCATTTATGCAAAATATTACTTCTAGTTCATCTTTAAATTGTTTTAGAAGCTCTATTTTTGCATCTGGTTTAAAACCTGGAAGTACTCTACTCGCATGTAAATCGTCAAATAACTTTCCACCAAATTCTAAGTATAATTTGTTATCAAACTTTTTTATTCTTTCTTCTATTTTTTCTTTTTGTACTTTTAAATATTTTTCATGATCAAATGCTACTTTCATTTTTCCTTTTCCTCCTAAATAAAAAAAGATTAAAAAACTTTTCCGAAAAATTCGGTTTTTTTTTAATCTATTACTAATTATTTTTTATAATTTTATCACTAAATATTTTTTTGTGCAATATTATTTTTTAGAAAATTTATAATTTTGTGGTATTTCTTTTCTTTATTTGATATACTACTAAAAAACAATAATATAAGTTTATATAAAGGAGGATTTTTATGACACCACATAATGAAGCAAAAAAAGAGGATATTGCAAATCTTGTTATTATGCCTGGCGACCCATTACGTGCAAAATATATTGCCGAAAATTTTTTAGAAGATTATAAATTAGTTAATTCTGTGAGAGGAATGTTTGCCTATACAGGTTTTTATAGAGGTAAACGTTTGACTGTTATGGCCCATGGTATGGGTATGCCTAGTATTGGAATTTACTGCTATGAACTTTACAAATTTTATAATGTTAATACTATTATTCGTATAGGTTCTTGTGGAACTTTTTCACCAGATATAAAAACTGGAGATATTATTTTAGTTAATAAAAGTTATACTGAGGGTAATTTTTCTCTTGCTATGAATAATGAAATTTGTCATACAGTTGATGGAACTTTAGCCACTATTGATGTGATTAAAAATATTTCTAAGGATACCAATATCCCTATTATAGAAGGTACTATTCTTTGTAATGAATATTTTGACCCTTATATGGAAGATATTCAAAAATTATTTGACAGATTGCCTAAAGAATTAAATATACTTGGCTCTGAAATGGAGTCTTTTGCTCTTTACTATACTGCACATGTATTAAATAAAAATGCAGCATGCCTTTTAACTGTTGTTGATTCTATGTTTGAAAATAAATCTATGACACCCGAAGAAAGGCAAACTTCTTTAAATAATATGATTAAGATTGCTTTAGATAGTAGTTTAAAAATGTAAATAAAAGTTGTAAAGATTTGGGACACATCCCAAATCTTTACAACTTTTATTTATTTTGTTATTGATAAAACTTTATATTTCATTATTCCTGCTGGGGCATTTACTTCTACTATTTCATTTTTCTTTGCACCTAATAATGCCATTCCCATTGGTGATTCATTTGATATTCTGTTTTGACTTAAGTCTACTTCTGTTGAACCTACTATTGTATATTCTACTTCTTCTTCGAATTCCATATCATATATTTTAACAGTATTTCCTACTTGTACTGTTTTTGTATCTATTTCTGACTCATCTATTATTTTTGCATAACGTATTTTATTTTCTAAATCTGCTATTTTAGCTTCGTTTTCTGCTTGCGCTGTTTTTGCTTCATCATATTCTGAGTTTTCTGATAAATCTCCAAAGCCTAATGCTATTTTTATACGTTCTGCTACTTCTGCTCTCTTTTCTGTTCTTAAATATTCTAATTCTTTTTCTAAATTTTCATAACCTTCTTGTGTTAATAATACTTCTTTCTCTTCCATTTAGTGTTCCTCCTTATTTAGCTAAAAGTTTAACTTTGCTACTGCTTTAATATATTAATGCACTTTTATAGTTTTGTCAAGATTTTTTTCATATTATAAAAATTTTCTTTTATTAATAAAAAACATTTTTCATTTCTTTTGTATCTATTATGCCATTATTACCTATTAAATTTATTATTTTAACTT
>CATLFA010000011.1 GCA_949927585.1 uncultured Clostridiaceae bacterium
GTTTATAATTAGTCAATATGGTGGTCCTGATGGAGAGCTTGCTGCTTCTTTAAGATATTTATCTCAAAGATTTGGTATGCCAGATCAAAATGCTAAGGCTATTTTAAATGATGTTGGTACAGAAGAACTTGCTCACTTGGAAATGGTTGGAACAATAGTACACCAATTAACTGATGGAGTTTGTCCTGAAGAAATTGAAAAAGCTGGACTTGGAGCTTATTATACTGACCATGGTGTCGATGTATACCCTCAATCAGCTGCTGGTACTCCATTTACAGCTGCATATATTGCTGCAAAGGGTGACCCTATTGCTAACTTACAAGAAGACTTAGCTGCAGAGCAAAAAGCAAGAGCAACTTATGAAAAATTAATTGACCTTTGCAAAGATGACCCTGACGTTTTAGATCCACTTCGTTTCTTACGTCAAAGAGAAGTAGTTCACTTCCAAAGATTTGGAGAAGCTCTTCGTGGAGTTCAAGACAAACTTGCTGAAAAGAAATTTTATATGGCAAATTGTTCTAAAAAAATGTGCAATGATAATAATAATTGCTAAAAATCAAAAAAACTTCAGTGTAACTGAAGTTTTTTGATTTTTAGCATAATATCATTTACAATTCAAATATATTAGCTTTTAACATCATTTGTGATATTTTACTTTTTTCATCTAGTGAAATATCCCATCTACTTGCTATTATACTTCTACCTTTTATATATTCTTGTGTAGGCTCTCCTAAAGTTTTGCATAACTGTTTTTGTAAATCTACTTTATTTGTATATACTGATAGCATTTTTTCTTTATATAATACATTTATTGTTGTTTCTGTTTCAAATTTGTTTATCTCTTTATATATCTTTTTTTTCATAACTTTCCCCTATTATTCTTTGTTTTCTTATATTATCATAAAAGCAAGTAATTTTCAACTAATTACTTGCTTTTGTGATAAATACTAGTATTTCTTTCCTATTTTATATCATTTATTGTCATTGTTTTTGCTCCTATATATACATCTCTATTACCGTTTAAAGTATGATATTTTATTATTTTATAATTTTCATATTGATATTCCATACTTCCACCATCTTTATATATATTTGCTTTTACTTTCCCGTCTTTTTCGTCTTGATTTGCTTTTACTATAATTTCATTCATCGTTATTCTATTTTCTAATAGTGCATTTCTTAAAGAAATTTCTTCCCCATTTATTAAAATATTTACTGATCCATCATATGAATAAATATTATAATCATATTTATTTGTTTCTGATTTATCTAAAATTTTGTTTATTTTAGTATCTGTTTGTGGTTGTTTGTCATAAAAACGTATTTCAAAGTTTTCGGCTGATTTTAATTCTATTTTTATTGCGTCTACTATAGCTGGGTAGCTTTCCATTACAGTACCTGTATATGTTATTTTTACATTTGTTCCTACTTGATATATTGGATCATTATCTTCTCCTAAGCCAATAGATATTTTATCTGCTGATTTTCGTATTTCTTCTCCTTCATTTGGTTCTACTATAATGTAGTTTTGTTTAGATTCTATTATTGTACCATAGAAATATATCCCATCTGCTATTTCGGCATTTGGTAAATAACTGCAGATATCTATTGAATCGTATATTTTGGAGTTAGAATCTACATATTGTATTTGAGCTACTAATTCTATACTAAGTTTAGTTTCTTCACAACCTTCTTGCAGACCTATTGCATAAATTTCCCCTGGTATATCTTCATCTACTGTTATTTTTGGTTCCCCAGCATACCCATCTCTTGTATTATCTCTTTTTACTATATATGTAGTTTTATTAACTGGCTTTCCACTTAATATATCTGTTTCATCTTTTATTCTGAAGCTTACTTCAGTTATTATAGGTGCTCCTTCTTTTGTATATTCTACTATTCTTATTGTATCTTCTTTTCTATTCTCATTATTTCCGCCTGTATTTTTTATAAATTCATCTAGCCTATTTTTATTGTAAATTTTATTATTTGCTATAACAAAACATTCATCTTTTATTGCTTGATGTAATGAATACTCTTTTGGTAAGTTTTCTAATTCTACATTTTCTGTATTAGGCAAATCTTCTGGAGGTGCATATTTTTTTCCCCAGGTACTAAATATTACTGGTTTATTACTTTTCATATTTTTCATGTCTATTATGTATAGAATTCCTAAAGCAATTATAAGTATTAAAATTATTGCAATTATTATTGTTAATATTTTTTTATTCATTTTAATCACCTTTTACCTTTCTATTATTTAGATGCTTTTTTCTTTAAGTTTTGTTGGTGTTTTCTAAAAATATGTGTAAATATTATTGTAATAACTAATAGTATAGAAGAAATGCCTAGTATTCCTATATCATACATATTTATATTATTATTTTGCTGCCTTATTTCTTCAACTGTTTCTTCTTTTATTTCATTTGTTTGTATACTTTCTTCTATTACCTTTTCGCTTTGTATAATATTTTCCCTTGCATTAGGCAATTCTGATTTCTGTGTTTCGTCTTCTTTGTCTTTTTGTAAATAATTGTTTTCTTCTTTAATTGTTGGAGCTTCTGCCTCTGTGTTTTCATTTTCGCTAGCTGCCTTCTTTTTCATATTTACTTCTTTTTGTGTAATGAATAATACAATTGTTATGATGTATAATGATACACTACTTATTAGTGTTTCCAAGGTATGTAGCGATTTATAATATTTCCATTGTACTGTTCCTATCGGCATATTTAGTATTTGTGAAATTGCTTTAAATGATAGCCCTGAAAGGATTTTTAATGATACTATTTCTTGTTCTTTTTCATTTAGTTTTGTAATTATTCTATTAAAAGTATCCTTTTCTATTATTTCATTTAACTCGTTGTTGTCATTATTAATGTAATATATATCTTCTAAGTTTAATGCATTTTTTTGCTTTCGTAAGAAATTTAAAGTTTCATTTTTTGTTATAGTATATAGCCAACTTGCTTCACTATTTGTTGGCAAATTATTTGTGTTCATATTCCATATTTTTGTAAATACTGTTTGAGTAATATCTTCACTATTTTCTTTGTTTTTTAATATAGAAAACGAAATTCTATATACTAATTTATTATATTTTTCATATAATTTGTTGAACTCATTTTCTTCTTTATTTGCTATTCCTTTAAAAATATTGTGAAGTTCTTGTTTATTTATACTTTTCATATTATTCTTCCTATTTTTTTATTAATATTATCATAAAGGTAGTAAATTATCAATTAGTTATAATTATTGCCTACATTATTTAGACACTTTTTGTTTTAGTTTTTGTTGGTTTTTTATTTCTTTGTTGCTTTTTTTATATTTTGGTGTTATACTATAACAAATTTATAATTATATAACTTTTCTTATTTATTAATAGAAAGGAGAAAATTTTATGACAAAATTTATAGGGCCTGAATATCTTATTGGTAATGCTTTTATTTATTTAACTGATGGACGGTGTGTTGAATTAAAAATTATTAACAAATATCGGTTAGCACTGCAGAAATATTGGAATTTGAATAACCGAGATGCTTTAATCTGGGGAGAAATTAAAGATGCTATTTATGATTATTGTGATTACTTTTCATTTATTCCATCTGGTAAAAATACTGGAACAATTATTTTAAATTCTGATATTTCAATTGATGATTTAAAGCATAGATTTGTATGGTACTTACCTACTGGCATTAATAAAGATTTTGAAATCGTTGCTAAGAGTTTATCTTAATAATAAAAAGCAAACGTTGAATCATATTTTGACTCAGCGTTTGCTTTTTATTATTTTAATTATCATATAAGTAACTTATATGATAATTAAAAGTAAGATATTATAATATAAACTTCCCAAAAGTGCCAGATACCCCATTTGGAAACGTCCCCAAAGGGAAGTTATTTTATACATTAAACCTAAATAATACCACATCTCCATCTTGCATTATGTACTCTTTTCCTTCTGAACGTACTAACCCCTTCTCCTTACATGCTACCATTGAGCCTTCTTTCATTAAATCACTATATGATACTACTTCTGCTCTTATGAAGCCTCTTTCTATATCTGAGTGGATTTTTCCAGCAGCCGCTGGTGCTTTTGTTCCTTTTTTTATTGTCCATGCTCTTACTTCTGGTTCTCCTGCTGTTAAGAAGCTCATTAACCCTAATAAGTCATAACTTGTTTTTACTACTTTATCTAAGCCTGACTCTGTTAATCCTAATGCTTCTAACATTTCTTGTTTATCTTCTCCTTCTAATGAAGATAGTTCTTCTTCTATTTTTACACATAGTGGAATAACTTTTGCTCCCTCTGTTCCAGCAAATTCTTTTACTTCTTTTACTTTTTCGTCATTTTCACTATTTGCCATTTGTTCTTCTGAAACGTTTGCTATGTATAATATGGGTTTTGAGGTCAATAAGTATAAGTCTTTTATTTCTTCTTTTTCTTCGTCTGTTAGTTCTACTGTTCTTGCACATTTTCCTTGTTCTAGTACTTCCTTTATTTTCTCAAGAACTGTTATTTCACTCGCTGCTTTTTTATCTGATTTTAGTTTTTTCTTAGCATTTTCTAACCTTCTATCAACCATTTCTATATCTGAAAAAATTAATTCTAAATTTATCGTTTCTATATCTCTTAAAGGACTAATACTTCCATCTACATGTACTATATTTGAATCATCAAAACATCTTACAACATGTGCTATCGCATCTACTTCACGTATATGTGATAAGAATTTATTTCCTAAACCTTCTCCTTTACTTGCTCCTTTTACTAAGCCTGCTATATCAACAAATTCTATAATTGCATGTGTTGTTTTTTCTGGATTATACATTTTTGTAAGTTCATCTAATCTTTCGTCTGGAACTGGTACTACTCCTACGTTTGGCTCTATTGTACAAAATGGATAATTTGCACATTCTGCTCCTGCATTTGTTATACTATTAAATAATGTTGATTTTCCTACATTTGGAAGTCCTACAATTCCTATTTTCATTTATATTTTCCTTCTTTCTTATTATTCTTTATTTTTACACTTTTTAATATACAACATTTGTGAATTAAAAACAAGGTCATTGATTAATTTTTTGTATAATTTCTTTTTCATAATAGTAAAAAGTGAATAATTAAGTGTATAAACTTTCCTAATTTTTCTAATTAAAAATAGCTTATATACTCTTAATTACTCACTATTAGTTCTTAACTCTTGCCTTAGGCAAACTTTGGAGCTGACAATGGGAATTGAACCCATGACCTCTACCTTACCAAGGTAGTGCTCTACCTACTGAGCTATGACAGCATATTTTATAGGTCGCCTATGGTGGCGACCCTATATATTTATAATTCGTTTACATTTAAGTTTGTTATTGCTTTTTTCCTAATTCTTTGTATTGCATTATCTATTGATTTCACTGGTGTATCTAGCTTTTCTGCTATTTGAATATAGCTTTCGCCTTTCATGTATCTATTTAGTACTTGTTTTTCAAAATCACTTAATGACTTATCTATTGCTATTTCTACTGATTTATAATATTCTTGTTTTGTTATTGTATCTAGTGGGTCCTCTATTTGATGTGCATTATATGTGTCAAATAAACTACTTTCTTCATCATTTTCATATGCTGAAGCATTTAATGATAAATATGAATTTAGTGGCATATGTTTTTGCCTATTTGATGATTTTATTGCTGTTATTAATTGCCTTTCAATACACATATTTGCAAATGTTTTAAATGAGTTTTGTTTATCTGCACAATAACTTTTTACTGCCTTATATAGTCCTATTAGTCCTTCTTGTATTATATCTTCCTTTTCTGCACCTATTATAAAGTATTTGCTAACTTTCATATTAACAAGTTCTTTATACTTATTTATTAAGTATTCAAGCGCATTTTTATCCCCAGCCTTAGCAATATCTACTAGACCTTCATCACTCATTTCTTTATAATTATTGTTTAATGAATAAAACATATTGCTTTCTTTCATATAAGTTTATCCTCCTAAGATGTTCATTTCTTGCATTATATCCATCAAATCCTAGAATGTCAAGAGGTTTTGCAGTTTTTATTGTTATTTTTATATAAAATATATTTGTTTTACTTGTTTTTGTTTAATTATTGTTGTATATTAAGTATTGATAATATACTTTTGCTCTTCTAAGGGTAAAATGCATATAGATAGGAGTTTAATATGGCATTTGATGGAATTGTTACAAAACAAGTAGTTCTAGAACTTAAAAATACACTTATTGGTGGCAAGGTTAATAAAGTTTTTGAGCCTAATAAGAATGAAATCATTTTAGGTATTTATTGTAATGGAAAAAATTATGCTCTTGATATTTCTATTTCTTCTAATAATTATAGAATGAATTTAACCACTAACAGTAAACCTAACCCTTTGAATGCTCCTAATTTTTGTATGTTACTTAGAAAGCATTTAGTGGGAGCCCGTATAATTGATATTTATAGTAATTGTTTAGAAAGAATTGTCTTTATTAACTTTGAAGCTTACAATGAACTTAATGATTTAGTAAATAAAAAATTAATAATTGAACTTATGGGAAAACATAGTAATGTTATTTTGCTTAATGATAAAAACATTATTATTGATAGTCTTAGACATTTAGATAGCTTTTCTAATTCATGTAGAGATATTTTACCAGCTCATGAGTATATAAATCCTCCTACTGATAAATTAGATATTTGTAAAATAGATTTAGATAAGTTTACCCACTTAATAAAAGATGATAAACTTTCTAATATTATACCTAATAGTTTTAGTGGAATTAGTAAAACATTTATTTTAAATACTTTAGACGTTTTAAAAATTCCTGATACTGCCTATTCTTCTGAAAATATAACTGAGTTATATAAGTATATAAAAGATATTATAAGAAATTTAGGAACAGATAATGTCCTAGCTATTTCTGTAAATGATAAAGATTATACAATGATTTTAAAAAGTCATAGAGATATTTTACAAACCAATTTCTTTTTAGATGATTTTTATAATAAAAAGGAAAATAATGAAGTTGCCATTAATTATAAGAATAACCTTCTAAAATTGGTACTTTCAGCACTAAAAAAGATTACTAAAAAAGTAAATAATATAAATATGAAATTAAAAGAATGTGAAAACATGGAAACTTATAGGATATATGGAGAACTTATTACTTCTAATCTTTATAGAATAAATAATAGTATAAATGTTTCTTCCATAAGTTTAGAAAATTATTATGATAATAATAACTTAATAGAAATTCCTTTAGATAAAAGTCTTTCACCTTCATATAATGCAAAAAAATATTTTAAAAAGTATAATAAATTAAAAAATACTTTAGAAATTGTAACTATACAAAAATTAGAAGCTACAAAAGAATTAGATTATTTAGAAAGTATAATATATGAACTAGAGAGTGCTACTTCTACTTCTGAACTTGAAGAAATTGATGTAGAAATTTCTGAAAATATTTTATTTAAAAATACTCAGAAAAATTCTAATGTTAAGAAAAACAAAGTTAATAAAAGAAAAGCTCATGACGAATATGAGCCTATTACCTATAATGTGGATGGTTTTACTTTGTATGTTGGTAAAAATAATAAACAAAATGATTATATAACTACTAAACTTGGTAAAAATGAAGACTTATGGTTTCATACTAAAGATATTAGAGGAAGTCATTGTTTATTAAAATGTAATGGAGAAAATATAAAAGAACATACTGTTACAACTTGTGCCAGAATTGCCGCTTTTCATAGTAAAGCTAAACTCTCTTCTAATGTACCTGTTGACTATTGTTTTATTAAAAATGTAAAAAAACCTTCTGGTAGCAAGCCTGGAATGGTTATATATACTAATAATAAAACTTTATATGTTGAACCTAAACAAAACTAAAATAAAAAATGAAATAAAGTTATAATTAATAAACTTTATTTCATTTTTTATTTTAGTTTTGTTTAAATTTTCTTTCAATCTTTTTCGCAATATATATAAATGGAGTATCTAATATAGCTACTATTAGCTTTACAGTATAAGTCACAATAGTTAAATTTATTACCACTTTCCATGAATAAATTCCTACAAATGCTATAAATGTAAACAATATACTATCTATTAATTGACTTATCATTGTAGAGCAATTATTTCTTACCCATAAAAACTTATCTTGTGGTAATTTATTTTTTATTATATCATATAAATATGTATCTAATGTATTACTTATTATATATGTTAATATACTTGCAAAACAAAATCTTGGCATAAAACCAAATATTATATGCATAGAGTCATTTACCAAATCTTGTGAATTTGGTATAAATAGTAAATCTATTTGTGTTAAAACTGTAAATACTAGCATAGAAAAAAATCCTATTTTAACTGCTCTCCTAGCTTCTTTTCCTCCATACATTTCACTTAATATATCTGTTGCTAAAAATATTGTACTGTATATGACATTTCCCAAAGTTACTGATATTCCAAACATATCTATACACTTTGTTGCTTCAATATTTGCAATAATTGTTGAGATAGCTACCCACACAAATAAACCAGTTTTTCTAAATATTTTATATGATATTATAATTCCAATAAAATTAAATAAAATTGATACTATAAATAATATTTCATTCATATTTTTCTCCATTTATTTATCTATATGGAAAGATTTTGAAGTCTTCAAAATCCTTCCCAAGTCTTTACTTATTTTCATTTTTTAATTTTGTTTATATTCTATATCTTCCATAAATGGAAATATTTCTTCTAATCGTTTTTTTGTTAGCATTTGCATAACCGGTTGTGGGTTTTTATCATGAATTGATATTAAGTTTTGTGTATAACAATTGTTAGAAGTTTTAAATATTAAATATCTATTACGCACATATGTAAAGTATATTTGATATCCCCTGTCCAATTCTTCTTCAAATTTTTCTATTGTATAATTTTTATTATTCAATTTTTATCTCCTTATTTAATTACATCTTCATCTAATGATTTAAGTTTTATATTATTTTCTAATCTTATTTGTTCTTCTACTGCCTTTTGTTCATCTACTTTAAATTGTAAACCTCTTACAAATTTTTCTCTTGTTGATAATGCTACTTCATTTTCATTTTCTTTTATATATTGAATATACAAAGAATATATTTTATTAGCTATATCTATATCATGTTCATTTAAAGATTCTTTTACGCTTATAAATAGTTTATCTTGTATGCTATTTTTAATTATTTCTACTTCATTACTAAATTTATCTTTTACATAAGTTACATCTACTTGTTTACTGATGTTAAAAAGTTTAGATATCAATATTTTCCTTGATGAGTCTATTTCTGATAATATACTTCCTTTAATTTCTCTACAAAATTCTGTATTTATAACATCATTATTTACATTTCTTTGTATAGTTTTGCTTTCTTCATCTTCTTCAATTTCATCTACATCTATTATTGCTCTTAAACTTTCTCCATCTGCTCTATTTTTATCACCTCTTTGTGCTACAAGATTTCTAATAACTATTTGAATATCTTCATAATTTTTTTCTTTTTTACTACAATAAGCTATTTCTTCAATTTCTCTATTACACTCTATGTCTTCTTCATAATCTCTACTCATATAAGATGTAATATGACTCAATTCTTCCATTAGTTTTGGATTTTCTTCAACTAGATGTGATATATTAGATAAACAATTTCTATATGCATTATTATAATCCAAATAAATTCCATCTATAATATCAGTTATTTCTTTTGGAATTTTATCCTCATTTAATAATCTTTTTATATTCTGTAATAAATTTTGTAGTTTCATTTTTTTGTATACCGCCTTTAATATATTATTTAACCATACTTTCAAATTTTTCTTCTGATAGAATTTTCACCCCTAATTGCTGAGCTTTTACTAGTTTAGAACCTGCATCTTCTCCCGCTATTACATAGTCTGTTTTTTTAGATACTGAAGATGATGTTTTTCCTCCAAATCTTTCAATTATGTCAGAAGCTTCATTTCTTGTATATTTTTCTAAAGTTCCTGTTAATACAAAAGTTTTTCCTTCAAACCTATTATCTGTTTCTTTTTCTTCTTTTACTTTCATATTAACTCCAGCAGTTTTTAGTTTATTTATCATATCTATCGTTTGTTCTTGTTTAAAAAATTCATATATATTATTTGCTGTTATTTCCCCCACATCACTTACCTCACATAAACTTTCTAAACTAGCTTTCATTAAGTTATCCATTGTTTTATATTTTTTAGCTAAGACCTTTGCAGCTTTTATTCCTACTTGTCTAATTCCTAATGCATTAATAACATTAAACAACTCTTGATTTTTACTATTTTCTATTGAAGTAATTAAATTACTTGCAAATTTTTTTCCATTCTTTTTAAGAGAAGCTATTTCTTCTAATGTTAAATTATATATATCTGCTATATTAGTTATTAATCCTTTTTCTATTAACTGCTCTACAATTTTTATTCCTAATCCTTCAATATCCATACATTCTTTTGAAACAAAGTGTTCTATACCTCTTAATAATTGTGCTGAACATTCAATTCCGATTGCAACGTATTGCTGCTTCTCCTTCTTCTCTTGTAGCAATACTTCCACATACTGGGCAAAAAGTTGGTACTATTACTTCCTTTTCACTTCCAGTTCTTTTTTCTTTTATGACTTTTATTACTTCTGGAATTACATCTCCTTGTTTTTGAATTACTACTGTATCTCCTATTTTCAATTCTTTTTCTTTTATAAAATCTTCATTATGGAGTGTTGTTTTTGATATTGTTGAACCCGCTACTTTTACTGGCTCTAATATTGCCATAGGAGTAATTACACCTGTTCTTCCTACTTGCCATATAATATCTTTAAGAATTGTTTGTTTTGCTTCTGGTGGATATTTATATGCAATAGCCCAACGTGGTACTTTATATGTTGTTCCAAGCTTTTCTCTAAATGATAGTGAATCTACTTTTATAACTGCACCATCAATACCAAAACTTAAATTTTCTCTATCTTCTCCTATTTTTTTTATTGCTTTTTGTGCTTCTTCATAGTTTTTACAATATATTCTTACTGGATTAACATTAAAACCTAATTTTACTAAATATTCTAATTCTTCATAATGCGAATTAAATGAATTGTTTTCAAATTTTTGTACATTAAAAATATAAATATCTAAAGGTCTTGAGGCAGTTATTTTTGAGTCTAATTGCCTTAGTGACCCTGCTGCTGCATTTCTAGCATTTGCAAACAAGCCTTTTCCCATTATTTCTTGCTCTTCATTCATTTTTTCAAATTCTTTTTTACCTATAAATACTTCTCCACGAACTATAATATTTACTTTTTCATTTAATATTTTTGGTATACTTTTTATAGTTCTTAAATTATCTGTAATATCTTCACCAATTAATCCATTTCCACGTGTAGCACCTCTTACAAAAATACCATCTATATATTCTAAAGCACAAGATAGCCCATCTATTTTTGTTTCTACTACATAATTTAATTCTTCATTTTCTTCTATTGCTTGCTTTTTTATACGTTCATCAAATTCTTGTAACTCTTCAAAACTAAATACATCTTGAAGGCTTTGAAGTGGTACTATATGTTCTACTTGCTTAAATCCTTCACTAACATGTCCACCTACCTTTTGTGTTAAGGAATCAGTAGTTATAAGCTCTGGAAACTCTTTTTCCAAAGCTTTTAGTTTATTCATAAGCATATCATATTCATAATCTGTTATTTCTGGTGCATCTTCATCATAATATTTTCTTGAATGATATTCTAATTTTTCTCTTAATTCTTTTATTTGTTTTTCTGCCTCATCTAATTTCATTAGATTTCCTCCAATTTATAAGTTTTTAAATCCTATTTGCTGAATCAAATACATTTCTTATTTTATGTTTAACAGTATTTTTTACTTCTTCTCTTGCAGGAGTTAAATATTTTCTTGGGTCAAAGCTTGAAGGTTCTTCTGAAAATACTTTTCTTATTTGTGCTGTCATTGCTAACCTTAAGTCTGTATCTACATTTATTTTTGAAACACCTTTTTTGCTTGCTTCATTTAGTATTTCATCTGGTACACCTTTTGCTCCTGGTATATCTCCACCATATTTGTTACACATTTCTACTAATTCTGGTATTACTGTTGATGCTCCATGTAACACTATTGGTGTGTTTGGTATTAATTCTTTTATTTTAGCTAATATATCAAATCTTAATTTTGCTTCTCCTTTAAATTTGTATGCACCATGGCTTGTTCCTATTGCTATTGCTAAAGAATCACAACCAGTTCTTTCTACAAATTCTTTTGCTTGCTCTGGGTCTGTATACATTGCATCCTCAGCTTCTACATTTACGTCATCTTCTATTCCTGCTAATTTTCCAAGTTCTGCTTCTACTACTACTCCGTGAGCGTGTGCATAATCTACAACTTCTTTAGTTAATCTTACATTTTCTTCAAAGTCATATTTTGAACCATCAAACATAACTGATGTAAAACCGCTATCAATACACATTTTACAAGTTTCAAAATCTGGTCCATGGTCTAAATGAAGCGCTACTGGAACTTCTGGGTGTTCTTCCACTGCGGCTTCTACCATTTTCATTAAATAATTTATTCTTGCATATTTTATTGCACTAGATGAAGCTTGAAGAATAACTGGTGATTTTTCTTCAGCTGCTGCATCTACAATTCCTTGTATTATTTCCATATTATTTACATTAAATGCACCTATTGCAAAATTCTCTTTCATTGATTTTTCAAACATTTCTTTTGTTGTTACTAACATTATTTTTTCCTCCTTGTTTTTGTAATAATATATTATATTATTATTCTTCGCATATTATATATTTATATTCCTTTTTAGTCAAGGTAAATAAGTGAATAGTATAGAGTTTTATTATCATATACTCAATTATTTAATATGACCAAAAGGGACAGATACCCCATTTAGAAACGTCCCTAATGGACACATGAGAAAGAGGATACAATATTAACTGTATCCTCTTTTTTAAGAAAAATTATTATTCGATTTCTTTAGGTGTTTCGGCTGTCTTTTCAACTTCTTCAGTCTTACCACCTTCTTCATATTCCTTACAGATTTGTTCAAGCTCTTCACCTGTAAGAATTTCATCTACCATAAGTCTTTCAGCAATTACTTTAAGAAGCCCTTCATTTTCATTAATAATGTCTTCTGCCCTTTTCATTCCAGCATCAACCAACTCCTGAATTTCTTTGTCAATTAATTCTTTTTTACTTTCAGACATAAGGAAATAATCTTCATAATTATAACTTCTATTTCTGTTTCCGTCTTTATCTGAAAATCCCCATTTCATTATAACTGCTTTTGCATATGCATTTACCTGTTCCAAATCATTTGATGCTCCTGTTGAGTTTGTGTCTATAATTCTTCTTTCAGCTACTCTACCTGCTAAGAATACTGCTATTTCATCTATAAAATATTCTTTAGAATATATTGCATATTCTTTTTGATCGACATATGGGATTGTTACACCTGCCCACCACATCATTGGCAAAATAGAAACACATGATATTTTTACATTTTTTTGATAACTATTCTTTATTTGTACTATATAATGACCTGTTTCATGATACGCTGTTGCTTTTTTTTCTTTTTCGGGTGTATTTTCATAGTTTTCAAGATATGTGTTATAGCAACTTAATATACATTGTTTATCTACTTCTTTCTTTCCTTTTCTCCTAGCCTCACGAAATGCTTTTTCAAAAATACTTATTACATTTCCTGGCTCGTATGAAGTTGATTCTGAAAGACATGAGGTATAAATTCCAAATTTAGTTGCCTCTTCAGAACATTTAACTTTATACCTATTTTCAAAAAGTTTTAAGTGATTTTGAATCATTGGCTTCATATCTTCCATTTCAGGTTCTTTAACATAGACTTCATTTAAATATTTTGAAATACTTTTATTTTCTAAGAAGTACCTATCAAAATATTCTGAATTTATAGTTGCAATCATAGGAATATTATATCTTTTAATACATGCATATAATATCATGATTAAAAGCTCATCTGTTATCATAAAAAATGCATTATCGATGTATAATACAATACTTTTTCTATTTTCTACTAAAAAGTTCATTATTTTTCTTACTGTATTTTCATAAACTCTATCACTTTTTATATTTAATAACTTATCTGGTCTTAATAATAGTACTCGTTTTTCGTAAAATTCTTTCGGGCACTCATTGGTAGAAATCTGCCTTGCTATTTCATGTGCAATTGCAGTTTTACCTACATCAATTTCTCCTGTAAGAAATACGTTGTTTCTTACTTTTTGGGAAATGTAAAACCATACTTTTTCAAGTTCATGTTCCCTTTTTGCTATTGGTATAATAGGTTTTATAACCAATTTCTGTGTTAAATCTTCCAAATATTCATTTAAAGAATTTGGTATCAACTTAGTAGATAATACTACCTGTTTAATGGCTTTTCTCATATCAGAAATTTTTACTGGAATATCAATTACTTCACTCTCTACATTAAATCTAAGGCATATTTCTTCCACTCCAGGTTTAAACTTAGCTTTTTCAATCGTTTGCCGAAGCTGATCCGATGAAACCATTATTGTTTTCCCATCATATGTAAGCTGAATGTAAACTTCTTTCCTTTTTCCTTTCATAACTAAATCCTCCTTTTGCATTTTAATATTTATGTTTATTTTTATATTGTTTTTAGTTACAAAATATAATAATTTTCTTTTTTCTCCTTTCTTACTATAATTTATGTTGACATTTTATCATGTTTGAATGCACATTTCAATATTTTTCTACATTTTTCTAATATTTTTTATTTTAGTATTGAATTTATGTTAAATGCATGATAAAATATTTCTATAATTTAATATTGAAGCAAATAAAAATTTTTATTGCGAAAGGAGATTTATATATGGCAAAGAAACGGATTATATTGGATTTAACTGATGAAAAGGATGGAGTAACTGGAACTGGTCAATATCTTAATGCTATTTTCCCTGGTAAAGTATTGTGTGGAATAGCAGGATATACAAAGAATATTCCTTTCTTAGTAGATTGTGGTTCTTTTCAAGGATTGGATAATATTGATCAATTAAATACTACTTTTAATTTTGATATTACCTCTCCTGAATTTAGTATTCTTACTCATGCACACCTTGACCATTATGGTAGATATCCTCTTGCTATGAGTCAAGGTTTTCATGCACCAGTTTTTACAACATATCCTACAAAAACTTTCTTATCTGAAGTTTTCTTACAGGATTGTTTAAAAATCGAAAAAAGACGTGCTAAAAAATTAGATGCTCAATCACTATATACTGAAACTGAAATTCAGGAATTTGAGCATTGTATGGTCCCTTGTAATTTTAATCAAAAAATTGTATATAACCATAACATTACTATTCATTTTTTCGATAATGGACATGTACCAGGTGCTGCAGTTACTTTAATTACTATTTCATACCCTGATTGTGAGGATATGAATATAGTTATTACAGGTGATTATAATAATCGCAATGATTTTTTTCAAGTAAAACCATTACCTGAATGGATTTATGAACTTCCAAATGTATCAGTTATAATAGAAGCCACTTATGGTGGTACAAAATCTTCTGACCTTAGAGAAAAATGTTTCATTGATAATGTAGTTAGAGCATTATCAGAAGGAAAAACTTGCATAGTTCCTGCTTTTTCTTTTGGAAGAACACAGGAAGTCCTTTATAAGTTAAAAATTGCTCAAGATATGTGTATATTACCTCCTAGGTTTGAAATCTTCTTAGATGGAAAAACAGCTATTCATACAACATCTTTATTCCAAAATGGTGCATTTAAAATGCATCCAAATGCTAAAGATTTCCTACCCGACAATTTAACTATTGTAGAAGATAAAACAATGCGGAATTTCTTAATACATGAAAATTACCTTCCAAAAATTTTTGTTTCATCTTCTGGAAGTGGTAGTTATGGTCCTTCTCAGACTTACATTAATAAATATATGAACAATCCTATGGCTATGATTCATGCTACTGGTCATATCTTCCCTGATTCTAAGTTAGGTCGTTTAAGAGATGATGATTCTATTGTAGCTCAGTTCTTTGATACTGATGAATTTTCTGCACATGCTAAGCAAGAAGTATTAGTTGATTTTGTAAAACCTTTTAAAAATCTTAAATCCGTTTTTATACATCATGGAGAAGATGAAAGTAAAAAAGAACTTGCATATTCATTAAAAGAAATATGTAATGCAAGCATTCATATTTTGTCATCTAACAAAGTATTTAGAATGATTTCTGATGGAACTTCTGAGGAATTTCCTAGATTTTCAGACTCAAACGTTCCAATTCGCTAAGTTATTTTAATAACACTCAAAAAGACTTATGAAAATTTTCATAAGTCTTTTTGAGTGTTATTTAATTTAAATAAATTATGAACTTTATGGGACGATACTTTATACTGTATTTCTCTAATTCTTCCATTTCTTGCTTTTTTAATGACCGACCTATTGTCTTTTTACCTGCTTTATTAGCATAATGGACTTCTCTTGCTATTGAGCTTTTTATGTCACGAACATTTTTAATTACTATTGAACCTTCTTCGTCTTTAAAATCTTTTAAGTTTTTAGTAGTTATTTGATAGATAATTGGAATTACTTTTTCTTCTCCTAATAAACTTTTTACAAATTTCCATTCTGTATTTGTTAATTTCCATTCTACCTTCTTTTTCCCTTGCCGTTTTAGACCATTTATTTTATATCCAAGCTCTTTTAATTTTTTGCTTTCATTATCCATAAAAGTCCTCCAAATATAATCTGGTTTATAGTTACATAATTATTATACTATATCTTCCATAATATGTCTATAGCTTTTTACATAATTTACTTAATTTCTATTTCTATAACTACTACACATAGATTCATCTGGTTGTTTTGTATCACAATTTTCAATTGGAGTTACTATTATTTGCTTTAATGAACATTGCTGTTCTTGTCTGTTGTTATATTTGCACGATGTAACAGTGCAATTAATTGTTTGCTTTGATTCCATACTATATCATCTACCTTTCTTTTCTTTTGCTTATAGTATGCTCGTTTTTTTCATACATTATTAGTTTCTTCTTTAACTTTTATATCAAATTCTTCCCAAGATTTGCTAAATACATGATTTGCAAACATATCTTTTAAACCTGTTATTTGTTTTAATCTAATAATTTCGTCAAGTTCCATTCCTAAATGTCTTGAAATTTGTTCTTCTGTCCAACCCATATTTGTTAAATCTAGTACTATATGTGACATATCAACAATTTGATGTGTTCCTCTTGCTCTATTATGTCTTATTGTACTTGCCATACGGTTTTCTAAATCTTTTTCTATTGTTACTATTGGTATCTGTTTTAAATTAAAAAACTCCTTTGCGCAACGATATCTATGAAAGCCATCTATTACTATATATTTATCATTTTCCTTATCATAATAGGTTACTATTGGCTGAGTATAACCATCTTCTTCTATAGAATGCTTTAATAATTGCATTTCTGGTGGTGCTACTTTATTTGGGTTATAATCATTTGCTACAACTTTATCTATATCGATCATTTTAACATTTAACACTGGCATTTCTATTTCTTTCATTTTTTGGTTCCTTTCTCAAACCGAAGGTTTTTACTATTTACTATTCATTCTTCACTTTATTTTATAGAAGTTGGAGGTTAGAAAATTTTAGTAGTAAAATTTTCTTTTTTATGCTATAAGTACAAAATTCTTATATATATCTTTTATAACTTTATATCCTGCTTCTTTATACACATTCTCATATAACACTGTTACTGTACTGTCTTTAATTCTATTTTCTTTTTTTACTTCTTTCAAAATTTCTTTTAAAGCCTCTTCTTTTGTTCCATACACATTTTTAATTATATCATTACTTACTGAAACAAATGCTACTACTAAATCTTCTTCTAATGATATATACCATAATTTGTTATTATCGTCATATATTCTATCATTAGTTTGATTTTGTATTAATCTTGAACCAAATATCTTTCCCATATATTTATAAAATCTCTCATCTTTATTATTCATTTTTACTACCATTATTATTACCTCTTTCTATTTCATCATTTTTTTGTATTATTTTAATCAAATTTTTGTCATCTGTTTTTGTATTTCTATTTAGTAAGTTGTCCCATTTATGAATTAATCTTTCTAGTTCTTTATCATCTGTTTTTGTTTGTGCAAAAGATAATTTTTTTAAATAAAAATCATTCTTTTCTATTGCTCTTGCAATTCTTCTCCAAGAAATAGCCTTTTTCTGATTTTCTAATTTCTTATCTGCTACATCTGGTATATCTTTTATTTCTACCCCATATTTATTTTTATACCATATCATAAATTTCTTTATTTTTTTATAATAATGGAGCATTAAGTCTCTATTATATATACCTATACTTTCTAGTAAAAATACTGTATATTCTTGCCAAGTCATAAAGTCTGGTTTACTTGATTTTATATTTCCTAAAGCTGTTGTTTTACAATATATATTACCAAAGTTAACCCCGATTTACTCTATTTAAAACTTTTCCCCAAGTATCATATTCTAATGCTTTAAATTGATTTAGTCCATTTTTTTGGTCATCTCCATATGGCTGACATAACCTTTGTTCATATATACTAAGTCCATTTTTATACATTAATTCATATATTTCATTATACTCTAAATTTAGTTTACTTACTGCACCCCATATATCCTCTGCTTTCCAATCATATATTGGGTAAAAGTTGTATACTTCTATATGTCTTTCATTAAATTTTATTTTTGTTGTCCAATTATAATCTTTATATTTTATTTTATGTTCTTGAAAAGCTATTGTTCTAAACCTATTCAAGCTTTCATCTGTTCTAATTCCAACTCCACATGCAACTTTTGTTTTATACTTTTTTTGGTACCAATCTGCAAATTCTATAATAAAATCTTCAAATTCTTCTCCTTTTTTAAACCAGTCAAATGGGCAATTTTTTATATTAATAGAATCTTTTGGCATATCTCTTACCCATAAATCTTTACTCTCTTCTTCCCAACATATCCACTTTGGTTGAAGTATAGAAACCGCATTCCTTAATGCCATTGGAAGTGCAACATGATAAAAGTCTCGTATTTGTGATAGACTTTTTAATTTATCAATATGTTCAATTGTATGGGTATATTGAGCTTCAAAATCTATATATAGTACATCAAACTTTTTGTTCTTCTTTTTTGCTACTATATTCGCAAGTTGGACCATAACTGAACTATCTTTTCCACCGCTAACACTTATATAAACATTCTCGAATTCATCAAATATAATTTCTAACCTTTCAAATGCTGCTTGTAGTACATCTTTTTCTAAATATTTTTTTGACATTTACTTTTTCCTTATTAATTAATTTATACTTAAAATTATATCATTAAATTAAAGTTAGTCAAGTCGTGTATTCGTAGTAAAATCTTTTAATTTAAAAAAATAAGCCAAATACAATTGTACTTGACTTATTTTTTATTACTCAATCTAACCAATTATTTTCCAGATAATAGAATCCTACAACTAATCCTCCTGTAAGAATTATCCAAAATACCCAGAAAACAACAACTTCACTTCCAGATTCCAGATTTTCTATTGTCTCTGAAATGGTTAGATTTTTGTAAAATGATGTTTCATTAATAGTATCTTCTTTGAGAACTGTAAATATTGTTCCCTGAAAATCGGTATCTGTACCATAATAAACATTTCTTCTATGATACCCTGTGCTAATTGTCTTTACATGATGGCTCGTTGGAAATGGTATTTTTTCATAATCAAATTCAACGTTTAAGAAAGAAATCCTTGTTGCTGTTTTTCTTTCTGTCCTCATTGTATCCCATGTCCAATATTCTTCCTTTTCTGTTTTTGTTTTTCTTTTTCCATCGGAACCTGTATATGTTTTAGTTACTATTCTGTAATGCTTACGATACTCTTGTTCTTCCTTTTTTACATATGAATATACTCCTTCGAGTTCTGAAAAGGTAACAGGATCAATAGTTCTTAGGTCTCCATATACAAAAGCATCACCAACATTTGTACTCATTCCGTAGCTGAATAATTCTTCAGTATCAATTTTAAGTGCTAAATCATACCTCTGATATTTTTCAAGCATATTTTGCCGTATTTTTTCGCTAATTCCAAAACCTATGATTAGCATTGCAGCAATAATTATTATGCTGAATATTACTTCTCTTTTCTTTATCTCCATACTATAGCCCTCTAATCAAATAAGTTTGTAGGTGCATCCTCTGAAACGTTATAATCAAGTTTTTCGAACTCAACTCTCTCGTAGCCTGTAATTGAAAGAAAGAATTTGCGAATTGGATGAAGAGTATATACGTTATATCGAGTTACTGCATTATTGTAGTTCTTTCTGACTTCAGCAATCATGTTCTCTGTTGTACTGAGCTCTTTCATCAATTCATCATAATTAGTTTGGCTTTTAAGCTCAGGATATGCTTCTACTATAACTCTTAACTCATTCTTTATTTCCTGTGCCAATTCATCTGTAACTTCTCCAGACTGCTGGCTCCGAGCATCAATAACAGCTAAAAGTGTTTCATACTCATATTTGTTATAATCTTTCACACAGTCTACGAGGTTAGGAATTAACTCTGCTCTCCGTTTTTCCTCGACTTTAATTGCTGATTGTGCCTCTGTTACTTTCTCATAATAATTAATTGCACTGGAATGTACAGAAGATATTCCTATAATTATCATAATGATGACCGCTGCAACTGCTCCTACAACAATTAATGTTCCTTTGTTGATTTTGTTCATGATGTCATTCATAGTTTGTCTCCTTCCATTAGAAAAAAATATTGTTATTATGTTCCATATTCAGTTTTCAATTTGTTTTTTTACTTTACTATTAAATAACACTCATATTAAATTTTGTTTCCCTCCTAAAATTATTTATTTGGTTTATATACCATTATACATTGCATCTTTTCATATTATACAATATTTTACATAATTTTGCAAGTGTTTACTTTAATAGTTTATAAACTTTATTTCATAATGTTTATAATTTTAACTATAAAGATTTTGCCCCTCAAAGGAAAGATTTGGGACACGCCAAAAAATTTTCTTTTTAAATTAAAGTTCAAAAAATAAAAGGAAAGTGTTTTTGACGTGTCCCAAATCTTTCCTTTTATTTTCTTTTTTATATTATTCCAAATCATGCCTTGAAAGTATTGCTGCTGGTGTTTTTTTTAGTACTCCAAATAGTGGAAGTAAACCTACTATTGTATTGAAAACATATACTAATATTATACTTAATAATATTACTCCAAAGTTTATTACAAACATGCTACCTAAGTATTTTATTTGTGTTACACAACTTAGCATGTAACTCATAAATAGTATTCCTAATAAACTTGCTGTACTTGTTATTGCTAATATTTCTCCTACAAACATTTTATAAATATCTGTTTTCTTTACTCCTATTGCTCTTAATATTCCTACTTCTTTTATTCTTGAAAGGAATGATGACCTCATCATTAGGAATATTTCTACAAGTGATATTGCAAGTATTATACTTGCAAATATTATGCTACTTTTTCTTGAAGAACTTTTCTCTTTTAAATAGTTTTCTCTATCATTTTCATATGTATTTTCTACAAACAAATTATAGTCTTTATCAAACTTGTCAGTTACTTTTGTATCATCTTTTGCATATATTACTATATTCTGACTTTGGCTTATTAGTTTATATTTCATTGTATTTTCATTTACTAAATATGCGTTTAAGTCTACAGTACTATCATAATAACCTACTACTGTAAGCTCTACTTCATTTACTTTTGTTTTAATTTTCTTATTTAGTTTCATATTATACTCATTACTTATATTTACTATTACTTCATAATCATTTTCTGGAAGTCTTCCTTTTCTTAAGGTTATTTCATCTTTTTTTAGTTTATAATTTATTATATTTGCCTCTTGATTATTTTCGTTAGTTCTATCTATAGTCATTATTCCCATATTGTTTCCTGAGCCTTCAGAATTTGAAAGTATGTTTATAAAATTACTTTCATATGCATATATAGATGGGCTATTTTTATTTGTAACTCCTACTATTTTAAATGGTCTCATATTTTTCATATAAACTTCTTTTTCTAAAAGTTCTGTTCCACTTTTTATTCCTGCATGTGCTACTAATGTGTTTGAAGATAACATTCTATCTATTATCATATTATCTATTACTAATTCATATTCATTTTCTGGCATTCTTCCTTGTATTATATCTTGGTTACTAATCATATTAATACTTGAAAGTGAGCCTGAAAGTTCTGCGTTCATTTTACTTGTTTGGTAATAATCTTCATTTTTTATTGAAAATGATATATTGCTATTTCCTGGCATTATATAGTTTATATTTTCATCTTGTTCATATTTTAAATATTCTTCTACTTTTATGCTTGGAAGTTTTACTTCTAAATAACTTTTATTTCTACTTATAAAGTCTTTATCTTCTATTTTTAATGTTCCTGCCATATTGCTAATTGCATATACAATAAACATGGCTGATACGAAGAAACCTATTAGCAAAAGTTTTTTTAGTATTGAATAGTTCGCTATTTTTTTGAATCCTTTAATTATAGATTTTAGTATACTATATATAGAACTGTATTTTGGTTTAATATTCTTTTTAATTGCTTTGCTTAAATCATAGTCATATTCTTGATATATAGTTTTATCTATTTTTTTGTAATGGTCATCTACAAATTCTATACTTGATGTATCATCTATTACTTCTACTTTTTTATTTGCTGATTTTACATATATATTTCCATTTTTTATTACTATTTGTAAGTTTAAACTATCCTTTTCTTCTCCATATATTTGTAAATTTATATTATCTTTATTTATTGTTTCATTTTTTTCAAAGTCCTTTAGATAAATTTTATTATCTATTCTATAATCTAAATCTTTGCTATCAATGTTCTCATAGTCTTTTATAACTTTTCCATCTGTTATTTCTATAATTCTTGAAGCATAGAATTTTGCTAGTTCTACCTCATGTGTTACAAGTATTACTAGTCTAGTTTTTGATATTGCTTTTATTATATTCATTATTTCTAATGAATTTTGGCTATCTAAGTTTCCTGTTGGTTCATCGGCTATTACTATGTTAGGATTTTTTACAATTGCTCTTGCTATACCTACTCTTTGCCTTTCTCCACCTGATAGCATGCTTGCTAATCTGTTTCTGTAACGATACATATTAACGCAATTTAATACATATTCTACCCTTGATTTTATTTCTTTTTTATCTTTTATTCCTAACATTCTTAATACCATTGCAACATTTTCAAATACTGTCATATTGTCTATTAGTTTATAATCTTGGAATATATAGCCTATATTTAAGTTTCTTATTTTATCTATTTTGTGGCTAGTTCTTTTTGTTATTTTTTCTCCATTTATATATATTTTACCTTTATTAACTTTGTCTAACCCACCTATGGCATTTAGTAGTGTTGTTTTACCGCTTCCTGAATGCCCTAACAATGCTACCAATCCATTTTCGCCGAATTCAAGTGAGGTATTATTTATGACATGTATTTGATTTTTCTTGTGCTTATTAAAATATTTATTTACTTTTTCTATTTTTATCATATTTATACCTCCTCATTATACGTTTTAATTGCTGATTTTTTGAATATTCGTTTTGAGAATCTTCTTGATATTAGCCATGACATTATAATTAAAATTATATACATAAGGATATATTCTCTTAAGCTTAAGAATTTTAATAATGTTTTTATAAATTCTATATTTAAAATTTCAAACTTATTTAAAAGTATAAATATTATAAAACTGAAATATGCTATACTTGAATTTATAAACAACTCAATATCTAATATTCTTTTTACATTTTTATTTGTGGCACCTAGCATTCTCAATGTTGTAAAATATACATTTCTTGATTTTAGTATTATTCTTATAATGAAATATGATATAAAGAATAATGCTAATATTAATACTACTGTTACTACTAATTTAAATATTTTTATTATTTGAAGAATTTCTTTTCCTTCATTTACTTTGAAATCTTTTACTGGTCTTGCTGATAATCCTAATTCTTCTAATTTTAGTTTAGTTTCTTCTAAATCTTTTTCATCTTTTACAAATACAGAAGATTGATATGAAGATTTGTTAAATAAGCTTTTATAATCTTCTTCATTTATAAATATTGCTCCATTATTTTGGTCATAATCTTTGTTTCCTGTTATTCGTGTAAATGAGTTTTTAGTATATGTATTTGACACTTTTAAATTCAACTCATCTTTATAATAAATATTTTCTATTTCTATTTTTAGTTCTTTATTTTTTGCCTTGTAATCTTTAAACAAACCATTAGCCTCATTGCTTACAATTGCTGTACCTGAAGCTACTTTATCGCTTGGCTGTATTCTATAATATGGATTTCCTTGTTGTGATTCATAATATTTACCTGCAAATAAGCTTTTTATTTTACTATAATTTTGATTAAGTTCTTCTCTGTATTTATTCAAATATTCATTTGTTACATAAAATGTAGTATTTTGACCATAATAATTAAACATATCATTTTCTTCATATAATTTTACACCTACTACTAATATTTTAGCATTTTCTCGAGTATATTTAGAATAATCATTATCTCTTCTAAATTCTTTGTTTAAAATTTGCTCTGCACCATTTCTTACATAATAATAGTCTTTAGGAATTCTAACTACTATTTCATTTTCCTTCTCTGGCATTCTACCTGCTGTCAGTTCTCCATCAAAAAAACTTTCCTCTTTAGCATCTCCATATAAATAAATTCCCATTTCTTCTTCATATATACTAATATTACTGTCTAAAGTTACATCATCTTTTACTACATATTTGACTGTTTCTAATTTTTCAATTTTCTCGTAATCTTCCTTTGTAAATGCCGTTTTATCTTTCTTTTTTATTATAATTCTTTCTTCTGATAAATCTCTAAAAAACACATTATATCCTGCTTTATTTGCTTCATATTCTGTTTGACTAAAGCTTGCATATTCGCTAAGTAGTGCTACTGTTATAAATAAAAATACGGCAAATAATAGTAAAAATTTAGGTATTATATTAAAGGTATTTCTTATTCCTAACCTATATTTATTTGCTATTGTTATTTTTGTATATTTACTTTCTTCTACTTTTTCTGGAACTTCAACATTTTTTATCTCTTTATTTTCTATTATTCTCCCATCATGCATTTTTATAATTCTTGTTGCATATTCTTCTACTTGTTCTATATTATGAGTTACTACTATTACTAATCTATCTTTAGCTACTTTTTTAAGAAGTTCTATTACATCTTTGCTAGATGCTGAATCTAAGTTTCCTGTTGGCTCGTCGGCTACTATTATTGGCGTTTCTTTTATCATTGCTCTTGCAATTGCTACCCTTTGCTTTTGACCACCAGAAAGTTTTGAAACTTTTGTATTTTTGAATTCTGTAAGTCCTACTTTTTCTATAATATCTAATACTTTTTGTTTTACTTGACTTTTCTTATATCCATTTAATAACATTACAAGTTCAACATTTTGATATACTGTATAACTATTTACTAGGTTAAAACTTTGAAATATATTTGCTATATATTTTCTTCTATAATCTTCAAAATCTTTTTCTGTATAATGACTAGTTTCTTCATCATTTATATACATTTCTCCTTCTTCGTAACTATCTAGTCCAGAAAGAACATTTAAAAGCGTACTTTTTCCACTACCTGATTCACCAGTAATTACAACGAATTCACCCATTTTTAGCTCTAGATTTATTTTAGTAAACCCTGTTGCTATAAGGCCTTTGTTATAATAAAACTTTGATACATCTTTTAATTTTAACATTTGCTTATCCCCTTTAACTTTTTTTAAATTATATCACAAGAGTTTTCTTTGTAGTATATTATTTATAAAATATTAATAATTTGTTTATAGCTACTTTACATTTTTATTTAACTGGTATACAATTATGTTATCTTATTTTAAGGAGGATTTTGATTATGAAAGAAATCACTGAAAAAGATATTGAAATTGTAAAAGAAGAATTAACTTTAAAACGGAAAGAATTTGAACAATTAGACTTAGGTCTAGAGGAAAAACTTAAATGGATTGGAGATTTCTTTAATTCATATGTTTCAAAATTAGAGGAAAGATATATGACTGAAGAAGAAAGAAAATCTTGGGTATGTCTTCCTAATGAACTTCGTATTTGGTTTTATATTTATTTTCCTGAACATGGATTAAATATGGCTAATTATTCTTAAGAACTCTATGAAGAATTAGCTAATAGGAAACGTTTTGATATTAATAATATGATTGCTTTTAGACATCAAGATTAAGGTTTGAAAAATCTCAGGCTATAATTATAGCTTGAGATTTTTTAATGACTGTAACAATAAAGAACTCTATTCATATTATATATAAAAAACGAAAGGAGTTTATTTTTTATGGATTATGAAATAATGATGAATGGAACAGTTAGAATTGGGCAACATGCACCTGATTTTGAGGCTACTTCTACTATGGGGAATATATGTTTAAATGATTATAAGGGTAAATGGGTTGTTTTATTTTCTCACCCTGGTGATTTTACCCCTGTATGTACAACTGAAATGATAGCTTTTAGTAAAGCAAATACATATTTTGAAAGGCTTAACACTTGTTTAATTGGGCTTAGTGTAGATAGTAACCCTTCTCATTTAGCTTGGGTATATGATATTTATTGTAAAACTGGTATTATTGTTCCTTTCCCTATTATAGCTGATAGAAATGGGGCTATTGCTAGAAAATATGGTATGATTTCTAATGATGTTAGTACTACTGAAACTGTGCGAAATGTGTTTATTATTGATGATAAAGGTATAGTAAGGCTTATATTGGTTTACCCATTAAATATAGGTAGATGTATTCCTGAAATTTTAAGGTGTATTGAGGCTCTTCAAACTTCTGACGAATCACATGGTTCTACACCTGCTAATTGGGTACCTTGCGAACCTATTATTGTGGCTCCTCCTACTACTTTTGTATCTCTTCAAAAAAGGAATGAGGAAATTGTTAAAAATAGAAATGGTATGAGTTGGTATTTAGCTTTTAAGAATCCAGATAAGTGTATAAGTGCGGATACAGAGCAAAGTTGTAGGAAGTTAAATGATACAAAAGAAAAATAATTCATTTTCTCTAAATAAATTATTTATTAGAATAGAAAAAACAATATATAATAATGAAATGCACCCCCATTTAGTAAACAAAAATTTAAACAATTTGTGTTAAGATCTAAATGGAGGTGTATTTTTCATGGCTAAAAAATAATAATTTTATCCAACTTTTTTCGCTTGTAATTTAAATTCTCCCATATTCGTTTTTGCATAAATATTAAGTATATTCCCTACTAGCTCTCCTGTTATATCATATTTTAAACTAAGCATATTATTTTTCATTTCTCCTGAAAAATAACATTTATTGCCATTTACTTTTCCTGTGGTAAGTGGATTTTTAGAACCCATTATTTCTACTATTCCATTTATCACATTTTCTGTTTGTTTTAATGCTATACGTGCATTAATATTTCCCATTGGTGTGTTGATACTTGTTTCATAAACTCCGTCCATATTTATATACCTCCTGTCATAATTATATTCAGCTTTATAATAATGTTGAATATAATTTATAATATTTAATATGATTTTCCTTTTAATTCACTTTCTATTTCTTTATATTTGGGCATATATGTCTTTAGCATATTATAAAAAGATTTTGTGTGATTTTTGTATTTTAAATGACAAAATTCATGTAAGATAATGTATTCTATAGTTTCTCTACTATATTTAACAATATTAGGATTTATTGTGATTTTTTCATTTAAACATTTACCTAATGTTCCTTCTATTCTTTTTATTTCATAGTCTTCTGGAGCTATCCCCACCATTATTCTTGTTTTTTCCATTGCTCTTTCTATTTCTTTTTTTGCTACCATGTTATACATTTTCTCTATTAATATTTTTACTATTTCATCATTTCCCAATTTTTTATATTTATTTGGAAGTGTTACTAATATTTTACCTTGTTCTATAGATAGATTTGGTGTTTTTATATTTTTATATTTTATAGCCAAATCATAATTTATCCCTAACACTTTTACTATTTTTAGTCTTGTATATTCTTTTATTTTTCTTTTCTCACAAGCTATTTCATATTCTTTTATTTTATTTAATATCCATTGCTTTTTTTCTTCTACTATTTCTTGTATTTGACTACTTGCCATATACCAAGGAGCATTAATAATAACTTCTCCATTTTGTACAGATATATATAAATTACTATATTCTCTTTTATTAACTGTGTATGTTATTACATTATTTCTACTTTTAAATAAATTCATTTTCAAACCACTCCTTGCAAAATATTGTTTTTTGAACTCTTGTTCGCTTTGTTGAACTTATTTTATACCAATTTATTTATCTTGTCAATAGTTTTTTCAAAATTTTGTTCGTTTTTTTTGCAATTAATTATTTCTATTCACACCTAAATCATTATGCACTAGCGCGCAGAGGTTAATATATTTTATTTTTGTAATGAAGACTCAGGCAGCCCTTTGAGGCGGAGGAATACCCCTTATCTTGGAGAGCGAAATGGAAAAAATGAAATATATTAACCTCTGGGAGCGGATTTTAAACGATAGATGTGAATTGTAACTGTAATAAATTTAAACACTAATAAGATAGCTTGTAATGTTGCTTTTTATTAGTGTTTTTTTCAAATTTCTATTTTTTATTTTAGCGCTTCTAATGCTTGTTTTGTTTCTTTATCTTTATCAAATAAATTTATTATTGCTAATATAATTGCTGTAATTAAAAATGTTACTGCATATACTATTGCACTTGTTTTTATATCTCCTTGTGCTAATCTTGAACCTACTATTGTTGATGATATTACTGATGGGAATCTTGCAAATGTTGATATTAGTATGAACCTTAGTGGATTTATTGGTAATAAACCTCCTATATATACTAATAAGTCTTTTGGTGTTCCTGGTATTAAAAATAGTATTATCATTATTCTTTCTACTTTTTTTGGATTTTTTAGTATTTTACTATTTTCTATTTTGTCTATCTTTTCTTTTTTGAAAGATTCATATACAAATTTTCTTCCATATTTTCTTACTAGAAAATATAAAATTGCTGTTGTTATGAATACTGATAGTGTTATAAATATTGTTCCGCCTATACTTCCATAGCACATTCCTGCTAAAATTTCTAATGGCTCTCCTGGTATTACTACAAAAAATATTTGTGCAACTTCTAAAGCAAACAATATAAGCATACCTAATATTCCTAAATTATCTATTTTTTCTTTAAATTCTATTTGTCCTTCTTTTGTCGATATATCTTTCATTATTGGTGCTAAATATGCTATTGCTATTGCAAATATTGCTATGACTATTACTATTACTACTATATTTATTACTTTTCTCTTATTCACTTTTGTTCTCCTTATTTTTACTGTTATTTATTATACTACTTTTTATTAAAATGTGAATAGGCTTCATAAAATCTTAATAAGTAAAAAATGGAGAGAATTACATTCCTCCATCTACTTTTATAACTGTTCCATTTATATATTCTGCATCATCTGATGCTAAAAATAATATTACTTTCGCTATTTCTTCTGGCTCGGCAAATCTTTTTTTGTATATTTTTGCTGTTTCTTCTTCGATAAATTCTTGTGGTAACTCTTGGTTCATTGGCGTGTTTACCCAGCCTGGTGCTACTGCGTTTACATTTATGTATGGTGCAAATTGTATACTTAAATTATTGGTTAAGTTTATTATTGCTGCTTTTGAAGCATCATAATCTATACTTGTTGGGTAGAATGTGTTTATTCCATTTGTTGATGATACATTTATTATTTTTCCACTTTTGTTTTTTATCATATTTTCACTTACATATTTTGATACTAAGAAGGTACCTATTGTGTTTACTTCTAAGGTTCTTTTCCAGTCTTCTACTGTTCTATCTTCAAATTCCTTATCTATTGCTATTCCTGCATTATTTACAAGTACATCTATTTTTTCGAATTTTTCTATGGTTTTATTTACCATATCTTGAACTTGTTTCTCATTTGAAACATCAGCTTTTACTACTAATGTTTCTATTTTATATTCCTTTTGTAAGTATTCTGATAATTCTTTTGCACTATTTTCGTCTGTTAAATAGTTTATTACTACATTATACCCTTTCTTTGCAAATTCAATTGCAGTAGCTTTCCCTATTCCTTTGCTACTTCCTGTGATTAATACAACTTTATTCATAAAATTTCTCCTATTTTTTTAGTTATATTATCATAAGTTTACATTTTTTACAATAAAAATAAAAAATAAAAAAGCATATTAAATTCTCAAATTAAAATTAATATGCCTTTATTTTTATAATTATCTCTTCAAATGGTAGTGACAAAAACTCCGTCCCATTGTCACCATTGTCATCAATCTTTTCCTTTATTTCATTGCTTCTTCTACTGCTACTGCCACTGCTACTGTTGCGCCTACCATTGGGTTATTTCCCATTCCTATTAGTCCCATCATTTCTACATGGGCTGGTACTGATGAGCTTCCTGCAAATTGTGCGTCTGAATGCATTCTTCCCATTGTGTCTGTCATTCCGTATGATGCTGGTCCTGCTGCCATGTTGTCTGGGTGAAGTGTTCTTCCTGTTCCTCCTCCTGATGCTACTGAGAAGTATTTTTTACCTTGTTCTATACATTCTTTTTTGTATGTTCCTGCTACTGGGTGTTGGAATCTTGTTGGGTTTGTTGAGTTTCCTGTTATTGATACGTCTACTCCTTCCATATGCATTATTGCTACACCTTCTCTTACGTCATTTGCTCCATAGCATCTTACTTTTGCTCTTTCTCCATCTGAGTATGCTATTTCTTCTAATATATTTACTTTTCCCGTGAAGAAGTCAAAGTCTGTTTTTACATATGTAAATCCATTTATTCTTGATATTACCCCAGCTGCGTCTTTTCCTAAACCATTTAATATGACTCTTAATGGTTCTTTTCTTACTTTGTTTGCTGATTTTGCAATTCCTATTGCTCCTTCTGCTGCTGCAAAGCTTTCGTGTCCTGCTAAGAATGCAAAACATTTTGTTTCTTCGCTTAGTAACATTGATGCTAGGTTTCCATGTCCTAATCCTACTTTTCTATCATCTGCTACACTTCCTGGTATACAGAAGGCTTGCAAACCTTCACCTATTGCTTTTGCGGCTTCATACGCTTTTGTACAACCTTTTTTTATTGCAATTGCTGCACCCAAAGTGTATGCCCAACATGCGTTTTCGAAACATATTGTTTGTACTCCTCTTGTTATTTCATAAGGGTTAAATCCTTTTTCTTTACATATATTTAATGCATCTTCGAAATCTTTAATTCCGTATTTTTCCATTACTGGTTTTATTTGATCTATTCTTCTTTCATAACTTTCAAATAGTGCCATATTTTACCTCCTACTATATATTAAGGAACACACTTAAATTTTTATCACATCTACTTAGTTTAAGTTATTTTTCCTCACCTTGTGAATCAATGTTTAAATATTAATAGTGTTCTCCTATTTATTTTATAATTCTAGCTTATTTATATATTTTATTTTGATTTTGTTGGTTAGAGATTAGATTCTATGGTAGTTTCTTCGAAGGCGGACGAATACTAGTCGCCCCTATAACTATTTCTAATTTCCTATTTACTACTCTTTTCTAGGGTCTATTTTCTTAACCGCTTCGTCAAATCTTCCATATTTTCCGCTTGCTTTTTCTATTGCTTCTTCTGGTGCTATTCCTGCTTTTATGTTGTCCATCATTTTTCCTAGGTTTACATATTTGTATCCTATTATTGCATTGTCTTTGTCTAAACCTATTTCTACTATGTATCCTTCTGCTAGTTCTAGGTATCTTGGTCCTTTTTCTAGTGTTGAGTATATTGTTCCTGTTTGGCTTCTATGTCCTTTTCCTAAGTCTTCCATTCCTGCCCCTATTGGTAGGCCTCCTTCTGAAAAGGCTGATTGTGTTCTTCCATATACTATTTGTAAGAATAACTCTCTCATTGCTGTATTTATAGCATCACATACTAAGTCTGTGTTTAATGCTTCTAATATTGTTTTCCCTACTAATATTTCTCCTGCCATTGCTGCTGAATGTGTCATTCCACTACATCCTATTGTTTCTACTAAGGCTTCTTGTATTACTCCTTCTTTTACATTTAAGGTTAGTTTACATGCTCCTTGTTGTGGTGCACACCAACCTATACCATGTGTTAATCCTGATATATCTTTTACATCTTTTGCTTTTACCCATTTTCCTTCTTCTGGAATTGGTGCTGGCCCATGGTCTACTCCTTTTGCTACTTTGCACATTTCTTTTACTTCTTTTGAATAAATCATTTTCATTTCTCCTTTCAAAGCTTTTTGTATTATTGTATTCATTTGCCTTTTGCGTTATTATTATATTACTTGTTTATAAAACTTGCAAGTAAAAGCTCATATTTTGTCGTTTTTAATTTTCCATATCATATAATATTCTATTTCTTTGGTATCTTCTTCTATATTTCTATTTATAACTATAAATCCATTTTTTTTATAAAACTCCATAGCCTTTGTATTTTTTTCGTATACTTTTAATTTTAGTTCTTTTCTATTTTGTTTTACTTTATTTAATAAGGCGGTTCCTATTCCTTTATTTTGGTTATTTATATCTATAAAAATTCCTGCTATGTAGTTATCTTTTAGACCTATAAAGCCTACAATTTTTTCTTTTAATGTATATACATATATTTCTGCATTTGGCAATTTTTCTTTTACATAGTTGTAATTTTTTTCCCAGTATTGTTTAGAAATAAATTTGTGTGCTTCTATATTTTCTTTTTTCCATATCTGCATAATTGCTTCTATATCATTTTCCTTAAATTTTCGTATCATGTTTTTCTCCATTCTAAGTAATAAATTATTATTTTATTTTTATTATATTATCATAAAAGCAGAAAATTATAATTTTTAGTTACTTTTTATCTTTCCATTCATGATAAAGTATATCTTTTAAAACTAACATGCTATCTAATTCATTATATCCATAATCGTTACTTAAATTATTTAATAGCTTTCTTATTTCTACTGAATATTTAGGTATATCTACTTTATTAGGGTATGTTCCTAATATTGGATATTTTTTGCTCCAAGCATTTGTCCAGTTTATTTTTCTTTCTACTTCTTCATTAGTATTTTTTATTACTTCTTCTATTTCTTTTACATCAACATCTAGCTCTATTAACTCATCTAATGACAAATTGTATAATTTTGCTAATTTTTTTGACTGATAAATATCTGGTATGGTTTCTTGTGTTTCCCATTTTGAAATGGTTTGCCTACTAACACCTAATTTTTCTGCAACTGTTTCTTGTGATAAACCTACCTTTTTCCTTGCTTTAAATAAATTATTTCCTAAATTCATTTCATCCACCTCCAAATTAAGTATACTATTTTGAATTATTTTTTTCTACCAATTGTATTTTACAATTATGCTATTTTTATTGTCAAATTATTTTTGGTCTTTTTCTTTAATTTATATAAAATATAAAAGATAGGTAATTTTCAATGTTACCTATCTTATTTCTATTTTATTTTTATAATATCTATATTTGGTTGTAATAATTCTACTACTGTGGCTGAATTATTTTTTACTCTTAAAATATCACCACTATTAGCTTTAATTATTACAGCAAAGTGTAAATTAACTACTTGGTATGCAGTATCAACTGTTTCTCCTACTGTTGTACCATATACAGTTGCATTATTATGCTCTAAATATACGTATAGTGTTGTATATGAGAAAATGTTATTTTCGCCAGGAGCTTACTAATTAAAAGTATATCTAAGCACTTTTTGTTTTATCTAAGCTCCTTTATATTATTTACTTAACATTTTTATTGCTTCTTCTTCATTTTCTACAAAAAATATATCTTTTCCATTATTACTTTCATATATAAAGTCTTTTAATGGTTTACTTGTATATTTTGAATAATCTCCATAAATTGCAAACTTAGTTTGATAGTTTATAAATTTTTGTAAAATTTCTCCTGCTAATCCTTTGCTTAATATAAAGAAATCTTCTATTACTGCTTCTTTATTTACTGCTATTTTATTACAGTTTGTTTCATATTTTATATTCATAATAAAGTCTATTGCTGATTCAATATCTTTTATTATTATTTCATTACTTTTTACTATTGCTATATCTTCTATAATTTTTGTTTCCATATTATTCTCCTATTCTAAATAGTAACTTACTATTTCACTTTTTCTTATATTATTATAAATCATTTTTTCAATAGTTTCTAATGTTAAATTTATATATTTGTTCATACTTTCCTATTTTCTATATAAGAGTAAATTTATTTATTCCTTTTTTCTTATTGGATGTCTTATTACTGTTTTTAATCTACTTGTTTCACTTCTCCTTGGATCGCTTAAATAAATTTCGTGGTGAAAGCGAGTATCGTTAATATCTAGTTCATATCCATTTTCTAACATATATTCGTGCATTAAATTTATTGTTCTAGGCTCATCATCATAAGCACCTATGTGCATACATTGAACACAAATGCCTTCATCATAACTTAAAAATTCTACTTTTGAAAAGTCTTGTTTTTTCTTGTTTGTCGCCTCACTAATAGCCCAATTGAATTCATCTTTTGTTACAAAATCTGGTAGTCTAATTATTGAAATAAAATTGAATTTTTCTTTGCTTTTATAATCTATTCCATTTTTGTTTCCTTCTTGCCACCAAAAACCTTCTAGTGGTGGAACTACATATTCAAAATAACCTTTTATTTTATGAGTTGTCTTATAACTCATTTTTATAGTAAATGCTATTGCATATAAAAGTCCTATTGTTGCTTTATATTCACTATTTTCTTCGTTTGGGTTTCCTTTTCCTCTAACTGCAATATAGTTCATTTTAGGAATTTTTATAATACTTGGTTTGTTTTTTGGCATATAAAATTCCTTATATTCTTTTTTATAGTCAAATGCCATTTTATTCTTTCCTTTCTTTTTATCCTTCTATTGCAATATAAATATGAATTTCTTGTTTTTGCATATCTTGAGAATTGTTTTGATATTCTTCAAAATCACAAGTATATTTTCTTTTCAGCTCCATATTCCATATTTCTTGCCATGCTTGTCCTACTGAATTTTGTACATCTCCTATTATAACAAATTTAGCATATTTTCCTTTTGGAATAATAGTACTTACTATTTGTTCATTGTTTTCTACTTCTTTACTTACTTCTGCTCCTGCAATAAATGTATAAGGTTTTGTATAGTCTCCTTCATATTGTGTGTATAAGCCTATTGTTTTATTATTCGTCTTATTTTGTATGTTTTCGTAAAGCCCTTGTGTAAATAACTTTTGCCAAGTTAAACCTATATCTTTCATAGACTTTCCATTTTGATTGGTTGTTTTTATTCTAATCCCTTCAATAATTTTTTCTTTTAATTCTACTATTTCATATTTCATAATATATACCTCCTAAATGTAAGTATATAATATGTAATTTGACAACTGTATGTCATATTATAAATAATTTTTTAAACTTTTTTCTAATTTTTCTTTTATAATTTTTTTTGCTCGTTCTGGTGATAATACTTTTATATATTCTCCAAATGATAATATATATCCATAAACCCATTCATTTTCTGGGTATTTGACTTTTACAATAAAATTGCCTTTCTCATTTTTAGTAATTTCTTCACTTTCAAATTCATCATATACTCTATAAGCCATGTTTTCATTTATTTCTAATTCAAGTTCTATAATTTTTATATTACATTTTTCTTGTTCTTCATTTTTTGGAAATTGCCTTTCAAAATGCTCTTTTAAAATTTCGCACTCTTTTATTCTTGCAATTTTAAATATTCTATAATTTTCCTTATTTCTACAATAACTTATTAAATACCAAGACTTATCTTTAAACCATATTTGCAATGGTTCAACAATTCTTTTACTCTTTTCTCCATTAGAATTATAATATATAAATTGGATTAGTTGTTTATTTAAAATTGCAGATTTAATACTGTCAAATAGTTTTTCTTTCTTATTGTCTTTTTCCCAATTAGAAAAGTCAATTTTAATCCAATCATTTACTTTTTTATTGAATAATGTGCTTAGTTTCTCCAAAATATCTTTTTCATTTTGTGCCCCTACTTTGCTCATTCCTTGCAATGCAAATAAGATTTGATTTTGCTCTTCTTCTGAAAGAATTGTTTTATTTAATATATATTCATCTAAAATTCCTATTCCTCCATCTTTTCCCTTACTTGCATAAATTGGTATGTTTGCACTACTTAATGTTTCTATATCTCTGTATATTGTCCTTGTAGATACTTCAAATTTATTTGCTAGTTCTTTTGCTGTGACTTTTTTCTTTTGCATTAGTATATATATTATTTCAAATAGTCTATTATTTACTTGCATGATTTCCTCCCGCAAATATTATATCACATAAATATGACATCTGTCTTTTATATTAAAAAAGAAGATACTTTTTAATATTTCCTCATATCTTGCATTATTTATTGTAATCACATCTATACTACAAATTATTATCTTATTTTTTGATTATATCATAAAGGACAAGTAATTTTCAGCATAATTACTTGTCCTATGAATTATAATTTAACTATTTTTACCTAAATTATATATATTTTTTAATTTATTAATTACATTAAATTCAAAAAATGTCCTACAACACCAATAATACTTCCTAAAATAATAGACATTATTGTCATTGCTATTGGACTTTTTTTATCTTCTTTAGCAACTAAAATAATGACTGGAATTGCCATAAGAACAGCAACAACTCCACCTTTTAACCACCATAAATTGCTAAACCAATTGATTCCAAATATGACAAAAGGAACTATTAAATAATATACAAATGCTGATATACAAGAGTATTTATCAACTTTCATTTTAATCATTGGTAATACATCTATTATTCCTGCAACTATTCCAATCAATAATGTTAATAAGAAATTCATTTATTCTACCTCCTTTTTAAAGATTTTATTACATGTTTTACAAGTTATTTTCATTTCATAACTAACTACTTTTTTTCTAAAATTGTAATTAAAGGCTCATTATCTTTTGGACAGCAAAATCTATTTTTTATAATAACTAATTCATCATTACATTTTTGACCTATTTTACTATCTTCAAAATCTAATAACGCACTACCTTGACTTCCACAATTACATTTATATTTTAGCTCTAATTTATCATAGGTTGAATAACATAAATATCCTATATTTTCATTACATTTATCACAATACATCCATCCACCATAATTGGTTGCTAATCTTGTATTTACTAACTCTTTATTTTTTAATATTCTTGCCATAACTTTATATCCTTTCTATATTATGTGATTTATGCTATATATTTTTTATATATTTAATTTCAAAGTTATTTTCAATCATATTTCTTATTTATTGTATTCTTTATAATTTTTAGCCAAAATTATCTCTCCTGTTAAGTCTAATACCATTCCAACAAATGCAATTATTCCACCTATTACAAACGCAACAATTTGTGGTATAAATTCTTTAATAGTTAAAAATGATAATAGAATAACTATTAAGCCTATTGTAGATACTATTCCTCCTGATAACATTAATTTATAACTTGTAGTTTTTTCTTGTTTACATTTTTTCTTAAATTCTTTTTTATTCATATTTTTATATCTCCTCCTATAATCTGACAAATATTAGATAGTCATTTATCTTACAATATGATATCACAAAAGTAAGTAATTTTTCAACTACTTACTTTTATAATTTTTATTATTAAATTAAGTATTTTATATAATATCTTCTTGCTTTTCGCTAGCATCTTCTACTGTTTCTAGTTTTGTTTGTGTTAAAGTCATACCTTCTGTTACTGATAGATTCTCACTTTCTGTTAATGTTGTAGATTTAGTTTCTCCATCAACTTCAGTATTTTCCTCATTTTTACTGTTTAAATCATTTTCTGTTATTTCTTCTGGTTTAGTTTCTTCTTGTGCTACAGGTTGTATAGGATTTTCAACTTCAGTAATAGTTGTATGTTCATTTGCTTTAATCATTATATAATTACTCATTTCTTCTTGCATATTAGTTTTTAAAGCTTTTTGTTGTGTCTCAGTTGTTGTACTTTCTTTACTAGTAAAATATCCTAGCATTCCTTCTTTATCTATTCTTGCATATTGTTTATCTATATGAGATTTATCATATGTTGTACCATTTTGACCTTGTATATTTAAGCATCCATTAAACATGTTTGTTGAATTTTCTACTTGTTCTGTCACAAAACTATCACTAGCATAAATTGTTATTAGCTTACTACATTCGTTAAACATGTACCTCATGTCTTTTATATTGCTTGTATTGAAATTAGTTATATCTAGTGTTACTAAATTAGTACATTTATTAAATATACTATTTATAACTGTTACATTACTTGTATCAAAATTACTTAAGTCTAGTGTTGTTAGACCAGAACAATTATAAAACATAAGATCCATTTTTATTACATTACTTGTATTGAAATTACTTAAATCTAGTGTTATTAAATTTTTACATCCCTCAAACATACTACTCATTATTGTTACTTTGCTTGTATCAAAATTACTTAAATCTAGTGTTGTTAAATTACTACATCCATTAAACATTTTAGACATATTTGTTACTTTACTTGTATCAAAGTTACTTAAATCTAGTATTGTTAGAGCTGAACAATTATAAAACATGCAATTCATATCTGTTACATTATTTGTATTAAAATTACTCAAATCTAGTGTTGGTAATTTTTCACAACGCTCAAACATGTTACTCATATTTACTACTCTATTTGTGTCAAAGTTACTTACATCTAGAGTTACTAGATTATTACAACCAACAAACATATACTTCATATCTGTTACTTTACTTGTATCAAAATTACTTAAATCTAGCGTTGCTAAATTATTGCAACTAGTAAACATATACTTCATATCTGTTACATTACTTGTATCAAAATTACTTAGGTCTAGTGTTGTTAAATTACTACATCCATTAAACATATTAGACATATTTGTTACATTACTTGTATTGAAATTACTTAAATCTAGTGTTGGTAGTTTAGTACATCCGCTAAACATCTCTTGCATATTTTTTACTTTATTTGTATCAAAATTGCTTAAATCTAGTGTTGGTAAATTTCTACATAATCTAAACATACCACTCATAGTAGTTACATTACTTGTATTAAGATTACTTAGGTCTATTGTTGTTAAATTATTACATCCATTAAACATATAAGACATAGTTGTTACTTTACTTGTATCAAAATTGCTTAGGTCTGTTGTTGTTAGTTTTATACATTCATAAAATATAGATGACATATTTGTTACTTTACTTGTATTCCATTTACTCAAATCTAGTGTTGTTAGATTTGTGCAACTTCCAAACATATAATACATAGTTGTTATATTACTTGTATCAAAATTGCTTACATCTAATTCTGATAGATTAGCACATCCTCTAAACATACTATCCATATTTGTTACTTTACTTGTATCAAATTTACTTACATCTAGTGACTTTAATTTAGTACAACCAGAAAACATACTGTTCATAGTTGTTACATTACTTGTATTCAATTTACTTAAATCTAGTGTTGTTAAATTGGCACATCCTCTAAACATAGTATTCATATTTGTTACTTTACTTGTATCAAAATTACTTAGGTCTATTGTTGTTAAATTACTACATCCACTAAACATAGAATCCATCTTTGTTACTTTACTTGTATCAAAATTGCTTAGGTCTATTATTGTTAAATTATTACATCCACTAAACATAGAGCTCATATCTTTTACATTACTTGTATTCCATTTACTTACATCTAGTGTTGTTAGATTTTTGCAATTTCCAAACACATTATACATATTTGTTATATTACTTGTATTCCAATTGCTTAGGTCTAGTGTTGTTAAATTACTACATCCACTAAACATAGATTTCATATTTTCTACATTACTTGTATTCCATTTACTTGCATCTAGTGTTGTTAGTTTTGTACATCCACTAAACATCTCTTGCATATTTGTTACTTTATTTGTATCAAAATTGCTTAAATCTAATGTTGTCAGATTAGCACAGTATCTAAACATAAAACTCATATTTATTACATTGCTTGTATCGAAGTTAGTTATATCTGGTGTTGTTAGTTTTGTACATTCATCAAACATAACACTCATATCTGTTACTTTATTTGTATCAAATTTACTTAAATCTATTGTTGTTAGATCTGCACAGTATCTAAACATAGAACTCATATTTATTACATTGCTTGTATCGAAGTTAGTTACATCTAGTGTTGTCAGTTTTTTACATCCTAAAAACATAGAAGACATATTTGTTACATTTCTTGTATCAAATTTACTTACATCTAGTGTTGCTAAATTGCTACATCCGGTAAAACATACCATTCATATCTGTTACATTACTTGTATCCAATTTACTTAAATCTAATTCTGATAATTTACTACAATCTTTAAACATATAGCTCATATTTGTTACTTTACTTGTATCACATATGTTTGTTATATCTTGAGATGTTAGATTAGTTAAACCATTAAACATATTCCCTGAATTATTATTTAATTTTGGTCTTTCAACTTTTGTATACCAAAGTATTTTTGTATAATCGTTTTTATCTACCCACATCTTTATTGAGTTAGTTGAATCAGTTGTTTGTATTTCTATGAAACTTTCTGTTGTTGGCTCTGTACTTGACCTTTCTATTGTTACTATATTATCTTGTGGTAATGGTTCTTCTGTGTCTGGTCTTTCTATTGTTGCTATATTATCTTTATATAATTTTTTTATTTTACTATTAAAAGTTATCCCAGTTTCAAACATAGCATGTTGTGTTAAGGTAGTAAAATATCCTGGTGTTTTTGGTGTGTCTATTTTTGCATATTGTTTATCTATATGTAAATTGTCATATGTTGTGCCATTTCCACCTTGTAGTTTAATACTATTATTGAACATATGTGCTTGATTTTTTACTTGGTTTACTACAAATTTATCACTAGTATAAATTGTTGTTAAATTAGTACATTCTGCAAACATATAATCCATATCTGTTACTTTGCTTGTATCAAAATTGCTTAAATCTAATTGTGTTAGATTATCACAACAAGTAAACATTTCATTCATATTTTCTACATTACTTGTATCAAAGTTATTTACATTTAATTCTGTTAGGTTATAACAGAAACCAAACATACCATGCATATCTGTTACATTATTTGTATCACATATGTTTGTTATATCCTGAGATGTTAATTCAGTTAATTTGTAAAACATTTCACTTGAATTGCTATTTAATTTTGGCTTTTCAGCTCTTGAATACCAAAGTACTTTTGTATTATCTTCTTCATCTAGCCATATTTTTATAGGAGTTATTGAATCTGCTGTTTGTACTTCTATGAAACTTTCTATTTTTGGCTCTGTACTTGACCTTTCTATTGTTACTATGTTTTGAGATAGTTTTTTAATTTTTTCGTTAAAAGTTGGCCCTTCAATAAATGTAGCATATGCTACTTTCACTTCTACTACTCTTGTTTTTGTATTAGAGTTTCCTGCTTTATCTGTTACTATATATGTTATTGGATATTCTCCAACTGTTTCAATATCAAATACTTCTTTTTCTATTTTAACATCTAAGTCTTCTTTTGCTGTATACATATCTGATATTTTATCATATATATCTTCTACAAATTCGTCTCCTAGTATAACTATTACATTTTCATCTATATTTATTTCTGGTGCTGTTTTATCTATTGTGAAACTTACTTTAGTTTCATTTCCAGCTTTATCTGTTACTACTAGTGTGTATTCTCCTTCTTGTGTTATTGATGTTCCTAATATGTAGTCTTCTCCGTTTAGTTTAGCTGTTAACTCTGTAGCATCTTCTGCATTAGCTGTTACATCTTCTTTATAATAAGCTCCATTTTCTACTCCTGTTATTTTTGGTGCTGTTTTATCTATTGTGAAGCTTACTTTAGTTTCATTTCCAGCTTTATCTGTTACTATTAGTGTGTGTTTTCCTTCTTGTGTTATTGGTGTTCCTGATATATATGGATTTCCATTTAATGTTGCTACTACTTCTGTAGCATCATTTATTGTAGCTGTTACGTCTTCTTTATAATAGACTCCATTTTCTACTCCTATTACTTCTGGTGATGTTTTATCTATTGTGAAACTTACTTTAGTCTCGTTTCCAGCTTTATCTGTTACTATTAATGTATGTTCTCCTTCTTCTGTTATTGAAGCTCCTGATGTATATGGATTTCCATTTAATGTTGCTACTACTTCTGTATCATCATTTATTGTAGCTGTTACGTTTTGTTTATAATAAACTCCATTTTCTACGCCTGTTATTTTTGGTGCTCTTTTATCTATTGTAAAGCTTACTTTAGTTTCATTTCCAGCTTTATCTGTTACTATTAGTGTATGTTCTCCTTCTTCTGTTATTTGAGTTCCTGATGTATATGGTTTTCCATTTAATGTTGCTACTACTTCTGTAGCATCATTTATTGTAGCTATTACATTTTCTTTATAATAAGCTCCATTTTCTACTCCTATTACTTCTGGTGCTCTTTTATCTATTGTAAAGCTTACTTTAGTTTCATTTCCAGCTTTATCTGTTACTATTAGTGTATGTTCTCCTTCTTCTGTTATTTGAGTTCCTGATGTATATGGTTTTCCATTTAATGTTGCTACTACTTCTGTAGCATCATTTATTGTAGCTATTACGTTTTCTTTATAATAAACTCCATTTTCTACGCCTGTTATTTTTGGTGGTGTTTTATCTATTGTGAAGCTTACTTTAGTTTCATTTCCAGCCTCATCTGTTACTATTAATGTGTGTTCTCCTTCTCCTGTTATTGGTGTTCCTGATGTGTATGGTTTTCCATCTAATGTAACTGTTATTTCTGAATCATCTTTTATTATAGGTGTTACATCTTCTTTATAATAAGCTCCATTTTCCACTCCTGTTACTTCTGGTGCTGTCTTATCCACTTTAGAATTTACTATTGTTGAATTGGTATCGTTTGTGCTGTTGGTGCTTGTTATGGCATTTGTTATTTCTTTGTTTTCTTCTGTATTGTTTACCTCTTCTTCATTACTATTTTGATTATTTACATAGTTGCTACTTATTTTATCAGATATAGTAGCTTCTGATTTTCCATCATTTTTTAAGAATGCAACAGTTAATATTATTGCTATTAAAAATAATAGTAATAGTAATAATAGAATAAGTATTTTCTTATTCCTTTTTCTCTGTTCCCTATCCTTCATACATATACCTCCATATATATTTTTCTCTCTTTCTATTATACTACGGAAGTAATAATTTGTAAACATATTCTGGGAAATCTACCATATTTATGTACACAGTAAATTGTAAAAGTAAAATATATTTTAATATATAATATTATATTTAAGTTTTATACCTTAACGTATAAAAAATATATTAGTAGTTAAAACCACTAATATATGATATTTAGATATTTTTTATGTTACGTTATATATCTATTATTAACTATTTCTAATTATTTCCTTCTTCTGTGTTTTTATAAATTGCTGTATTTAACAATCAAAAAGTGGAAGCATTTTTTTCAAAGCTTTCTTTTTTACAAACAACTACTAAATTTTTCTATTATTTCTAAAATTGTATTCAAGTCTTCTTGTGTTATTGCTGATTGTTTATCTCCTTTTTGTATTTCTTTACAACTTTCTTTTAAATAATATATTTCATTATCTATTGATATTTTATGTGTATTTATTCCATTACATATTTGTGCATTATATTTTGAGTTTTCTAAAATATTAGAAATTTTGTCAATATCATTATGATTTGTTATTTTTATGATTTTGTCTTCATATTCTATTATAATATTTCTTTCTTTTGGCAAGTCATATTTCATAAACCAGCTTCCCATTTTTACTCCTATATTACTTTCATATGGTTCATTTGGAGATATTTTTACATATCTTATTACTTTATAACCTAAGCCCCAGTAAGTTATTTTACTTCCTCCATTGCTTACTATTTTTATACAATATTGTGGTTCATGTCCTGTTGTTATTCTGCCACTATCTATATAGTTTGTTATAATTCCTACTATTATAACTAGTATTATGACTATTATCATACTAATATATATTTTTTTCATATTTTTTATTTCTCCTTACTGATTGCTATTTACTAGGGAATTATAACATTACTTTTTATTTTTTCTTTTAATTCCTTTTATAAGTGTTCCTGCAATACCATTTTCTATAACTTCTTTTAATGTGTCTCTTGTATCTATTCCTAATACATCATTAACATTATTAATTGCAGTATTAATTTTATCTGTACCTCGTTTTGTAATAGTTGTCCCTGTAATTGTATTAATAATATTTGTTACAAATTTATTTGCTTTAAACATACTATAAAATGAGATTTTTATGTTTTCATTAATAGTTTGAATGTTTACTTCAACACCTTTTTGTTGAATTTGAACCTTATCATTATAAATTTTAATATCTTCTAAATTTATAATATCAATAAGTTCTTTTTCCTTTTTTAATATTCCTTTTTCTTTTTCAAAAATTATTTTTTGTGAAGTTAAAGTTAATTCTACACTCCCCTTAACCTTACTATGTCTTATAATATCTTCATACAAAATTACTTCGTTTGTTCCTAATTCATAGTTCTTCATAAATTTCCTCCTATATAATTATCTCATAATAGTTTTTGTAAATTTCGCGAATCTTCTAACAGATTAAATTCGAGTAACATCTTACTATTTCCTACTTGATTATATAATAAACAACAGATAATTTCAACTAATTGTCTACCCTTTTATTTGCCTCTACAAATACATGACTTTTACTATTAAATATAAGTTTTTTCTCCTTTTCCATTTTTATAAATAGGTACAATTTGTCCTTCAATTAACTTTAAGTTTTCCCCATGTATTTCCTTCTTTTTTCTCTATGCATGCTTTTCTATATCTCTACAATACGAAATTTAAAAATAGATTTTTCTTATACTATAATAAAATAAAGAGATTTTTGGTATATTCTAAAATCTCTTTACTTATTTAATTTATATTTTATTATCTAATTTTTTTATATTTTATAAAACTTACTATTCCAAATACTACTGTTATTACCATTATTGATGCTACTATCATTGTTATTACTTCTTTTTCTCCTGTTTGTGGTATTCTACTTGGTAATATTTCTTTAGGTGGATTTTCTGTTTTGTTTGGTTGGTTTTGTTCTTTATCTGTAATATTAGGTGTAGTTGGTTTTTCTGGCTCTGTTGGTGTTGTTGGTGTTTGGTCTCCACCTTCTACTTTTTCTTCTGCTTTTATTGTTATAGTTTTTGTGTCTACTGTTATATCTCCTGTGTTTGAGCCTGATGATGCAACTATATTTTCAAAGCTTACTGCTGATGATTTTGCTGTTATTCCTTGTTTTACTTTTAGTGTTAATGTTACTGCTACTCCTTCTTCTGTTATAGGTGTTCCTGACATTAATACTAAACCACCATTTGAATATGTTGTCATCCATGTTGTACTTGAAAAACTTTTTGCTGTTATTTCTTCAAATTCTTCTCCTACTGTTATTTTTCCTACTTTTATTGAACGTATTCCATCATCCATATCTATGTTACTTAATGTTAATGTAACTTTTACTTCTTGACCTGCTACTAATTTATCATTTGATGATACACTTACATTAAATGAGAATGCGTTTGATATATTTACTATACTTATTATTATTGCCATAATTGTAATTATTGAAATGATTTTTATTGTTTTTTTCATGTTTTTATTTCTCCTTTCAATTTTTTATTTGCATTACTAATTATATTATTACTCTAATGTCATTTTTATCATATCTGCTAAGTCGGTTGGTGTTATTTGATTGTCTTCATTTATATCCACAGATAGTTTTTGTATAATATTAAAGTTATTTTCACCTAACGATATTTGTATAGCATCTGCTAAGTCGGTTGGTGTTACTTCTCCATTTCCGTCTGTATCTCCTATTACAGATAATGTTAATGAAATTTCTTTAGTTCCTGATTCGTTTTTTACTTTTAATATCATTCCTGTGCCTATAAATTCATCTTCCCTTAAAATTGTTCCATCTTTTTTATATATTGTTATAATTCCATTTGTTTCGATATCTTTAATAAATTCTTTTAAAATTGTTTTTGCGTTAATTCTATATAAATATTTATTTTCGCCTTCTTCAATTGTTTTATATTTTGATTTTAATGTTATTTCTTCTTCTGGCTCTTTTTCTATAATCCAATTTACTTTTGCTTTTGCAGTACCTTTATTTCCCGCTTCATCTTGGAATTCAAAAGTAAATTCACCATTTTTATTAAATGTATATGTTTTATTTCCATTATTATTTGTAACATATGCGTTTTCTTTACTTAATATTATTGTTGCTGTTACAGCATTGTTTGTTGTTTGTGTAATATCATATTCTATTTGTGCTGTTGGAACTTCTTTATCAATTAAGTTTGTACTTGCTTCAATTTGTGCTGAATTTCCTGCTTTGTCTTGAATTCTAAAAATGTATGTTCCATTTTCTTCAAAGGTATGTTCTAAAGGTTTTGTTCTTCCTATTTGACTTAAATTACGATATTCATCTGCATTTTCTGGTGGATCAATTTGCTCTGCATCTTCATTAAGGAATATTTCTTCTATACTTCCATCTTCTTTAAATTTTGTAATATATACAACTTTTTCATTGTCATTAAAGTATTTAATACTTTGTGTATTTCCATTTTCGTCTAATTCTAATACTTTAGTAGTTTTTCCTTCTTCATTAATGTAAGTAATAGATTTTACTTTATTATTCTCAACTTCAACATAGTTAGTTTTTATTCCATCTTCATTAATTATATATATATCTTCACTAATATTTTTTAACATAGCTATAACATCTTTGTTTGTTATAGAATTTTGACTGTATTCAATAGTTGCAGTAGGACTTTGTCTATCTATCCAGTCTACTTTTGCGATAGCTTTACCTTCTCTTCCATATTCATCAACAAATTCAAATGTAAATTGTCCATTTTCTGTGAATGTATATGTATCGTTACCACTATTATTTGTTATTGTTATTTGTGTGCTTGGGTTAACTAGTCTTGCTACTACATTTTCTCTTGTTGGTTCTTCTATACTAAAAGCTATACCTGCTGTTGGATGTGGATTTTGTGTTATATCTTGGAATAGGTTAAATGCTCTTGCTGTAAACCAATTTCCATTTGATGCACGGTCTGCTACAATTTTTACATATTGTACTTGTTTTGGCTCTTGTATTTCAAAATTCTTTGTATTGATTATAGCATCTGCTATTGTATTAGCTTGGTTTGTATATCTTAAGTCTGTTTGTTGTGATAATACTTCCCAATTTTCACCATCTGTACTTCCATATATTGTTCCATCTATTATTTTTCCATTTCCTCCACCTGCTGGAACAAATTCTACTGCTGATAAATATACTGGTTTATCTAATTTTATAATTATATATCTTTGTGTGTCTGAACCATTCCATGCAGAATGCCATCTTGTATTATAGTTAGCATCAATTGCATATGTTGCATTACCTTGATTAGAAGTTGCTTGAGTAGAAACTGCTTCTATTGTTAAATGTGATACTGGAATGTATTTTCTTGTATCTGGTTGATTGTCTTGAGTATAACTTAGTGAAATTGGCTCACTTGGAAGAGATGTTCCAGTTGCTCCTACACGAACTTCTACTGTTGCATTTCCTGTTAAGTTTGGACTTGAAGTTTTATATGAAGTCCATTCTTCGGTTCCTGCCATACGCCATTGCATTGTAAGGTTTACCCCTACTACACGATTTTCTAAATCATTATTAAATAATGTATTTGGTAAAGTTCCTTTTGTAATGTCTATTTTGTAAAGATTTTCTTCTTCATAACCTACTCCTACAATATGAACATATATGTCATTTTCAGCTGTGATATTTGCAATTTGTTCTGGGGTTAGTTGCAATTTATGTTCTTCTTCTGCTGTGAATGATACTTCATTCCAAGTTTCTTTGCCATCTAAGCTATAATCCCAACGAATTCCATTTCCGTCAAAACGACTTGATAGTATAATTTTTCCGCTATCTTCTCCATCAAATGAGAAAGTTGCAATTGTTTTATCTAATTTTCCTAATAAGAAGTTTGCTTCTGTTCTTGTAATACTTGGTTGATATACATAGTAGTTTTGTGCTGTGTTATTTGGTACTTTTGTTGCTTCTGTTAATATTCTTGTTTGTAAAAGTGTAAATTTATAAGAATTTTCTATACTTGTTATTTTTGTTTTAATTAAATTTGTTAATTGTTGCATTGGTAATGGGAAATATTTTAATTTTTCTGCTAATTCTTTAGCTAAATCATAATAATCATTTTCTGTTTTATTTGTATTTAAGTTGTATACATTAATTAGTGCATACCATGCATCAATATTGATTGGTTGTATTTCTAATGCTTTTCTATATATTTCTTCTTGTTTTTCTAAATCTCCACTATATGAGTTTGCAAGCATTATTGTTTTTTCACATTTTTCAAAATTTTCATAATCATTTAATACTTCTTGTGCTAATACCATATATACTACTTGATAAGATCCTCTAGTATAACTAGCATTTCCCCAACCTAGTAGCATTCTTTCACCTTTTTCTGATAATGTCCAACCACTTACGTCATTATCAATATTCCAGTATCCTCTACCTTGCTCATCTTGACCATAGTAGATAATAGCTGCATGACCTGGTTGACCAATAACTGCTGCTGGTATACCATGAACTGTACGAATATTTGAACCTGTTTTTGATATTCCACCACAAACTGCTCCTGTTCCAAATTCATTTCTAAAGTTCATCCATACTTTATATATTTTGTTTGTTTCTGTACTATAACTTACTCCATATTTAGAAAATATTCCTCCAAACTTTTCATCCCAATATTCTTTTTTATCTTGGTCGTGGAATATCGGATTTCCATAATTTGGCCATACATAAGCCATGTAAGGGTGTGGTGTTAAATATGTCCATGCTTGTGTTGGGTGAGCATCTATTTGCTTTTTAGTGTATTCATTTAACCATAAAATTTCTTCATCATCTATTATGTTATTCATTACAAAACGCATTTCTTCTACATTATATTGTTCAAACCATTTTGTAATATCTATACTTGAAGAAACAACAAATTTTCCTTCATCATACATCTTTTTAAATATTGAATAACGTGTAACTGCATCTGATTGATTTTCTGGTGCTGATGGTTGCATCCATAAAGCTACTTTTGATGAATGTGTAAGTGAAAGTGTTATTGCCATTTTCTTATATAAATCACCTTTTTTAGTTCCATATTTTGATATTTCTTGTATTTTAAAGTCTTCCTTATATGTTTTATATAAGTTATTTAAAACTTTTAATGATGACAAGTAACTTCCTGTTGGCTTTCCTCCTAATATGTATAAACGTAAGTTTTCTACATCATTCATTAACCATGAAATGGTTTCTTCATTTTCTTCGTTTAAAGCTGTATAAGCTTGTAATATATCATATCCAACGTTTTTTACAAATTCTCTTTGTAGTATTGTTAGTTCATACTCTCCTGTTATTTCTTCTCCTGTATGATTCTTAATTATTTCGTCATATTCTTCTATTGTTTTTATAAAGTCAATTTTTGTTTCTTCTTCTTCATAACCTTCTTTAATTAATTTTGCGTCTGCATATACAGCATGATCTGCTGTGGCGTTTCCATTATTATGACAATATAATTTTAAATATTTTGCTTCTTTTATATCTATTTTTATAAAATTCGCATTTGTGTTACCTTTCATTACAGGTGGTGACACTGGTGTATGTAAGTCCCAATTTTGTCCATCTTTTGATGTATATATTGCAAATTTAACACCATTTCCATTGTTTTGTCTACTTGCATCTACACCAAAATATGTTGTAAAGTAATCATAATCGTATGAACTTATGTCATAAACTAGTGTTGATGTTGCATGTGCACTTACTCCTTTTATAAAAAATTTAACTTGGTCATCTATTTGCAGTGCTATTAAACCATCATTATACTGAGTTTCTAAGTTTTGGTCTAAGGTTATACTTCCCCAACCTACACTAGATTGTTCAGCAATATATGGGATATCTGATAGATAACAAAATTTACTTTCTTTTCTCTCTTCACTATTTGCTTTACTGTCATTAGTTAATATTAGTAAACCTAATGTTAATACTACAATAAAAATAATTATTTTCCAAAAAAACTTAATATTCCTTTTTTTCAAAATATAACCCCCTTTATTTTGTATTCTATTTTAATTATAACACGAAAACATGTTTATGT
>CATLFA010000012.1 GCA_949927585.1 uncultured Clostridiaceae bacterium
CACCAAAAACATTTTTTTCATTTTTAATTTCATAAATAGAATAAACAATACTTTCTATTAATATATATATTGAAAATAGTAAAAATAAAATGTGATATACAATATTTAACATATAAACCATCCTTTTTTAATTTTAGGTTTCTGTAATTAAGAAACCAGATTTTATATTAACATCAGTATTTACAGTAAAAAAAGAATTTTGATAATTCTCAAGCCAATTAAATTCGTCGAGTTCTTGTTTAGTTAAAAATTTAGATAAAACGTTTCTTCCAAAACCATTAATATCGGAATTAAAAGTTTTAGCCGTTCTATATAAATAATTTTGCATCTGCAATTTGATATATTCAGAAGCAGAAGAAGAGATTTCTTCTAAAATATTAGAATCTAAATAATTACTTTTATCCTTCATAGAATAAATTCTTCCATCAAATTTACAGTCAACTGTAATATAAGGAGTACCATTTACTATATCAACCTTTGATTTTGTATCATTGTTATGATATACATATAAATCTAAGTAATTTTCTTCATCTTGTGGATCTACAATAGTAATTAAAAATCCATTAACTTGATTTCTTATAATAGAGAAACAGACTGTTTCAATAGCATTTAGTTCACCAACTAATTTATCTTTTTTAAATACTGCTAAACCAATATTTTCAGCACCTCTTTTACCAGAAATACTAGTTTCATTAGATTTAATATTTCCAGCATTTAAAGGGTCCTCAGAAGAATATTGTTCTAAGTTAGAATCATTAGTTTCAATCATTCCGCCAAGTATTGCATAAGGCTGGCAAGAATTGCAAGTTAGGCCATTGTAAAAGTCTCCAATGGTACTATTTACAGTATAACCAGTATATTTACTAGAATTAGGAAAAATTTCATAATAACTAGTTGGCAGGCTTTCTAAACTTGGTTTTGAATTTTCAATATAATATTTAGCATCAGTTTTACTAATTACAACATTAGTAGAAGGTCTAATTTGCACGTTATTTATTAAAGTATAAATTCTATTTCCAACACCCTCTACTGCAAGTTCTTCAGAAAAAACAATTAATTTACAGTGCGACAAATTAATTTCTTTTCCTATATAACTATTCATTAAATTAATTGCAGAATTTATAGAACTTGTTTCAACAGTATTTATAATAGCTGTATTTTGTTCAGAAGAACCATTTTTAGATATAGAAGAAGGTTTAGCTATTTGAAAACTTATTTTTAAATTATTTTGAGTATCACCTTTATCAATACCAATAGCAATTACAAATGCCAAATTATCAATACTAAAAGAAGTATATGAAGATGAAAAAGCAAGCAATAATAAAAGAATAATTACTGCAATAAATATGTTTCTAATTAATTTATTTACTTTAATTATAATAATCACCCACTTAAAAATATTATATAAATATATTTTCCAGATTAATATTAAATATACTTATATTCAGCTTTTCCTTTCTTTTCGCCTTTTAACATTAGCAAATATAAGTAACAATAAGCAAAATGTATAACTAAAACCTAATATAATATATTTATAAATATTTGCTTCATAATATTTTACATTAGCATAGTTTTTAGGCAATAATGCAATAGCAAGTATCAAAATAGAAAAAGGATAGGCAAGTATTTTTGTATTCTTAATATTAGTAATTTTCTTAAAAATAAGCATTGAAAACCTCACTACTATGCTTAAATAACAAGCAAAAACTAGCATCCATATTAATAGAAATACAGATTCTAATCTTACAAAGAAAGTACCAATTTCAATGTATCTTGCAGCAAAATACAAAGGTAATACTTCATCTTCAGATACAAAAAACGAAAACATAAATAATATTATAGAAACAGTTAATATTATATATAGAGCAAATATTACAACAGAAGTAATTGCTACTTTTTTAAAGTTTTCTGGTTTTTTTAATAAAGGAGGTAAGAAGTATAAAAAAGCTATACCAGAAAAAGAATAAATATTTCCAATTCCTAAAATAAAAGTATTAACAAATCCATTTCCTAAAATAGGGAAAACCCTACTAAAAGAAAAATTTTTCATATTAGAAGTAAAAAGAAAGATAATACTAAATAACATTATAGGTATTATAATTAAATTAGTTTTTAAAGTTGCTGTAAATTCTAATTTACTTGTAATTGCAATACAAATAACAAATAATAGAATTACAAAAAATACATCTGTCATAGGGTAATATACTATTTCTATTGCTTCACAAAATTCCCTAAGTAAAATACTAGAACTTATAATAAAATAAGATATAAAAAAAACACCTAATATTTTTTTAAAAATAGGACCCCCTAAATATTCAGAAACATCTAATATATCTGAGCCGAGGAAAATTTTTAAATAATTTAACTACAACAAATACAACACCTAATAAAACAAGACTTACAAAAACTAAATTTAACAAAATAGAGCATTTAACATTAGAAAGTAAGTTTCTAGGTACAGATAAAATAGTATGTGTTATAGAAATAGTAAGAATAAGGGCAATAGATTCTTTAGTTCCAATTTTTGAATCACTCATAAGAAAATCCATCCTTTAATGCTAAATTTTTTATTATCATTTACTAAAATAGGAAAATTTATACAGAGCAATTGAAATATTATATAAAATATGTTAAAATATTTAGTAAAATAAGTAAAAAAGCGCGAGGTGTATAATATGCATATTGTGGAAAATGAAAGAATAGTTATAATATCAACTTATGATATTATAAACAAAAGAACAGAAGGAAAGATATATTCAAAAGTGGAAGCAAAAGAAGAAATATTAGTTGCAAAAATTATAGAAAAACCTAAAGGAACAGCTAAACTAAATATATTGAAAGAGTACAGAGGAAAATCATATATTAAGGAAGATTTTGAAGAATTAAAGCCAGAGTTTATTAGTTATGCTAATATGTGGAATTTACGAGAAAGTAGAGGGGTATGTTAAAAGTAACTATTTAAACAATCATGGAATATAAGAAATCGGTGTAGTTTATAACTACGCCGATTTTGCTTAATTTAAAAAGAAAAAATCAACCTTTACAGTTGATTTTTCAATATTCTCATCTGATTCGACGATTTTACTTAATGGAGCGATTGTCGTAGTTATCTACAACTTTTCTCTCTTAACGATTGATACAAATATCAATCAATTTATTAAAGTATATCATACTTTTGGTAAATTGCAATAGAAAAATTAAAAATATTATTTTGCAAAATTTTGTTTTGTTTGCTTGTATTTTATCAAATAATGTTGTATAGTTATAAGCAGAAAATGAGAATAAGCAGTGTGAGTGCTACCACTTTACATACACAGTTTTGACTGTGAGAATGGAGGTGGTGCTATATGGTAGAACAAGCTATGTTAATGATAATATACTTACTTTTCTACAGTTTAGTAGGAATAACTATTATAGCATTTGCCTTGATTATTACAATAGTAGTAATTTTGAGCAAATAATAAAAGCACCACATATGCTCTGCCAAGCTTTGTGGTGTTTTATCTAGTTTATAGGTAGCACACATTTCTGTGGCTCTCATTTTCTATATTTATTATATAGAATTTTTCTTATTTTGTCAAATGTGATTTTTACGCTTACAATTTAATTCTTATTATCTATCACTTAATGACCAGTCTTGTATAACTCTCTTAGCAGTTTCTCCATAATGTCCTTCATTAATTTTATCACCAGTTACTCTAATTTTTTGGAAAAAGCTATGTTGTGCCAATTCATCTTCATTTACATTTGCTTTCTCTTGCTGTTCAATACGATAAATAGCATAATTTATATATTTTTTAATATCCTTACGTTTATATTTATTATTACCTTTCTGCTGTTCTGTTAGTAGTTGGGCGATTTGTTCTAGAAGAGCAATATGTTTATTATTGATGCTTTTCATATCTACTAAAAGTTGAGCTCTTTGAAATTCTATTTTATTATGTCTTAAAGTATTCTTTATATTGCTTCTTTTTATAAGTCTATATTTAGGTGTTTCTGTTAACTCCAACTCTGATTTTTCTTTGTTCCTTTTAGCATTTTGTAAATTATCTAGTTTTTCTTCTCTCCTCATAGCTTGTCCTTTTTTTAAATTTTCAATTTCTTCTAGTATAAATTCACTAACTTCTTCACGTTCAAATTCATGTTCATCATCTAAGGAAATACCTCCTATGTTCATTCCTCCATAGTTCATATTTCCAATCTTTACTCCTCCAACATTATATCCACCAACATAAAACATAGTATCATCATCTTCTTTAGCCGTAATCATAGATTTGATTAGTTTTAATCTATCAATATACAACATTCTTCATCAACCTCCATTTTAATATTATTTCATTATTTAGAGTTCTGCATTTTCAGTATTACTTTACATTATACATTAATTTTACATAAATTACAAATATCTAACTTTGTCTACCCATTTTCTATTGTCTCCAATTTAAAATTTTCTTTGTAGCACAGGACTTTGACCTTGTCATAAGTCCTAACCCCCTATATGTTATGACATACTATCATAACATGGGGCTCTGCGAGGCAATAAAATTTTTATAACAAAAAAATACCATCCTTTTCAGAATTATATTTGTATCTATCTGTTCAATTTAGTTCGAACAGATACGTCGTTGGAGCGATATTCTTACAAGTTACGAACTCTCTTGATCTCTTTCTAGTATTTATTATATACTCATTATAAATTGTATGCAATAATAATTTATAATATTTTTTAGTATATTTGTATTTAAAGTAAGAGTATATGTTATAAGTTTAGTAAATAGTGCCAAAACGACTTGCAATTTTATGTAAAATAATATATAATTTAAGTAGTAGCTTGTTTTTGAAACCAATAAGTTAAACACTTGGAGGTTTCAAAGCCTCCAAGAAATTTTAAGGAGGTACTGAAAATGTCGAAAACATCAATAGCAAAAGCAACATTTTTTACAACCAACATTGAGTTGCCTGTTAAAGCAATTGTAGTGAACAATTCACTAAAGGGGGCTGATGTTCATGAACTTGAAGAACATTTTAAAGAACTACTTCAAGCACTCAACCCTAATGACTACTTACCCAATATTAAAACAGACTATGACAATTGCCGCATTCTGATGAAATGGGCTTATACTTGCCATGCATCTTTAGAAAATTATTTTAATTCTCTTGATGCAGAAGGAAATAGAGCAGTCAATTTTTCATTTGGGTTTGTAGACATTAATGAGATGCATCACTTTGTTCAGGGATTGACTACCCTATAATAGTGCTATGGCAATAACAGTAGAAAAACTGGCATGTTCTCATAAGAGTTCATGTCAGTTTTTGTTCTATAAATTAATAATTTTTTCTATAATCTCCATATCTTCTATTTTGTTGATTCCAAAACATTTTTTACCTAAATCTTTTATAGAAGCACCTAGATGATACATCTCCTTGTTATCTATTACAATAAATCTATCGTGGAATTTATTAGTTTTAGCAACTTTCAGAACAGGATATTCTTTATTAAATTTTTTAATATCTAAATTTTCAATACTACTTTTATTAGATGTTAAAATAACAACTTCTACATTGTTTTTCTTTTTAGCCAACATTTTCAAAATACTGTCATCAATATAATTGTCTATAATTAAAATCTTACTATTTGCTTTTTTTATAATATCTACAATGATACTATATGCATCATATATTTGACCATCAAAAAATATTCTCTGTTTGATATTTTCTTCAAGTTGAAGCTGATTAAATACTTCATCAAATTTTTTATCATGATCTAATAATTTATATTCTACACTTGTTAATCTTTCAAATATTTGATTATTAGAAGATAAAAATTTTCTCATTTCTATAAATGTATTTACAATTCTTATACTTACATTAACTGCCACTTCACTTTTTAATAGTCCAGCAAGCATCGTAATTCCATATTCAGTAAATACATATGGCAGATATTTTCTATGTTGTCCTCTTCCATTTTCGTTTAAGGTGAAATTTTTGCACCTTAAAGATTTATATTCTTCATTAGTCAATTGAAAACAATAATATTCAGGAAATCTTTCTATATTATTTTTAACATTTCTATTAAGGTCTTTAGTTGCATATTCAAAAAGTGTTGCCACATCGCTATCTAACATAACTTGTTTTCCTCTTATATTATATATTAAATTTCTTATATCTAAATTAGATAATTTATTTTGAATTGCTAATTGATTTTCTTCCACAATTTCACATCCTTTTCTTATTGTATATATCTTAAAACATTTGTTTTGTATTGTCAAGAGTTTTATAACTTTTTATTTTATAATTTATACTATTAAAAAGATATAATGCCACTCTATTTTGTTCTACTGAATCCATTTCTATAACTTTTGATATAGCAAACATGATGTAAGCATAGTTCGCAAAATTAACAGTTGTTGTTCTGTATTCTATATTAATTTCTTTTAGCAAGTTATCAAAATATTTATACATTTCTGTTTTGTTATATTCTAAATTAGTATGGCTGTAATTATCACACATACATATTGCAAGTCTTAATTTATTTTCTATATCCATATCTTTTATTATATCAATTAAATAATTTACTTTTTCATTATTCATAATCTTTTAGTTCCTTTCATTTTTATTTTGGGGATTGGGGACGAAGTTCCCATATTTGAATTTGGCGTATATCCAAATTCAGTGCTCGCTGGGACAAGATTTTTTTATAAATCTCATCTTTCTAATTCACTTTTTGAATGTATTTTTTCATAAAATTGTACTTTTTTAGTTTGTTTATTATATCTAAAATATGCTTGTACTTTATTTTTATCAATTAACTTTATTGTAGTTTTATCATATAAATATAGTTCAATTTCATCAATATTAAATGTGCTTTTTAAATATGAAAGTACTTTAAACTGTTCTACTGTTTCTACTTGATTTTTGTTTATATTTTCTTTATTAAGATGCTTCATAATTTGTTTCCTCCTTAACTTTTTGGTTTATATTTTTTGGTATTAATGTTAAATTATCTATCATGTTTCCATTTTCAATATATGGGCAATTTATAACTCCATCTGTATAAAAATGTTTTTGCAATAGTTCTACATATTTTTCTAATTCTTCTTTTGAATATTCTCCTATTCCTTCATCTGAAAATACAAAATAGTTCTCTTTTAATTTTTCTAATTCTGTACTATCAATTGCTTCTTTATAAACAAATCCAATATTATTATTTTGCAAAATTCCATATAAATATTTTATATATGATTTGCTACTTTTGGAAATAAATTCTTCTGTAAATTTAACATTTGCTATTTCAATATCATAATTTTTGTTTCTTTTTATTTCTATACAATCAATTAATCTTTTTATTAATTCTTGTTTTGTTTTTCGTTTTAGACTATTAAAAATAAATGTAAATGCAACTTTGTTATTAGATATAACTTCGCCATTTTCTACATTACAATCTAACTTTTTTAATAGTTCTATGGTATAGTCTTTAAAATCATTATTTGGATCAATTTGTTCTCTTTTCTTACTCAAGTTTTCAATTTCTTTTTTAATTACATCATTTTTATGGTTAATTGTTTCTACATTTAAGGTTGAACTCAAATATAAATCTACTAACTTTTTCTCTTGCATTTTTAGTTTTTCAATTGCTTTTTCTATATTTTTAATGTCTTTTGTTTTAGTTGAATTACATACTATAATTTCACTATCCATCTCATACATATATCTTGTTAATTCATTTAAAACTCTAACTAATTTTTGTTCTATTTTATCTGAACTATAATGTAATCCTTTTGATTTACAATTAGGATTTTTGCAAGTTAAATGATAGTAAACTTTTTCTTTTGGTGTTCTACTATATTTAAAAGAATTTGTAGAAGATAATATTTTTCCACAAGTAGGACATCTCACAATTCCAGTAAATAAGTGGATATGTTCTCCATAATTGGAGTGTTTGTTTCTTTCTAATATTTTTCTTGTGATGTTCCATGTTTCAATATCTATAATTGGCTCACAATAATTCTCAACTCTTAATATATCTTGTGGTTTTCTGCAATATTTACCATATTCAAATATACCAATATAAATAGAATTAGTAAGTATTTTATAAACTCTATCACTTGTCCATTTTCCTGTTTTTAAATAAGCATTGCTATTTTTCATAACTGTTGCAATTCCTCTACTTGAATTACCTTGCTTACATAGTTCAAATATTTCTTTAACGACTTGTGCTTCAATAGGTTCTATTTCTAAATGACCTGTTTCTACATTTCTGATATAGCCATAAGGTGCTTTTGCTGGATGTACTTTTTCTAATGCCATTTCTTCCATAGCTCTTTTTGTTCTTGCTCCAATTTCTTTTCTTTCTCGTTGACCAAATACTAAATTCATTCCAAATATCATTTCACCATTAGCAGTAGATACATCATAAGGCTCAAGTATCAGTTCAATTTTAACATCGTGTTCTTCACAATAATTGAGTAGCCAAAAGCCATCATAGTTATTTCTAGTTAATCTATCTACTTTTATGGCAACTATTACTTCAATTTTATGTGATTTAATATCTTTTAAAATTCTTTGCATTTCTGGTCGCATTAAATCTTTTCCAGAATGTCCTGCATCATTGTATACATCTACAATATCGTAATTATTCTTTTCACAATATTCTTTTATCATTCGTAACTGTGAATCAATAGAATAGCCATTATCTCTTTGATCATCTGTTGACACTCTTACATAAACTCCACATCTCATAAAATATTCCCTCCTATATCTCCTGTGAATTTTTTAAGGTTTTGTTAATCAAATTTTCAAAATGTAAGATTAACTTTTTAGTTTTATGAGAATTTGCTTAATTTCTTTGAGATTATACTTTTGATGATGTTCTTTGATGTAAAAGTTCTTATTAACTATTTCATTTACTTTATATTCAAATATAGTAAGAGTAGTAGGATATGTAATTAAATATTCAGTTGGTTCAATAAATTGTAAATTAGTAGCCTTTAAATGCTTAATTTTACCATTTTTAACTGTATAGTTATAACTTTTAATAATTTCTAGTATTTCATCATTTGCCTTTAATTCTTGTATTACTTCAAACTCAAACATAAAAAATGTCCTCCTTTCTGGAAAGAGAACATTTTAATTATAGATATGAAAAAACAACCTACAAACTTTATAGTTCGTAAGTTGCTATAAACTGGAGCGGGTAGCGAGAATCGAACTCGCGCTATCAGGTCGGAAGCATGACATTCTACCACTAAATTATACCCGCAACTTCTAATATTTATTATATAATATATAATACTGTTTGGCAATATTTATTCAGATTTTATTTTCATAAAATTAATAAATATATATTTTAGACATTTAATATTTTAACTAATTTAAAAAATATTAATAAAAAGTATTGTTTTTTTATAAAATTTAATATAATATGTATGTAAATAAAATAGTTAAAAGGGAGTAGCTTAAAAACTACTAATCAACATCACGGCAATAAATGCATGGTTAGTAACCTTATATATAGGTAAGCAAGACTTTTAAAGAAGGAGGTACATTAGAAATGTAAAAAGATTCTTTAAAAGTTTTGCTTTTTATATTGTAAGAATTTTTAATGTAATAAAGAAGAAACTTACAATATAATTTTTAGATTAAAAAACTGTAATAGAATAATTAAGTACAGTTTATTAAATCTACTTTTGTATATAATAATGTTAAAGGAGAGGATTTATTTGAACGAAACATGGTTTAATAAAAGCACAGAAGAAACTTGTGAAATATTACAAACTAATATAAATACAGGTTTAGATAATGAACAAATACAAGAAAAAATAAATAAATATGGCGAAAATAAACTAAAAGAAAAGAAGAAAAAAAGCCTAGCTATAAAATTTTTAGAACAATTTAAAGATTTTATGATAATAGTATTAATTATAGCAGCCCTTATATCAGGAGCAGTTGGAATAGCTGAAGGAGAGGGAATAACTGATACTATTATAATATTAATAGTAGTTATAGTTAACGCAATTATAGGGGTAACACAAGAAAATAAAGCAGAAAAATCTTTAGAAGCTCTGCAAAAGTTAAGTAGTCATGCAGCTAAAGTTATAAGAAATGGTGAATTAATTGTTATTCCATCAAGTAATTTAGTACCAGGAGATATAGTAGTTTTAGAAACAGGAGATTATGTACCAGCAGATTTAAGAATAATAGAAGCCATAAACTTAAAATCTCAAGAAGCAAGTTTAACAGGAGAGTCGGTTCCAGTTGAGAAGAATGCAGAAAGAATAGAACAAGATAAAGTAGATATAGGAGATAGAAACAACATGTTATTTTCTTCTAGCCTAATTACCTATGGTAGAGGAAAAGGAATAGTTGTAGAAACAGGAATGAACACGCAAGTAGGTAAAATAGCAGGGATTTTAAGTGAAACTGGGGATAATGAAACACCACTTCAAAATAGATTAAATAAATTAGGTAAAACTCTAGGAATAGTAGCCCTATTAATATGTGTAGTTATATTTATAATAGGAATATTATATGGAAAAAATTGGATACAAATGTTTATGACAGCTGTAAGCTTAGCAGTAGCAGCAATACCAGAAGGGTTAGCAGCAGTATCAACAATTGTATTAGCAATTGGTGTACAAAGAATGGTTAAGAAAAATGCAATAGTAAAAAAACTTCCAGCGGTAGAAACATTAGGAAGTAGCACAGTAATATGTTCAGACAAAACAGGAACATTAACACAAAACAAAATGACAGTACAAAAAATATTTACAGATAATGAAATTATGGACATAGAAACTTTAGAAAAAGTAGATACAGATATAACAAAAATTTCAGAGCTAGAAAGATTAGTTCACATTTCAATGTTATGTAATGATACAAAAATAACAACAGAAAATAAATTAACAGGAGACCCAACAGAAACAGCTTTAGTAGACATGGGATTTAAGCTAGCATTTGAACCATCAATATATGAGCAATACCCTAGAATATCAGAACTGCCATTTGACTCAGAAAGAAAGCTAATGACAACAGTTCATAAAGTAGGCGAAAAATATTTAGTATATACAAAAGGTGGAGTAGATGAACTTTTAGCAAGATGTAATTCATATATAGTAGATGGAAATATAAAACAAGATTTACAAGAATATAAAAATGTAATATCAAGAAAAAATGAAGAAATGGCAAAAGAAGCTTTAAGAGTACTTGCTTTTGGTTACAAAGAACTAGACCATATACCATCAAAAGAAGAAATAAAATATATAGAAAAAGACTTAATATATGTAGGAATGGTAGGAATGATAGATCCACCAAGGCAAGAAGCAAAACTAGCAGTAGAAAAATGTAAAAAAGCAGGAATAAAAACAGTAATGATCACAGGAGACCACAAAATTACAGCAATAGCAATAGCAAAAAAATTAGGAATACTAGAAAATGAAGATGAAGCAATAACAGGTAGTGAACTTGAAAAAATGAGTCAAGAAGACTTAGAAAAAAATGTACGAAAATATAGTGTATATGCAAGGGTAAGTCCAGAACACAAAGTAAGAATAGTAAAAGCATGGCAAAAAAATGGTGAAATAGTAGCAATGACAGGAGATGGAGTAAACGATAGTCCAGCCTTAAAAACAGCAGACATAGGTTGCAGTATGGGAATGGTAGGAACAGATGTAGCAAAAGAAGCATCAGATGTAATACTAACAGATGATAATTTTGCAACAGTAGTATCAGCAGTAGAAGAAGGCAGACGTATATATGATAATATACTAAAAGCAATACAATTTCTACTTTCAAGTAATGTTGGCGAAATAGTAGTATTATTTGTAGCAATATTAATAACACCATGGCTAGGAAAAATATTTAATATAGATATAAATTTAATAGAAGTATTACTTCCAATTCACATTTTATGGATAAACCTAGTAACAGATTCGTTACCAGCCTTAGCCTTAGCCTTTGACCCAGCAGAAAAAGATATAATGGAAAGAAAACCAATAGACAGTAAAAAAGGTATATTTACAAAAGGAATGAGTTTAAGAGTAATATACCAAGGTATAATGATTGGATTAATAACTTTAGCAGCATTTATTATAGGCCTTGCAACACCAGAAGATAAACTACCAACAATGCTCCAATATGAAAATAAAATTATATCAGTAGAAGAAATACAAAATATAGATGAAGTTCTAGCAAATGGTGGTAAATATATAGAAAAACAAGAAGTAAAAGTAGAAATAGGTCAGGCAATGGCATTTACAGTTCTAGCATTATCAGAGCTAGTACATGTATTTAATATAAGAAACAATAAAAAGTCAATATTTAAAACAGGAATATTAGGAAACCCAAAATTATTATTAGCAGTTGGTGTATCAGCAATTTTAATGCTAGTAATTTTAATAGTGCCAGCGTTAAGACATATATTTAGCATCCCAATATTACCAATAGGAAATATACTAGAAATAATAGCATTAGTATTCTCACCAATTATAATAGTAGAAATATTTAAATTATTAAAAATAAATACATCAAAAGATGAATAAAGTAGAAAATTTTATAAAAATTGTAGGGCTTAATCGGTAAGGAATACCATATAGGAATACCGAATTACGCCCTTTATATAACATAAAAATTGTAAAAAAATGAAAAAATAAGGAAAAACACTTGAAAAAATTAACATAATATGATATTCTATATACAGAGAAACTTATTAACAATTTAACACCTTTCATAAGGAGGACGTAACATGAAGAAGACGAACAACAACATAACCAAGGCAACTGGCGCAAAGGCAAAAGCAGCAAACACGGTGGCGGCAAGAATGGCAAAGGTAACGAGACCGAGAACAACCAATAAGGCAAACTTACCGCAATGCTTCCTGAATGAAGGCGAAAACTTTACTTGGTTAGCCACAGGCGGCGTAGCTGTTGAAAATCGGTTACCGTATGTAGCATCTAAGTATGAGGGTGCTCTGAAGGAAAACGGAATTCCTTACCGGTATGCATATATTCCTGACAAATATAATGAAGGAGAGCAGTTTGCGGTATGTGAGTACTGGAATCCTGAATGCCCGATGCAGGAAAAGATACTTCCGGTGTACATTGAGTCAAAGAATTGTGATGACATGTATCTGTTTACAGGAGAATATGTAACAAGGCAGGTGGTTTCCGGCAAGGTTGCGCATATGGCAAACAAGATTGAGTCAGTAGTCAAGTATGCATGCGCCAAAGCCGATTTGGATGGCAAAATTGCAACTGTGGTACGCAGAAGCAAAAAGTCTCCTCAGGAAGTAAACCTCGAGAGCGCAGACGGAGGCTCTATCAAGATTTTGCAGGCATACAAAGAGAACGGGGAGCCGACAGGAGTATGTGGTATGTTCGACATGAACGAAGTGGCGAAAATCCACTACATTGAAATGCATGTTCCCAAAAATCTTGCAGGAGCAGTAATCGGAAAGGGTGGCCAGAACAAGAAGTTTTGGGATGAGCTGTTAGGTGGAAAGAATGTGGTAATTGTTGCTGAATAGTAACAACAACCAAAAGAGCCGAGTTGTATTTATACAACTCGGTTTTTCCTGTTTTATAAAAAAGTATGGCATTTATCTATTTTTTCAAGTATGAAAATTTGACAATAATTGGAAAATATGCTATAATTAATCAGTGGCGCAAATAAAAAAGGCGTCAGAAAGGATGTTAAATTAAAATGAAAGATAGTAAAAGTGCCCTGAAAATTAAGCAACTAATTAGTGTGTTTCTTATAATAATGACACTAGGTACATACATAGGGCTATTTAGAACTAACGAAAGAGAAATACAAATTTCAAAATTTGAAACAAAAAAAGAAGTAGAAAAATTAGAAGAAGAGCAACAAATTATAGAAATAGCACAAGAAAAAAGTTATGAAAGAGAAATAAAAGTAACATCAAGATCAGAAGCAAACAGAAATAAAAATGAAAATGAAATACCACAAGCAGTAGTAAAATATAAAAAAATAGAAGAAATTACAATATCAAGAGATATGGATTTAACTATAAGATGTGGAATATCAAGAGAAGACTTTATAAAATTAATGCAAAATATGAAGGTTGACTATTCAGGATTTTTTGCAAAAAATGCAGGAATAATATATGACTTATGTGAAAAATATGAAATAAATGAAATATTCTTCTGTGGACTAATTGCAGCAGAATCAGGATGGAATATAGCTTCAAGTCATAGAAATACACATAATTATATAAGTATGATGTCAAGCAAAGGTTTAATAAAATATTCATCAGATGAAGAAGGATTAGAAGCAGCAACTAAATTATTACACAATAAATACTTAACTAAAGGAGGTTCTTGTTACTCTGGTAAAACACTATCAGCAATACAAAAACGTTTCTGCCCAAACTCAAATACATGGGTTGGATTAGTATTTGGATGTATGAAACAAGTAGTAAAATAAAATACATAAATTTCCAAAAAAAATTACTAAAAAATATTGACATAATTTTTTGCAATTTGTATAATATAATAAAAGTAACTAAAAAAGTTATTAAAAGAGGTGTACTGCTACCAAAAGTGCAGAGCTTTAAAAGAGGTATATCACTACCAATAAAAGTGAAGTTTTAAAAGAGGTGTACTGCTACCAAAAGTGCAGAGCTTTAAAAGACAAAATAGGGGCTAACAAAAATGTTAGCTCTTATTTTGTCTAAAAAATATTTTAAAGGAGGATAAAATGGATAAAAAACTAAACTTTTATGAGGTAAAGGATGAGTATATAGAATATTTATCAAAATACGATTCAAATATTATGAATTCAAAAATTAAAGAAAGGAAATTTAAAAGAAAGTATATAGGAATATTATTTGAGATTAATAATGTTTTGTATATAGCACCATTATCAAGTTATAAGGAAAAACATAATAAAATGAAAGAAAGAATAGATTTTATAAAAATAGGAAATAAATCAGTAATTAATTTAAATAATATGTTCCCAGTAAATGAAAAAAATATAGAAAGAGTAGATATTGAAAGAGAAAGAGATGAAAATTATAGGCAATTATTAAGAAATGAATATAATTTATGTGTTCCTAAATTTAAAAGAGTTATTAAAAACGCAAATGCTTTATATAAACAAGTGGTAAAATATAACATGCCAATAAAACAAAGATGTTGTAATTTTAAGTTTTTAGAGAGTATATGTATAGAATATAATAAAAATGACTGCAATTATAATATAAAAAATAAACATAAAAGGTATAAAAAATATTGATAAATATATTCCATACTGATATAATAAAATAAATTTAAAAGGAAGGAAGAAAATTAAAATGGGATTAACAATAAAAAATGTAAGTAAAAGCTACGGCGATAAAAAAGTAGTTGATAACATAAACTTAGAAATTGATAAACCAGGTGTATATGGTTTACTTGGAACAAATGGCGCAGGTAAAACTACTACAATTCGTATGCTTTTAGGAATACTAAAAAAAGATTCAGGTGAAATTAATTGGAATGGTAAAGAAGTAAAAAGAAAACATGTGAACTTTGGATATTTACCAGAAGAAAGAGGAGTGTATCCAAAAGTAAATGTATATACACAACTTATGTATTTTGCAAAATTAAAAGGAATGAAGGAAGAAAAAGCAGATGAAGCAATAAAATATTGGATGAAAAGGCTAGAAGTAGAAGAATACATGAATATGACAGCAGAGAAGCTATCTAAAGGAAACCAACAAAAAATACAATTTATAACAGCAGTAGTACACGACCCAGAACTTATAGTACTAGATGAGCCATTTTCAGGCTTAGACCCAGTAAATACAGAAATAATTAGAAATGTAATATTAGAACTAATAAAAAAAGGAAAATATATAATAATGTCAGCACACCAAATGAGCGTTGTAGAAGAATTCTGTACAGATATTCTAATATTAAACAAAGGTAAAACAGTATTACAAGGAAACTTAAAACAAATAAAAGATAGCTATAAAGCAAACAAATTATATATATCTACTAAACAAGATATAAAACAATATGTAAAAGAACAAAATTTAAATATATACTTAGAAAAAGACAATGAATATGAAATAGATATAAAAGAAGAAGAGCAAGGTTATACATTATTTAATGAACTTGCTAAAAACAATGTGCAAGTAGAAAAATTTGAAATTAAAAAACCAAGTCTACATGACATATTTATAGAAAAGGTAGGTGAGTAATAAATGAAAGATTTATTTTTAGTAGCAAGTTTTACATTTAAAGATTTAGTAAAAAGAAAATCATTTATAATATCAAATATAATTATTCTACTTATTATAGTGCTAGGTTTTAATGTACCAGGAATTATAAAAAACATATCAAGTGGAGACGAAAGCTTTGGAAAAGATAAAATTACAATAGTAGATAATGAAAATATATATGAGGGAAGCCTAGAAGCATTAGAAAGTGCAGACTTAGGCTATCAAATAGAAGCATCAAAAGAAAAAATAAGTTTAGAAGAATTAAAAGAAAAAATAAAAAATGGAGATATAGAAGAAGCATTATATATTGAAACTAAAGAAGGAATGATAAATATTCAATATGTAATAGAATCAGAATCTTTAGGAACTTATGTGCCACAAGAACTAATAATGATATTACAATCTACATATCAAAACTTACAAATATCAAAATTAGGGGTAACAGGTGAACAGTTAGCAGTAATAAATATGCCATTTAATAGTGAACTAATACAAGTAGAAGAAAGTAAAACAGGAAATAGCATTTTACCAATGATGTTACTTTCAATAGTGCTATTCTATGCAATATATTTCTTCGCATATCAAGTATCAAGTTCAATAACAACAGAAAAAACATCAAAAATAATAGAAACATTAGTAACATCAACATCACCAAAAACAATAGTGCTAGGAAAAGCAATAGGTATAGGTTTAGCAGGTGTACTTCAAACAATAGTAACAGTTATTGTAGCATTAATTAGTGCAAAATTATTTTTAGATAGTGAATTAATAGACATGATACTAAGCTCTATAAACTTAACAGGTACAGTAGCAGTTGTAACAATAATTTACTATATATTAGGATACTCACTATTTGCATTATTATATGCACTAACAGGCTCAACAGTAGCAAAACCAGAAGATGTACAATCAGCCAATGGTCCAGTAGCAATACTTGCAGTAATAGGTTTCTACCTATCATATTTTACAATGATGAACCCAGCAAGCAACCTAAATAAAATAGCAGCACTAATACCAATATCATCACCATTTTGCATGCCATTTAGAGTAATGATGGGGCTAGCAACAACAAGTGAAATATTAATATCATTAGCAATACTAGTAATAACAATACTACTAGTAGCAAAAATATCAATAAAAATATACTCTTCAGCAATATTAAATTATGGAAGTAAAATAAATTTAAAAGATATGTTTAGAATGTATAAAAATAAGAATGATTAAACCAAAAAACAAACTGCTTTGCAGTTTGTTTTTTTGGTTGCTATAATCTATAAATCTTTACTAACTCTAGCAAATTTCTTTAATTTTTCTTGTACTAAATAATTTATTGTTCCAGCAGGGAATTTTCCGTTTGTGTCTTTTTTACCAGCTGGCACACCTGTTAATATTTCAATTCCTTCATCAATACTTGAAATTGCGTAAACATGGAAGTTTCCTTTTTTAACATCTTCTATAATTTCATTAGATAAATTTAAGTTCGCAACATTTTGTACTGGAATTATAACTCCATGTGAGCCATCAAGACCACGCATTTTACATACTTGGTAGAAGCCTTCTATTTTATCATTTACACCACCAATTGGTTGTATTTCGCCTTTTTGATTTACAGAGCCAGTTACTGATAAACTTTGGTTAATTGGTACACCAGATAAACTAGAAAGTATAGCATATAACTCTGTACTAGAAGCACTGTCGCCATCAACACCATTATACAATTGTTCAAAACATATACTTGCTGTAAGAGATAGGGGAACATCTTGTGCAAACATTTGCCCTAAATAACCAGTAAGTATTAATACACCTTTAGAATGTGAAGAGCCAGAAAGTTCAACTTCTCTTTCTATATTTACAACACCAGTTTTTCCTGAATATGTGTTAGCAGTAATTTTAACAGGTTTTCCAAAAGTATAGTCTCCAATAGTCATAACAGTTAAACCATTAATTTGACCTTCATACGCTCCTTTGGTATCTATTAAAAGAGTGTTTTGTTCAATCATTTCCATATATTTTGAATCATATTTTTTAACTCTTTCATTACGTTCTTTTAATGCAATATCTACATATTCACTAGTTACAATTTTCTTTTTATCCATTTGAGCCCAAGTAGCAGCTTCACCAACAATTTGTGCTATTTCAGTAAATCTTGTTGAAATTTTATCTCTATCATTAGCAAGTTTAGAAGCATATTCAACCATTCTTGCAACGGCAGTTCTGTCTAAGTGAGGAAGTTCTTCTTGTTCACAGAAACCATGTATAAACCTTGCAAGTTTATGTATATTTTCTGTGGTTATAGGAGCATTTTCCTCAAATTCAACTTTTATTTTAAATAGCTTTCTAAAGTCACTATCCATAGCTAAAAGTGATTGATAAATTTGGTCATTTCCTACTATAAGAACTTTTAAATCTAATGGAATAGGCTCAGGTTTTAAAGAAATCATAACCATTGAAGAACGTTGGTCTACTGTATTTTCAATAGAAATTTCTTTAATACGAAGAGCTTTTTTCAAAGCTTCATAACAAATTCCATTTGCTAACAAATCTTTTGCTTGGAATAAAATATATCCACCATTTGCAATATGAAGAAGCCCTGGCTTTAACATTGTGTAATCAGTTTTTAATGAGCCATAATAATTTTCATATTCTAATTTACCAAATATATTGTGGTAAGAATAATTAGAGTCCATAATAACTGGAGCACCTTCAGAATTACTATTGTCAACAAATAGGTTAACTCTATAATTTAACCAAGGTTTTTGTGGTTCTTTAGTAGGACCTTGTTGTGGCTGATTAGAAGTATTGTCTTCTCCTACAAAAATAGAAATATTTTTTAAAATATCTTGTTTAATATCTGTAAGGAATTTGTTTATTTTTTTGTTTCTTTTATATTTATTTTTTATATAATTTATATGTGAATTAACAGTAAGTAGGGCAATGTTAGACTGCCATTCTTCTATTTTCTTATCAGAGGCTCTTTCAATTTCTTTTATTTTTCCAATAGCCTCCATAATTTGACTTTGAACAATTACAGATTTTTCTTCATATTGTTTTTTTATTTCATCATCTAATTTATCAAATTCTTCTTCTTCAATAGTTTCACCATTAACAATAGGCATCATATAAATACCATTTTGAGCAGATTTAACTTGAAAATCATATTTAGCAGATTCTTCATTTAATTTATCTAATAAATTTGAACGTTTTTCTTCAAATTCTTGTTTTATTAAAGCTTTTTCTTTCTCAAAATCATCATTATTAAAAGTATTCTTAATATCCCTACGAATATCTTTAATAAATAAGTCCATAGTTTCTTTAAATTCTTTACCTTGACCTGCAGTAAGTGAAACTGCAATAGGTTCATTAGGATTATCAAAATTATAAATATAACACCAGTCAGAAGGAGTTTTTTTCTTTTTAGAAATTTTATCTAAATAGTTCTTAGCATACATGGTTTTCCCAACACCACTAGGACCTTCTAAATAAATATTATATCCTTTAACATCAACATTAACACCAAATTCTAAAGCTTTAATACCTCTATCTTGGCCAATACCAGTATTAATACCTTCTAATTCAGAAGTATCTTCAAATTTAAATACATTTGGGTTACATATCCTTTTTAAATCATTATAAGATAATTCGTTTTTTTTCATTTGTTTTTCTCCTTTTATTTTTATATATTATAATTTTAACGTCATCAAAATTGCATTATCAATGCCATCATAATAATTTTTCCTCAAACCCACTTGTTTAAAGTCAAACTGCTCATACAAATGAATAGCAGGTTTATTGTTTTCATTTACCTCTAATGTAATACTATTGCATCGTTCTTCTTTAGCAATATTAATTAATTCATTTAAAATAAATTTAGCAAATCCCATATTTCTTTTATCTTTTTTAGTCACAATATTCATTACATCAGCTACATCTAAAACAATTTTAATTCCACCATAACAAACAATTTCATCATTATAGCGAGCTACTAAATAGCTAGAGTTATTATTTACAAGTTCTTCCTTAAATATTTCATAACTCCAAAAATTATCAAAATTTTCAGTTAAATTTTCTCTAATTTCATCCAAATCAGAAACATGCATTGTATGAATTACCATTTTAGTTATATCAAACATATCATTTTCTCCTATATTGTAGGGTCATACTTGGGACTACTTATGTGACAGAGCCAATTTTACTCTACAATTATTAAATATATTTTGTCTAATTTTCGCCTTCTAAAGCACGTTCAGCTTGAGATTTTCTTAAATATAATGGAGAAAGAGAATTTGAATCTCCATAAAATCCATTATTATATTTATTAAAACCAGCTATACCAATACTAACTGAGGTTTGCTTATTAAGTTCATTTTCTACAAATAATGAATTAGAAAATTTTTCTAAAATTAAATCTTTATAAAAAACAGCACCATCACCAACAAATAGAATAGGAGATGAAGAGTACTTGGTTAAAATATCTAATACTTCATTAATATTTTTAGCATATAAATCCTCTAACTGTGTAAAGTAATTAGTTTCTTTTTTAAAAATACCACAATAAACATTGTCATTTTTAGCATCAATTAAAGAGCATACAATATTTACTTCGTTTTCAATATTTGAATTTAAAGTATTATATGCCAAACTTTCTAAAGAACTAACAGAAGTAGTAGGTATATTTGTAACATCACAAAAAGCTTTAACAGTAGAAACACCAATACGAACTCCTGTGAAAGAACCAGGGCCAACACTACAGCTAAATAAATCAAAATCAGTAAGCTTCATATTAAGTTCTTTTAAAATACTATCAACCATAGGCATTAGCTTTTGTGAATGTGTAAGGCTATCATCAATATTTTTTTCAATAATCACATTAGTATCTTCTAAAACAGCAACAGAGCAAATTTTAGAAGAAGTATCTATACTTAAAATTTTCAAAATAATTCCCTCTTTTCATAGTCAATATTCTACATTAATATACAGAATTTGTAAACGATTTTTAATAAAGAAAAGATTACATTAATATTACATTTGTTACAAATATTACACAAATATTATTTTTACATTACATTAGACGAAATACGTTGAAAATATAAGCAAAATATGGTATTTTTACATAGTACTAAAAGGAGAAAAAATTATGAGTATAGAAAATATAAGTCAAGATTACTTAAATACACTTTCACTACAACAAAAAGCAGAACTAAAGACAAGGTTAGAAAGTAATTTAAGAATACAAAAAATGTTATATAATTATGAAAAAAATAAAAGCACAAATGATAAAGAAAGATAAGCTATGGAGGCAATCTAAATGGATAATAATAACACAAAAGAACTTGCAGTAGTAAGATTAAATATAATAGATAGAATTAAAAATATTTTTAAAAAGCTGTTTTCTAAAAAAGAAAAAGAAACTGAAATAGTAGAGATAAAAGAAAAACAAAAAGAAAATACTTTTATTAATAGTATAAAAATAGAAGAAGATGATGAAGAAAAGAGACTATTAAAACTTCAAACTTTAATATCAGAAAATATAGTAACAGAAGAAGAACTACCAGAAGAAGATGTAAATGCATTACATAAATTATATGATAGACAAATATTACAATTGAAAAAAGAAATAGATGATTATAGAGAGAAAATATTAAAGATTAGAATGAATATAAATGAATAAAATTACAATAGTATAAAACAACCGATAATAAAAAATCGGTTGTTTTGTCATGTTTTAATAACCTTTGTCGAAACTCTTGAAAGCTATAGTTACATAATATATAGTATAATAGCCTTTTACCTAAAAGGTAGAAAGGAGGGATTTCCATTGAGGAGGATACAGAAGATGATAGCCTTAATTATAGTATTATACATATTAAAAGGCAAGAATAAAATTTTCTAAGTGGCAAAGCCACATAAGAAAATCTAATTCTTCCATAATTATATTCTAAGAAAATTTATCGCTATCGCGGATAACTTTTCTAAGAATATAAAAAAATTCAACAATTAAGGGAAAAGACCGTTGACGCAACAACGGTCTTTTTTTTATTTCCTTGAGAAGATTTATTGTTTAAATCTTTAAGATTAAATTTATAATACTATAATTTCCAATATATGTCAATGAAATTTTAATAAATTATTAAAATTTATATAAAAATTATTTAAAATGTTATATTTTCTCAATATGTAATTCTCTATAATTAGGACTATCATCATTCTTTTTAAAAACAATTTTAGTATAATGCTTAGGCAAAATACTTTCAATAATTTCGCCCCACTCAATAAGACAAATACCATTTTCAAAATATTCTTCTCCACCAATAGCATAGAACTCATCTACATCATCTAAACGATAAACATCAAAATGATAAATATTTATATTCTCAGCATGATGCTCATTTACAACAGTAAAAGTAGGACTAGAAATTTCATTTCCAACATTAAAAAACTCAAGCACACCCTGAGTAAATTTAGTTTTACCGTGACCCAAGCTCACCACTTAAAACCACAATATCACCGCTTCTTTAAATTCTTAGCAAAATCTTTCGCAAAATTAATTGTATCTTGTTCACTTTTCGAAATAAATGTTTCCATAAAAAAACTCCTCATATTAATTAATGATATTATTTTATAGCAAATATAGTTATTTGTAAATAAATTTACACAAAATTTACAACCATTTCATTGACAATTAAAAATATCTAAAATATAATACAAAGATGGAAATTTTGTGGATGGTGTAAACTAGGAAGATTTTAGAGACATCTAGGACACGTCAAAAACTTTCATTAAAATAAAAAAATTAAAGTTAAAAAATTTAGGAAAGTTTTGATGTGTCCTAAGTCCTTCCAGTTTATCCCATTCAAATTGACAGAAAGGAAAAAGTGAAATGTTTAAAATATTAAAAAATCTAAAAAAATCAGCACTATCTGTTGCAATAATTGTATTACTTTTATGTGTGCAAGCATGGGCAGATTTAACACTTCCAGATTATACCTCAAAAATAGTTAATGTAGGTATACAACAGGGAGGAATTGAAAGTTCAGCACCAGAGGTAATTCGTAAAAGTCAAATGAATAATCTTCTAATTTTTACTAAAGAGGATGAAAATATTTTAAGTAAATATACATTAATTTCAAAAAATTCTATAGATGAAAAAGAATTTAATAAGTATAAAAAGAAATATCCAATATTAGAAAAAGAAGATTTATACATAATAAATGAATTAAGTAAAGACGAGTTAAATGAACTATCTACTTTAATGTCAAAGCCACTTATGATTCTTTCAAATGTAACTAATGAGCAAACTGCTGAGAAGATAAAAGAACAACTAGTAAATACTATGCAGGGAATGCAAGAGTATGATGAACAAACCATTCCAGAAGCAATGCCAACAGAAGAAATAATAAATAAGCAAAATGAAGCTATAGGTAATCTGCCAATTCCACCAGCAATAATGAACCAAATGAGTTTGTTGGAATTATTAGGCGCTATGCCACAAGAACAGTTTGATATTATATTTGAGAAAATAGAACAAAGTCTAAATGGAATGAATGACTCTATATTAGAGCAAGCAGCAATCAATAGCGTAAAAGAAGAATATAAAGCAGTAGGAATGAATACAGACAAAATTCAAAACAATTATATCTTTATATCAGGACTTCAAATGCTAGGAATTGCACTAATTAGTATGATATCAGCAATTGTAATAATGCTATTATCTTCTAGAGTAGCAGCTAATTTAGGAAGAGTTTTAAGAGATAAAGTATTTAAAAAAGTAATGAATTTCTCAACAAAAGAATTTAGAGAATTGGGTGCAGCATCATTAATAACAAGAAGTACAAATGATATTCAACAAATACAAGGTCTAATTTCTATACTATTTAGAGTAGTAGTATATGCACCAATTATAGGAGTAGGTGGATTTTTAAGAGTACTTGCTAATAGTGATACATCTATGGCATGGATTGTAGGTTTGGCTATTTTATGTGTTGTAGGAGTTGTATTAACACTATTTACAATAGCAATGCCAAAATTCAAAATATTACAAGAACTAGTAGATAAACTAAACCTAGTATCAAGAGAAATATTAACAGGTCTTCCAGTAATAAGAGCATTTAATACAAGTAAAAGAGAAGAAGAACGTTTTGATAGTTCTAATAAAGATTTAATGAAAGCAAACATATTTGTAAACCGTGCCATGAGTATAATGTTTCCAGCTTTAATGTTTGTAATGAATAGTGTAATGGTACTTATAATATGGGTAGGAGGTCATAAAGTTGATGAAGGTATAATGCAAGTTGGAGATATGATGGCATTTATACAATATACAATGCAAATAGTAATGAGCTTTTTGATGATTTCAATGATATCAATTATGCTACCACGTGCAGCAGTATCAGCAAAACGTATTAATGAAGTATTAGAAAAAGATTTAAGTATAGCAAATAAAGAAAAAATAAAAAGATTTAAAGAAGATAAAAAAGGCTTAGTAGAATTTAAAAATGTATGCTTCAGATACCCAGACGCAGATGAAGAAATACTAACAGATATAAACTTTACAGCAAAGCCAGGTGAAACAACAGCAATAATAGGAAGTACAGGAAGCGGAAAATCAACAATAGTAAACTTACTACCACGTTTTTATGATGTAACAAGAGGAGAACTTTTAATAGATGGTACAAATATAAAAGATGTGGGGGTAAAAGAATTAAGAAAGAAAATAGGTTTTGTACCACAAAAAGGAATACTATTTTCAGGAACAATAAAATCAAACATAAAATATGGAAATCCTAAAATGAGTGACGAAGATATGATTAAAGCCGCCCAAATAGCACAAGCAGAAGAATTCATTTTAGCAAAAGAAGAAAAATATGACTCTCCTATTGCACAAGGTGGAAACAATGTATCAGGAGGTCAAAGGCAACGTTTATCAATAGCAAGAGCAATTGCTATATCACCAGAAATATTAGTATTTGATGATAGTTTTTCAGCCTTAGACTTAAAAACAGATAAAGCATTAAGAGCAGCCTTAGCAAAAGAAGTAAAAGGAAAAACAGTAATAATAGTAGCCCAAAGAATTAGCACAATAATGAACGCAGAGCAAATAGTAGTATTAGAAGAAGGAAAAGTAGTAGGAAAAGGAACACATGAACAATTAATGAAAAATTGCGATACATATAAACAAATAGCAATTTCACAATTGTCAGAAGAAGAACTAAATGGAAATAATAGTAAGGAGGTGGACTAAAGAGTATGCCAGGACCAATGGGGGGACCTCGGAAGAGGAGTAGCAGGAAAAGCAGTAGAAAAAGCAAAAGACTTTAAAGGAACTACAAAAAAATTAATAAAAGATTATTTATCAAAATATAAAATAGCAGTGTTAGTTGTAATAATATTTGCAATAGGAAGTACAATATTTTCAATAGTAGGACCAAAAATATTAGGAAATGCAACAACAGAAATATTTAATGGTTTAGTAGGTAAGCTATCAGGAGGAGAAGGAATAAACTTTGGTAAAATAGGGGTAATACTTTTAAGTCTACTTACCCTTTACCTAATAAGTGCATTATTCTCATTAGTGCAAGGTTTTACAATGACAGGAGTATCACAAAAATTAACTTATAACTTACGTAATGACCTAGCTAAAAAAATAAATAAATTACCAATGAGTTACTTTGATAAAAAAACAAAAGGAGAAGTTCTATCAATTGTTACAAACGATATAGACACAGTTTCACAAAACCTAAACCAAAGTATTACACAAATAATAACAGCAATATGTACATTAATAGGAATATTAATAATGATGTTATCAATAAGTGTAGAAATGACACTAATATCTTTACTAATACTACCAGTTACAGTAGTACTAGTAAAAATAATAGTAGGGAAATCACAAAAATACTTTAAAAAGCAACAAGATTACTTAGGCCATGTAAATGGTCAAGTAGAAGAAGTATATGGAGGGCACACCATAGTAAAAGCATTTGGAGGAGAAGAAAAAGCCTTAGAAGAATTTAGAAAAGCAAATAATGAACTATATTCTTCGGCGTGGAAATCTCAATTCCTATCAGGCTTAATACACCCAATAATGAACTTTATAGGAAATGTAGGATATGTGCTAGTTGCCATATTAGGTGGATACTTAGCAATACAAGGAAAAATTACAATAGGAAATATACAATCCTTCATACAATATAACAAACAATTCACACAGCCAATAAACCAAATAGCACAAGTTTCAAGTATGCTACAAGCAATGGTAGCAGCAGCAGAAAGAGTATTCGAATTTTTAGAAGAGCCAGAAGAAGCAAAAGATGTAGAAAATCCAAAATCTATAAAAGGATTAAAAGGAAATGTAACCTTTGACCATGTAGAATTTGGTTATGATAAAGACAAAATTATAATAAAAGATTTTAGTGCAAAAATAAAAGATGGACAAAAAATAGCAATAGTAGGACCAACAGGAGCAGGAAAAACCACAATAGTAAAACTATTAATGCGTTTTTATGACATAAACAAAGGTGCAATATTAGTAGATGGAATAAATATAAAAGACTTTAAACGAGAAGACCTAAGAAAAATGTTTGGAATGGTACTTCAAGACACCTGGTTATTTGGAGGAAGTATAAAAGAAAACATACGTTACAGCAAACCAGAAGCAACAGACACAGAAGTAATAGAAGCCGCAAAAGCAGCACATGTACACCACTTCATAAAAACCTTGCCACAAGCATATGACATGATACTAGATGAAGAAACAAGTAATATATCAAGCGGACAAAAACAACTACTAACAATAGCAAGAGTAATACTAGCAGACCCAGAAATACTAATACTAGACGAAGCAACAAGCTCAATAGACACAAGAACAGAGTTGCAAATACAATCCGCAATGGACAACCTAATGAAAGGCAGAACCAGTTTCATAATAGCCCACCGTCTATCAACAATAAAAAATGCAGACCTAATACTAGTAATGAACCACGGCGACATAGTAGAACAAGGTACCCATGAAGAATTACTACAAAAAAGAGGATTCTACGCTGACTTATACAATAGCCAATTCGAAGAGATAGAAGAATAAGGAACAAGAGATTTGTGGCAAGCACCCCAAAAATTCTTAATTTATTAAATAGGAAAAATTAAATTTCATTCCGTAGGGGCATGGGGCACCATGCTCTTTGTTCTTGAATAGAAAAAGTCGATTTAAAAATGTAGGGGCGTGGCCTTGTGTCCACCCGCGTGGCGAAGCCACTAAGAATATTTTTTGTAGGGCTCGCAGTTTCTGCGACCAAAGTAGTACTGAACATAAAATACACTTTAAAAGAAAAAATTGCAAAAACTAACATAATATGTTATAATATAAATATTGAAACAATAAAATATTTTAAACCTTTTAAAGGAGGAAAATATCATGGACAAAAATGAAAAGAAACGGATAGTAAAAGCTTTTGCAGGTGGTGCAGTGTGTACTGTGGCAATGATTAAGAGTCAAAATATTATAGGGGAGAAAGTGACTCGGCAGCCACACAAAGACATTGCAGTGAAGTTGTCTAATGCATTTTGGTCAATCTGCTACACATTGTATTCTTACTATGTTGTAGGCGAAAAGGAATAATGATATTTAGCGAAAAAGGACTAGCAAATGCTAGTTCTTTTTGTGTGATAAAATATATGAAAGATATGCTTGAAAATATACATAAAGTGTGATAAAATGTTAAATATTATTAAGAAAGTAAGAAAATCAACTAAAAACAATTGTTTAAGTTAGGAGGATATGATTATGGACAGAACCACAAATCTACTAAAAAGAGTTGCAGAAGAATCCAACGGAAAAATGAAAATAGTTAAAGTGCCACCTGAAAAAAGACCTACTGCAGAATCATTAGAAAACTTAGAAAGAGAAATATCAGCACAAATTGAAGCTAATAGAGCAATGGAACATAGAAGCTATATTAATGCAAGTGAAAAATTTTAGAAACCAATAAACCTATAATTCATAATTGAAGGAGGAAAAATAATGAAACAAAAATTGATAGCTTTTACACGGAATAAGATAAATTTAATATGGATGAGTATATTAAGTATAATATTAGGACTAATGTGCATTGCACTACCTAGTATTGAAATTAGTGGTATAATTGGCTTAATATTACTATTAATTATATCAATAATATTCAACATAGTTTTATTATTAGGTTTTGCCATTTGGTTATTATTTTTTGAAGAAAATGAAGAAAAAATTAGAAACAATAATTTCTTTATACTACTTTTATCAATGGACCAATATATATGGCTTCCAATATTTGCAGTAGTAGATTTTGCATATAGAGTAATAATAACAATGCTTGGAATATCATTTGGAATATCAGGAACCATTATATCTTATGTTTGCATATTGTTCTTATCATTTTTCTTAGGAGATGTTACAGCTAAATATTTTTCTAAAAAACTAAAATAAATTTAAAAGTCGCCTGAAATTTGGGCGACTTTTTACTGAAATAAAAGTTATTCAAATATACATAACCCATCTCTACCAAAAGTCGATTGAATATTTTACTAAATAGTTATAAAATAACACCAAGGAGTGATACAAAATGGATAATATGAAATTTGGAAAATTTATACAAGAGCTTAGAAAAGAAAAAAATATGACACAAAAGGAATTAGCACAAAAACTAAATTTAACAGATAAAGCAATTTCTAAATGGGAAAGAGGAATTGGCTTTCCAGACATTGCTATGCTAAAACCATTAGCTGAAATATTTAATGTTAGTATTATAGAACTTCTAAATGGTGAAAAAGAAAATGTAAAAGAAATAGACTTAGATTTAAGAATATTAACAATATTGAAAGAAAAGGAAAGAGAGAAGAAGAAAAAAGTAGGAAAAGTTATAGGAATAAGTTCTACTATAATTGTAATATTAACTATAACACTATACATATTAATATTTTCCAAAGGTGAATTAAAAACATGGAACCCAATAAGAGCAGCGATTGGATATGCAGAAGTTGTGTTCTTGGGAAAAGAATATGTAGAAGTAGGAAATATACCAACAAAAACTATTTATGCAAATGGTAATTTTGACATAGAAAAATATATGGAAAAAAGAGGATACGAAAATGTAGGAGGAATAAAAACAGGAGATAACTTTTACATAAAGGGAGAAACACGTGTATTAGTAGAACGTTGGTCGGTAGCAGGTGTTGTAGCATATGAATGGCATAAAGAAGTATATTGTAGTGCAGAAAAAATAGAAGAACTAAGAAAGGAGTATAAACAAGTAAAAGAACGAGAAAAAATGCATGTATTAAATGATAATAATCAAAAAATAAACGAAATTCAAGGCACAGATGTAAGCAAACCAAGTATAGAAGTACCATTAAATATTGTAATGCCAACAAATTCAATAGAATAATAAAGCCATTTATAAAAAATGAAAAAATCATAGCTTTTATATCATATAAGTCTATGATTTTTTTGTTTCTTATGATATTATAGCTGTAATAAAATTAAAAAAGAAGAAAAGATTGGAGCATAAATAATGTCTATATTAAAACCACAAAAAATACTATTAGAAGATTTTAATAAAATAGAAAACTTATTAGAAGAAATACAAAAACATGACGAAATAGAAAACATTATTATTGAAGACAATAAACAAGAAAAAATAGAATTTACAGACATAACAATAAAAAGAGCAATAATAAACAATACACAAATTATTAATAGTAATTTAGAAAAAAATGCTTTTATAGATATAGAATTCAATAACTGCAATTTTTCAAACACTTCTTTTGATAATTGTAGTTTTATAAGATGTGAATTTAATAACTGTAAATTAACAGGATGTAACTTTATTGAAAGTGGCTTATATGATATAGGTTTTATAGATACAAATATGAATTACACCAATTTATCAATGTCAAGTATGAAGAACATTATATTTAAAAATACAATGTTAAGAAATAGCTGTTTTAATGAAAACAAAACAAAAAATATAATATTAAAAGAAGCTGATTTGACAAGAACACAATTTTTTAGAACAAGCCTAAAAGAAATCGACTTATCAAATAGCATAATTGAAGGAATAGCAGTATCAATAGAAGATATAAAAGGAGCAATAATAAATGAGTTTCAATCATTAGACTTAATGTATTTATTAGGAGTAAAGATAAAATAAGAAATAAACAAGGAGGTAATATGTCATTAATAAATGTAAATAATTTAACCTTTGGCTATGAAGGAAATGTAAACAATGTATTTGAAAATGTATCATTTAACATAGATACAGACTGGAAATTAGGGCTAATAGGAAGAAATGGCAAAGGGAAAACTACTTTTTTAAAACTATTATTAGGTGAGTATGAATACAAAGGAACAATATCAAAAAATGTAGAATTTGATTACTTTCCTTTTGAAGTAAAAGATAAAGAAAAAATGGCAATAGAAGTCGCAAATGAAATTGCACCAAATGTAGAAGACTGGGAAATCATAAAAGAGTTAAATTTACTAAACACAAATGCAGAAATTCTTTATAGAAAATTTGACTTACTAAGTGGTGGAGAACAAATAAAAATACTTTTAATAAGTTTATTTCTAAAAGGAGGAAACTTTTTACTTATAGATGAACCCACAAATCATTTAGATAATGAAACAAAAGAAAACCTAGTAGAATATTTAAAAAAGAAAAAAAGTTTCATACTAGTATCACACGATAGAGATTTTTTAGACAAAGTAGTAGACCATATTATTTCTATAAACAATACAAATATAGATATACAAAAAGGAAATTTCACTTCATGGCACGAAAACAAAGAAGCTCAAGATAACTTTGAAAAGGCACAAAACGAAAAACTAACAAAAGATATAAATAGGTTAGAAGTAGCTTCAAGAAATACAGCAAAATGGTCAGACAAAATAGAAAAAACTAAATATAATACTAATAATTCTGGCTCTAGTATAGATAGAGGTTATGTAGGGCACCAGTCAGCAAAAATGATGAAAAAGGCTAAAGTGATGGAAAGAAGAACCCAAAAAGCAATTGAGGAAAAATCTACATTATTACACAATATAGAAAAAGCAGATAACTTAAAAATAATACCATTAGAAAGTAGAAAAAGTTCATTAATAGTAGCTGATAATGTACAAGTCAAATATAACCAAAAGCCTATATTTGAAAAAATATCATTTGAAATAGAAAATGGAGATAGAATTGCAATAACTGGCAAAAACGGTGCAGGAAAATCAAGCCTATTAAAATTAATAATGGGAGACGAAATAGAATATACAGGAAATTTAAAAAAAGCAAATGACATAAAAATATCATATGTATCACAAAGCACAGAACAACTAAAAGGAAGTTTAAAAGAATATGCAAGACAAAACAAAATAGATGAAAGTATATTTAAAGCAATGTTATCAAAAATGGGGTTATCAAACTTAGAATTTGAAATTGATATAAGTAAAATGAGTGAAGGTCAAAAGAAAAAAGTACTAATAGCAAAAAGTATATCAGAAACTGCAAATATCTATATATGGGATGAACCGTTAAACTACATAGACATTTTAACGAGAATACAAATAGAAGAAGCAATACTAAAATATAAACCAACACTTATATTTGTTGAACATGATGAAACATTTGTAAAAAAAGTAGCTACAAAAGTTATAAATATAGAAAAAAATATCTAGAGAACAATAAAAATTAATATATATGAGGAAAAATATATGGAAAAAAGATTAAAAATAATAGTAGAAAATTGCCCACAAAATCACAAATGTCCTGCAGTACAAGTTTGCCCAGTAGGAGCATTAACACAAAAAGACTTTGAAGCACCTGAAATAAATTATGACAAATGTATAAAATGTGGTAAATGTTCAAAATTTTGCCCAAAGAAAGCTTTGACATTATAATTAAAAAGTACATAAATGTAGTAAGTATATATAACTAAATATTGATAATAATACCAATATATGATATAACTAACAAATAAAAAAGGAGGCAAAAAATGGAAAAACAAAAGGTAACAAATTTTATAAAATACATTGGAGTAAATGATAAAGACTTAGACTTATTTGAAAGTCAATATATAATACCAAATGGAATATCATATAATTCATATATAATAGAAGACGAAGAAATAGTGGTTATGGATACAGTAGATAAAAGAAAACAAGAAGAATGGTGGAACAACTTAGAAAAAGAGTTAAATGGAAAACAAATAGACTACCTAGTAGTATCACACCTAGAGCCAGACCACTCATCAAGTATAAAAATGTTAGCACAAAAATATCCAAACATGAAAATAGTAGGAAATGCGCTAACCTTCAAAATGTTACCACAATTTTTTGAAATAGATTTAACTAATAGGCAAGTTTTAGTAAAAGAAGGAGATACACTAAATATAGGAAAACACACACTAAAATTTTACATGGCACCAATGGTACACTGGCCAGAAGTAATGGTAACATATGAAGAAACAGAGAAAATACTATTTACAGCAGATGCCTTCGGAAAATTTGGAAGTTTAGATACAAAAGAAGATTGGACATGTGAAGCAAGAAGATATTACTTCAACATAGTAGGAAAATATGGAATGCAAGTACAAGCACTACTAAAAAAACTAACAAATTTAGAAATAAAAATAATATGCCCACTACATGGACCAATACTAAAAGAAAACTTAAACTATTACATTAATAAATATAATATATGGAGTAGTTATAAACCAGAAGATGAAGGAATATTAATAGCATATAACTCAATACATGGAAATACAAAAAAAGCAGTAGAAAGATTAGAAGAAATTTTAATAGAAGCGGGAGCTAAAAAAGTAATAACATCAGACTTAGCAAGAGAGGACATGGCAGAAGTAATAGAAGATGCCTTTAGATATGACAAAATGATACTAGCTTGCCCAACATATGATGCAGGACTATTCCCATTTATGGAAAAATTCTTAAGACATTTAAAACATAAAAACTACCAGAATAGAACAGTAGCAATAATAGAAAATGGCTCATGGGCACCAGCAGCTGCAAAAAATATGCAAGACATATTAGAGCAAATGAAAGACATAACAGTAATAGAGCCAATAATTCATATAAAAACAACAATGAATAAAGAAAACGAAGAAGAAATGAAAAAACTTGCACAAAATATGTTACAAATATAAGGGAGGTGAAGGGAAAATGAAATACCAATGTACAGTATGTGGATATGTATATGACGAAGAAGTAGAAAAAGTAAAATTTGAAGATTTACCAGAAGATTGGGTATGTCCACTATGCGGAGTAGGAAAAGATATGTTTGAAAAAGTAGAAGAATAGCATTTTAAGAAAATTTACTAAATAATATAATAGCCCAAAAGAGATTATTACACTCTTCTGGGCTATTTCTTTACAAAGAAATAGTATTATAAATACTAGCAATATCACCAGTTTGCTCTCCAGTAGCAATAACAATAGGATAATGAAAGTATATACAATAAAGTAAGTTATTAAAAAAACCAAAACCTATTGCAAGTTTCCATAAAATATGATATACTTTTTAAGTAACATGTTTTAAAAGTTTATTTTAACTAAAATAATAAAAGGAGGATAGAATTTAACAAGTAACTTAAAAACCAAGCAAACAACATAGGAGGATTATAACATGGAAAAAGTAGGTAAGTTAGTTGTAAATGTTCTTTCAGTAGTAATAATGTTGGTACTGTATCTGTTATGGCTTCCGCCATTATCACTGGCATATGGAGAAGGTTTTTTATTTTTAGGCATATGTCTGGTCACGTTAATAGCTAATATTGCTATGTGGGTTTCCGATTTTGGAATTGCATCTCTAATAGAATGTGGAGGCTTTTGCATTGTAGTTATAATATTACTACTTGGAGGAATTGCAGGAAGTAGAGCATTTAATGCTACTACAAAGCAACAGCAAATTGGAGAAGTGGAAGAAGTAGAGTTTGATGAAATGATTAAACAAATTGATACTTCACAAATTCCAATTGTAGATGAAGCCTTAGCCAATAAGCAAGCTGATAAAAAGATAGGTGAAGACATTGCATTAGGTTCCAGAATAAAATTAGGGGATGCTGCAATTCAGGAAGTAAATGGAGAGATTATGTTCGTTGTACCGCTTGAACATACAAGCTTTTGGAAATGGAACAAAAACAGAACTACTCCAGGATACATTACTGTGTCTGCTTCAAATCCCAACAAAGTAAATTTTGTAACAGAATTAGATGGCGAAAAGATTAACATTCGTTATCAGGAGTCAGCATATTTTAGCAAAGACTTGAAACGGCATATGAGAAACGAGGGTTATAGAAATGTAGGTTTAACAGAATATACATTTGAAATTGATGATTCTGGAAGACCATACTGGGTAGTAACTACCTTCGAGAACCATACAATTTTTAGTTCTGGAGAAGCAACGGGAGTTGTAGTAGTAGATGCACAAACAGGAGAGACAAATTGGTATTCAATAGAAGATACGCCAGAATGGGTAGATATCATTCAGCCAAAGTCGTTCATTGAAGACCAAATCGACAATTGGGGAGAACTGATACATGGTTTCTGGAATACAATGTTTGGCAATACAGAAATGACCAAAAAGACAGACCTAACTTTAACAGTCTATGTAAATGGCGATTGTTACTACTTCACAGGAATGACAAGTGTAGGAACAGACGAATCTTGTTCAGGATTTATCATGGTAAACACTCGTAACAAACATGCCCAAATATGTAAAATAAGTGGTGCAACAGAAAATGCAGCAATGAAATCAGCAGAAGGCTTAGTATCTGACTTTGGTTATAAGTCTACAGAGCCATTGCCACTTAATATCAACGGTATACCTACATATGTTATGGGTTTAAAAGATGAAGAAGGTCTTTTAAAAGCATATGCAATGGTAAATGTTGAAAATTACAGTATAGCAGCAAAAGGTGCAAGCTTAGCAGAAGCAAGCAGAGCATATATACAATCTGTTGCAAGAAATAGCAGCACTAATGTAGTAGCATCAGATGAAGCATATGGATATACATATGAAGGCAAAGTTCAGCGTATATCAAACGTAGTAGAAGATGGTTCAACTTACTATTATTTAGTAGTAGAAGGAGAAGAAGAGAAAATCTTCACAGCTTCATACATGGTTTCGGAAGAGCTTGCGGTTACTCGTGATGGTGACACTGTAAAAATTACTTATGTAGACGACAAAAATGGAACAGTAGACATCATAACCTTTGATAATGTAGCATTTGCTACACCTGTTTCCGAAGCACAGGAAAAACGAAATGAACTCGATAAAGGAACTTCAGCATATGATGCAGAAGAAAGCCAAATTATCGAAGTAAATCCTGATGTGAGCGAAGATACATGGAATAGCCTTTCAGACGAAGAAAAGGCAAAGCTCTTACAGGAGTATCAGGAAAATAATTAAAAATTCTATCAAAAAACTGAGTGTACAATGTGCACTCAGTTTTTGTTTAAGAAATCTAGTAAATACTTTATTGAAGCATACTTATTTTTATGATATTATATAAGGAAATTTTAAATTGATACAATATATAAGTATTTGCAACTAGCTAAAACACTATAATGTTAAAACTAGTTGACAAATTTCCAACTAAAATTGATAGAAAGCAACTAAAGATAGATATATAATTTTAAACAAAGGGAGGATAAAAATAATGAATTTAGGAGAAAAATTATTTGAACTAAGAAAAGCAAAAAATTTAACACAAGATGAGGTGGCAGAAAAGTTAAATGTAACAAGGCAAACTGTATCAAAATGGGAAACAAACCAAAGCACACCAGACTTTGACAAAATAGTTCCAATAAGTGAATTATTTGAAATAGGAGTAGAAGAACTACTAACAGGTAAATTAAAGGAAGAAAAACAACTAGAGAAGGAAGAAAAAGTACTTACTAAACAAGAAGCAAAAGAGAAATCAGCAAAAGTAGTAAGTGGTTCTATTTTTATATACATTTTAGCAGTAGCTTTAATAATGATATTAGTTCCAGTAAAACATGTAAACCCAATAGTAGCAAGTTCAATATTCTTAATATTAATAGGGTGGGCAACAGCGAGAATAATAAAAAACTATATGTCAATGCCAAAATTTGAAAAGACAAAAGAGGAAAAGAAAGAAGAAAAAATAATAAAGCAAATAAATGGTATTATAGGCTCAATTTGTGTAGCACTATATTTTATAGTAAGTTTCACAACAATGGCATGGCATGTAACATGGGTAATATTTATAATAAATGGACTAATATGCCAAGTAGTAAAATTAATATTTATGCTAAAAGGAGATGAAGAAGATGAATAATAAAACACCAATTATATTTTTACTAATATTAATTTCATTACTAATATTCATTTTAGTAATGTTCCTAGTAGTAAATTTAACAGGAGGAAGAGGTAGAATAATAAATATTGGCTCTAAGAACAATAAAATAATATATGATAAAACCTTTAATATAGAAGAAATAAAAAACATAGAAATAAAGCAAGAGGCAGGAGACATTATTTTTGAAGAAAGTATAGATAATAATATTACAGTAACAGTTTATGGAGAAGAAGCACAAGATATAGAAGTTACTTTAAATGATGATAAATTAATAGTAGATTACACAAAAAGAAACAGATTCACATTTTTAAATTTTGGAAGTATCAAAAACGATATAATAATAAACCTTCCTTCTAGTTATAGTAATAAAATAAAAATAGATAATAACATGGGAAACAATTATATAAATGATTTACAAAATGCAACACTAACTATAGATTGTGATGCAGGAGATGTAGAAATAGAAAAAATAAAAAATGCAAATATAAAATGTAATTTAGGGCAAGTAGAAGTAGGAGAGATACTAAATAAATGTGACATAAAAGTTGATGCAGGAAATGTAGAAATAGAAAAACTTCTAATAAATGAAAATTCTAAAATAAAAGCAGATTTAGGAAATATAGATATAAAAGAAACAAACAATATTAATATAGAAGCAAATGTAGATTTAGGAAAAACAAATATAAATGGAAGCAATAGAAACTCAGAAGTTACATTAGAATTAGAATGTGACTGTGGGAATATAAATGTAGAAAAATAGAAATTTATTTAATAAGAAAAGAAATAAAAACAATTTGTTTAGTATAGCTTTATATGCAAATAATAGCCTTCACAATAATAAGTGGAGGTTATTATTTTTTACATAAGTAAGAAAATTTGCGTTTTTATGTAAAATATTGTATAATATAAGTAACAATGTTTATATTTAGCATAAACAAAACATTACCAAAAAATAAAAGAGCGAAAAAAGAAAGGAGTATTTTAATATGAACACATCATTACCTATTTACAACTATATGAATGAGATTACAGAGGCTATCAAGAATCATGCTGTAACAATTATTACAGCTGAAACAGGCTCTGGAAAGTCAACACAGGTACCACAGTATGCACATAACGCTGGGTATGATGTTGTTGTTACCGAACCTCGGCGCATGGCTGCTTGGTCATTAGCAGAAAGAGTAGCAGAAGAAATGGAAACACCATTAGGTGAAACTGTAGGTTTCAGAACAGCAATGGAGAGAAATGACTCTCAAAATACATCAATACTGTATTGTACAGATGGATTAGAGTTAGTTCGGACACTTACAGACACCAAGAACAAACCTAAAGTGTTAGTAATAGATGAAGTTCACGAGTGGAACTCAAATATTGAAACACTTATAGGCTGGTCTAAGAAAAAAATCGAAGAAGGCTGGTGCACAAAAGTAGTTATTATGAGTGCAACGTTGGAAAAAGAAAGCTTGGCAGAGTATTTTGAAAAAGATGTATATTCTTTAGAAGTACCAGGAAGATTATTTCCAGTAAGCTTCGAAGAAAGAAGTGAAACACATCTTATTGCATCTATTGCTGAAATGGTCTCAGAAGGAAGAAATACATTAGTATTTGTTCCTGGGAAAAAAGAGATTGCAGAAGTAATTGAAAAACTTTCTTCTAACAATGTAAAAGCAAAAGTGCTTCCATTACATGGAGAGCTTGATTGCGAAGAACAGAAAAAGTGCTTTTATAGTTACTCTCTTCCTAAGGTGGTTGTAGCTACAAATGTGGCGCAAACATCAATAACCATTCCGGACATCGATGCAGTAGTAGATACTGGAAAAGAAAGACGCTTAGAAACATATGATGGTATTCAGGGCTTATTCTTAAGAAATACAAGTAAGGCAGACTGCATGCAAAGAAAAGGCCGTGCAGGAAGAACAAAAGAAGGCAAATACATTCTTTGTTCAGATACCTACTTTGAAGACAGAGAAGAGTTCTCTGTACCTGAAATTCAAAGATGTCTTTTAGAACAAACAGTATTGCGCTTAGCAACTATCGGAATTGATGCAGTAGAGTTTCCGTTCTTCCATCAGCCAAAGGTAGAAGAGCTTATAAGAGCAAAAGAAACACTTATAGACTTAGGAGCGCTCAAAGAAGACAACACAGTAACTCCAATCGGCTACAAGATGGCTAAAATGCCAGTAGGCGTTCAGTCAGCAAGAATGATTATCGAAGCTGAGAAATATGGTGTTACAGAAGAAGTTATTAAAATTGCCTCTATTGTAGAAATCGGAACACTGCTTAGCAAAGATGCTTCATATTCAGACTTTACTTGTGAAAGAGAAAGTGATCTGTTAGCAGAGCTGGATGTGTGGAATAAACTTCAGAAAATGGGGTTTGTAAAGTTCGAAGAGTTAGGCATTAACAAAAAAGTTTTCTTCCGAATTAAAGAACACATCAAAAGAATGCATGAAGCATTAAAAGGAGTTGTACAAATAGCATATTGCGAAGACCGTAAGGCAATAAAGATGGCATGCATGGCTGGAATGATTAACCACGTATACAAAAATACTGGTTATAGCTATGTAAATGGAGATGGAGTTGACAGACAGTTAGACCGCAAAAGTTGCTTACACTATAGTAGTCCAAGTTTAGTAGTTGGTAAGCCAAGAATTATTGAGTATAAAGACTCGTGGGGCAGGAAAAGAACAATGGACTTGGTTACAATAGCAACAAAGGTAAGTGCTGAGGAGTTAAAAGAAATAGCACCTCAATTTATTACAGAAGAGGAAACAGATTGTTATTACTCTTCCTATGAGGACGCTGTTAAAGTAACAAAGGTAACATATTTTAAAGATATTCGAATTGCAGAAGATACTCAAGCAGTTCCAAATCATCCAGATTATGCAAAATTAAAGGCAGAGTATGAAAGCAGTAATAGAAGTACTTACTACGAAGATAGAAGGCAAAAAACAATAGAAATTGACGGGAAAGCCTTTAAAGTAGACTATGGTTGGAGAGAAACATCAATAACTGTAGATAAGTACACACTGTATCATTCAGATGCTAAAAGAGTAGCATTAGATGATGGAACACAGGTAACGCTTTATTATTATGGAGATTCTTGGCATGGTCAAACAGGAAACAGTATGACTGACTTAAGAAACAAAGTAGAACGTGCAAGAGTAAAAGCAGCATGGGATAGAGTAAAAAGAAATCTTCCCGAATTAGAAGCATTCGATATCTTTTCAGTATTAAAATGCATTCCTTACATAGGAAAGCAGGAAATAACAATTGGTAATGGTGGATATGGCGAACCTATTTATGGCTTTGGATGCATTTCTTTGCAGAAAAACAATTCTCTGAAATTAGAATTAATTGAAGATGAAGAAAAGTCAGCAGAGAAGACAAAAGAAGCTATCGAGTTTCTATATGGAAAACACATTAAAGAAAATTATTCTGAAAAGAAATTCAAGTTTCTTAAAGGTGTAAAAGGCCTATCCAAAAAAGAACAAAGAGTAAAGGAGGAATTTGACTCCGAAGTACGACAGCTATTAGAAGGATTGGATATCAGCAACATTGAAGAAAGAATTTCCTACTTGGAAGAATTATACAATGTGCTAATTGAAGATTTAAAAATAGCGTAAGTACTAGAAATGCTAAAGAGACCGCGGACAAATGTCTACGGTCTCTTTTAGAATATTATACAACATATAATAGAATACAAAGAAAATGCAATAAATTCCCTAAAAATATAAATATATGGAAAACAGAATGAATATATTTATGCTTTTTTCCAATTCCATATAATATAGCTCCGATAGTATAAATAATACCACCAAGAAGTAAAAGTACAAATCCAGAAATAGTTAATAAACTAGGTAATATATTAATTTTAACAATAATACACCATCCCATTAAAAGGTAACAAACCATAGAAAGCACCTTATATTTTTTAATATCAATAGAATTAAAAATAATACCTATAATAGCAGCAAGCCAAATAATAGCAAGAATAGAATAACCAGTTATAGGGTTATATTCTCTTAATGTGCATAAACAAAAAGGAGTATATGAGCCAGCTATTAAAATAAAAATAGAACAATGGTCTAAAATTTGAAAAACTTTTTTAGCCTTAAGTTTAGGACTAAGCCCATGATATATACTAGACATTGAGTAAAGTAAAATCATAGAAAAACCAAAAATAATACCACTAACAATGCCATAAACATTATTGTGAATACCCGCAAAAATAGGTACCAATATAAGGGCAATAGCACCTAAAGCACCACCCACAATATGAGTAACCATATTAAAAATTTCCTCACCTTTTGTATAAGAAGGTAAAACTCTATCATTCAATTTCATTCTTTCCAAATAAATCAACACCTTTATATAATCTTGATATGGAGAATATCATATTAAGTAGTAAGTGTCAAATAAGTGACCGAGTGTTCAATAAAGTATTTTTACATAAAGTTGACTTTAAAAGAAAAATATAATATAATTAAATTACATAAAACTTGTTTTTAAGAAAGAGAGAGGTAATAATATGCGTATTCTCGAAATAGAAGCAATAAAAGACACTATTTGTCGGTCAGAAGATTTGTTGCAAGGAAACAATCCAATAGTGCTTGATGCAGAAACTGTGAAAACAACAAACTGTTATGCATATTCATTAGGAATTATGTACAATGGAATGAAAGGAAGGTACTTTATTCCAGGATTTACAGAATGCTTACCATACTATGGAGAGAGCACTGAAGAACTTATGGGAAAAATCGTCATAGACCTGCAAAATTTAGGAATTTCATTTAGGAAGTTAGAACTAGAAGAAGAAAAAAATTTACAAGAGAATGAATATCTTGTAAAAGTATTCTATACTCCTCCTAATAAGGAATTACCAACAGGCGATTTCCATTTTATTCGGCAAGACAGAGATACAGGAATATGGTTTCATAAAATGGGATGGTATAGACAACCAGATATTGTACAATCTGACCCAGGGTATGAAGGACCAATTCCTGGTAGTGAACCTTCAAACATCACATCGAATGGCAAAGATGGATTTTCTTATGTATATGATTCTGTTGCATACCTTGCTATTAAAGAAAATTAGTAAGAAATTGTAAAATCAATAACCTACAAAGTTACAACTCTGTAGGTTATTGATTTTACAATTTCTTACTAATTAAACATTTTGAATTATGTTTTTTTCAATCAAAATATTCAACCTTGTGCAAGAGTATATGTAAGAATTTCTATTCGTGAAAGAAGAATTTTATAAAAAATAAGCTTTTAAGCTAGAAAATAAGAGGAATTAGGAGAAAAAATGATTTTTTTTAATAAATAACACAAAAAAGTCACAAAACGTTAATATATGTTTAACAAATCTAATATATAATCCATATAACCTAAGTAAGGAGGGATAAAATGGAAAGTATATTAACGACAGAAAATGAAATACAAAAAAATAATGAACTAATAAAAATAGAAAAAGAATATAACGAATTTGAAATAATTATGCTAATTTACCAAAAAGCATTAAATAACATAGTAGAAAAATTTACAAATTTAAGGAGACTATTAAATGAACATTATAATTATGAAGTAATAACCAATATAACATCAAGAATAAAAAGCCCAGAAAGTATAGCTGGAAAGATGAAAAAGAAAAAAATAGAAGTAAATTATGAAAATATGATTCAAAACATTAATGATATTGCTGGAGTAAGAATAGTTTGCAATTATAAAGAAGATATTTATAAAATAAGAAATATTATAAAAAATCAAAAAGACATAAAAATATTAAAAGAAAAAGACTATATAAAAAAGGCAAAAAAGAGTGGTTATTCAGCTTACCACATAATAATAGAAGTACCAATTAAAATAAAAGAAGAAACAATACATATAAAAGTAGAAATACAAATAAGGACAGTACTAATGGATTTTTGGGCAACCACAGAGCATAAGGTAAAATACAAACCTAAAAAGAAAATATCTAATATAGATAGCTTTAAACTATACATTTATGCGAAAATAATAAACATGATAAATGATAAAATGTCAAAAATATATAAAAAGCAAATTACAAATATTAAAGATATAGCAATAATTTAGTAAATAAAAAGTAAACATAAGAGGAATAGTAAAAAGACTGAAAAAGCAAATAGTTAGCCTTGCTAATTGTTTGCTTTTATGCTAATATAAAGAAAATATGAGTATATAAATAGAAGGGAATATAAAACACATGAAAAATAAAAAAATAACAAGAAAAATAACACAAGGAATGTATGTATTAACAACCAAAGAAGGAGGTTGTATAGTAGATGCAGTATCACAAGTAAGCACAGGAGAAGAGCCACTAATAGCAGTAGCTGTAATGAAAAGCAATTATACTAACGAATTATTGAAGAAAAATAATAAATTTGCAATATCAATATTAAGTAAAGAGGTAAATCCAGAAATAATAAAAACTTTCGGTTTCAATACTGGAAGAAAAATAAACAAATTTGAAAATGTAGAAACAACAAAAGTAGAAAATATAGATGTAATAAATGATTCATTAGGATATATGGTATGTGAAAAAGTTGACTCTATAGAAAATGATACACATACACTATTTATAGGAAAAGTAATAGAAGCAGATGTATTTGAAGAAAAAGAACCAATGAGTTATGCATATTATCAAGAACATAAAGAAGAATTATTAAAAGTTACTACTGAAAAAGGAAAAACAGCATGGATATGTTCTGTATGTGGATATATATATTATGGAGAAGAACTACCAGAAGACTTTCAGTGTCCTATATGTAAGGTAGGAAAAGAATATTTTAAAAAGCAATAATCACCCCTAAATAGAAAAATTAAGGAAGAGGTAATATATATGGAAGAAAAATTTCAGGAATATTTAGCAAAATTAACATGTAGAGGTTGCTATAATCATTGCCCGTTAAATGCACCTAATTGTGGTAGAAGTAAAATTTTTATAAAAGAAGCACAAGAAAAATTTGATAAAGAATTTACAAACAAAGAAAAAAGATAAAAGGAGAAAGTTAAATGAAAAAAAGATTATACAAAATAGAACAAGGGAAAAAACTAGATGGAGTATGTGGAGGAATAGCAGAATATTTTGACATTGACCCAACATTAGTTAGGTTAGGATGGATATTATTTACAGCATGTGCAGGAAGCGGAATAATAGCATATATAATAGCTGCAATTGTAATGCCAAAAAAATCAGATGTAATATAAAATATGTATTTATATGTGATAATATGGAAGAATATAATATGTAAGGGGAATTAAATGAAAGAATTCGTGAAAAGAAATTATAAAAATATAAACAAATTACTTACTCAAATGAGTGAAGACCATGTTAGCGAATATTCTGCACAATGTGCATATTATACAATATTATCATTTATACCATTTGCAATAATACTAATAACCTTAATACAATATACTAGTATAACCCAGCAAAATTTATTTGAAGCTATTTCAAAAGTAATACCAAATAGTATGAATGAGCTAGTTTTAGGAATAGTACAAGAGGTATACTCAAAATCTATAGGAACAATTTCAATATCAATTATATTTATATTATGGTCAGCGGGAAGGGGTTTATATGCATTAACAAAAGGAATACGAGAAATATATAAAATAGAAGGGGAAAAAAAGGAAAATTATTTTATATTAAGACTTAAAGCAATATTACAAACAATAATATTTATTATATTAATAACAGCTGGACTTGCATTACTAGTATTTGGAAATAGTTTTGTATCAATAATTCAAGAAAACTTTGGTGCATTTTTAGAATTTACAGGAGTATCTGCTATTGTTACAGAAATAGGATTTATATTTATAACTTTTATAATATTTTTAATTATATATAAATTTATGCCAAAACACAAAGTAACATTTAAAAGCCAAATATATGGTGCAATATTCGGAGCAATAGTACTTAATGTTATTTCATTTATATTTTCAATTTATTTAGATGTATTTAAAGGTTTTTCAATAACATATGGAAGTTTAACAACACTTATACTTGTAATGATGTGGACATATGCATGTTTTTATACAGTGTTTTTAGGGGCGGAACTAAACAAGCAATTAGCTTATAGAAGAAAATTAAAATATTAACTCATATTGTGTCATAATATGCGTATTTAACATATTATGTAATGTGAGGTGAGAAGATTGGATTGGTTTGAAAGTTTAAGTCCAGTAATTCAAGCATTAATTGCAGCAACATTTACTTGGGGAGTAACAGCACTTGGAGCACTTGTAGTATATTTTTTCAAGGAAATAAATAAAAAAGTATTAGACACAATATTAGGCTTTAGTGCAGGAGTAATGATAGCAGCAGCTTTTTGGTCACTAATATCTCCATCTATTGAATTATCAGCAGAACTAGGATACATAGAATGGTTGTTACCGGCAGTAGGTTTTATTGTTGGAGGACTATTTGTGTTACTATCTGATAAATTTTTAGATAAAGTTTTAAAAAGTAAAGGAAATTTAAGAAGTGATTCATCACTAAAAAGAAGTATACTTTTAATATCAGCAATAACAATACACAATATACCAGAAGGAATGGCAATAGGTGTAGCATTTGGTGGAATTGCAAGTGGTGTACCAGGAATGGCATTAATAGGAGCCATTATGTTAGCATTAGGTATAGGCATTCAAAATTTCCCAGAAGGAGCAGCAGTATCTCTTCCACTTAGAAGTGAAGGATATTCAAGGTTTAAAAGCTTTATGATAGGTCAGGCGTCAGCATTAGTTGAACCAATATCTGCAGTAATTGGAGCAGTGCTTGTACTATATATAAGAAGTATGCTACCATTCTTACTAGCATTTGCTGCAGGAGCAATGATAATAGTAGTTGCAAGAGAATTACTACCAGAATCAGTAAAAGACAACAAAAATTTAGCTACATTTGGACTAATTGGCGGATTTGTACTAATGATGGTACTAGATGTAGCATTAGGATAGAAAAAGCGGAATAAATTCCGCTTTTTATATTGCATGAAACTATTCTATTTTAAGTTATAGAAGATAAACATAGGAGCTTTGTATATGTTTTTATTTGTTTCAAGCATATAAAAAAGTATATGTAAAACACAAACTAAGTGACAGATAATTTAATACATATAATGAAAAATTACTTTTCAGTAGTATATACCAATTTACAGAAAAACATTGATAATTATTTTCTTATATGATAATATAAATATAATTAAAGGAGGAAAATAAAATGAAAAAAATAGGAAACATATTATGGGGAATAGTATTTATAGCTTTAGGAATTATAATAGCACTAAATGCACTAGGTGTTGCAAAAATAAATGTATTTTTTGATGGTTGGTGGACATTATTTATTATAATACCATGCTTTATTGGTTTATTTAAAGAAAGAGAAAAAACAGGAAATATAATAGGTCTGTTAATAGGTATAGTATTATTACTATGCTGTCAAAATATATTAGACTTTAATATGATATGGAAACTAATAATTCCAGCAATTTTAGTAATAATAGGACTATCATTTATTTTTAAAGATACTTTTGATAAAAAAGTAGCAGAGGAAATAAAAAAACTAAACAAAAATAATACAAAAGAAAATGAATATTGTGCAACTTTTTCTGGTCAAGATATAAAATTCGATAGCGAAAAATTTACAGGTGCAGATTTAACAGCAGTATTTGGTGGGGTTAAATGTAACCTAACAAATGCAATAATAGAAAGTGATGTAGTTATTAATACAACTAGTATATTTGGAGGGATAGATATAATAGTTCCAGAGAATGTAAAAGTTAAAGTAAAATCATCATCAATATTTGGAGGAGTAGAGGAAAAGAAAAAAGCTAAAGTAGAAATTGAAAATGTACATACAATATACATTAATGCAAACTGTATATTTGGAGGTGTAGAAATAAAATAATGAATACAACACAAAAAATAATAAAATATTTAGCTCTAGCTTTTGCAATATTTCTAATAGTTACAATATTTTCTGGAATATTAACAGGTATATATATCATGTCAAACATTTTAGGATTGAAAAAAGAAGGTACAGAAACTATTAGAGAAATAAGCACTTTAGAATTAGAAGAAATTAATGATTATGCATATTTAGACATAGATATAAAATATAGCAATTTAAAAATTAAAATAGGCGAAAAATTTGAAGTACAAACAAGTAATGATAACATTGAAGTTAACCAAAAAGATAATAAACTAAAAATACTAGAAAAACAAAATAATTGGTTTTGGGGAAATTCAAATGAAGAAGAACTAATAGTATATATTCCAGAAAATATAGAGTTTGAAAAAGCAAATATACAAACAGGTGCAGGAATAGTAAATATAGAAGAAATAAAAGCAAAAAAGATAAAATTAAATTTAGGTGCAGGAGAAACAATAATTAATAATATTATTTCTGACAATGTAGATATAAATGGAGGAGTAGGAAAATTTACAATAGAAAATGGAATAATGCATGATTTAGACTTTGATTTAGGAGTTGGAGAAACCACTATAAATGCGAAAATAACAGGAAATAATAAAATAGATACAGGAATAGGACGTTTAAAACTAAATATAGATGGAAATATTGAAGATTATAAATTAAAAGTAGAAAAAGGAATAGGGAATATAAAACTAAATGGAAAGCAAGTATCAAACAATACTACAATAGGTGACGGAGAAAATGTTATAGATATAGATGGCGGAATAGGAGAAATTGTTATAAATTTCAAATAAAATATTACTAAATAAAAATTTATTGTTACATTAAAATAATTTGTTTTTGTTATAAGGGCTTAATCGGTTAGAATACACATAATAAATACCGAATAAAGCCCTTAATATTTTTTGCCCTTTATTGTAATATAAATAATGCTTTTGCAATATAAGGTGTTACTTCATTAATATCATACCAACCAGAGCTTTTATAATTGTTTTCTAATCCATTTGGGTTTGAAACATAAACCATATTATTTTCATCAGTCGCAAGTAAAACCATATAATGAGAAGCAGTTGTCCAGCGGTTGCTATTTGGCTTATTCCAAACACAAATAAGAATAGGCTTATTTTTAGCTAAATGATTTTTAATATACTCATTAGACAAACTATCAGAATCATATAAAAAGTCAGAATTATAAATTCCAAAACTATTATATAGTTCATTAGAAATTTTATCTCCATGTAAAACAGGGTAATATTTCTTTCTTAAATTTTCAGGAGTAAAATTTTTTCCATAGCCACTTAAAATAATTGATATTGCAGTAATTCCACATCCATCTGTTTCCATTGTATTATCCCAATATTTATTATTACACCAAGAAGAATTACCATTTTGTTTATATTCTTTATATGTTTTACTATTTTGAGTAGTAAAGGTGGTAAAATACCCATCTTTATTATTAACTTTTTCTTGACCTATTCCAACATAATTATTATTTATATCTTGTTTTATAATATCATATTCAGGTAAATCTGAAGTTGAATTAAAAATATTATTAATATTAGCAATAAACTTTGAATTACCTTTATTAATATTTATAAAAACACATATTACAACAATAAGAATAGATAAGCTTAAAAACATCTTTTTATAATTAATTCTAATTTTTCTTTTTTTACTACTTTTCATTAATTAATCCTCCTATAAGCTTGTACTAATTATACAAAGGAAATAAAAAAAGTGCTTTAAGAAAAAATGAAAAAATTCTTAAATTTTTCTTACAATTAAAAAGAATATTATCAAAAATATAAATATGTGTTATAATTATTAATGAAAGAAGGAGAAAAAATGAATATATTAGTGC